>CAZUVY010000009.1:0-57898 GCA_964623905.1 uncultured Faecalimonas sp.
CTTAACATATTTTGAGAAGAAAGGCACTGAATAGCCACGAAAAATGCGTGGTCTGTTTTTGTACCCTAAAAATAGTCATACAGAATGACGTCATCAAAAAAAGTAGACACCGAATGCTAATGCATTCGGTGTCAGCTCTTTATGAGACTTTTTTTACAGCCCCTTTCATGTTCAAATTATTCTTCGATCATATCTTCGAAGTCTTGTTCATCGAGCCATTCATCGAATGCGTCAGCAGCAGCTTCGTATTCGTCGTCATCTTCGATGTTTTCTAATGTAGGTTCGCCATCTTCTGTTTCAACATAACGGTAAAGATAAACGTCACCATCTGATTCTGTTCCGTCTTCATCTAATGGAAGTAATGCGATATATTCCTTGTCATCAACTTCATAAATAGTAAGAACCGCACATTCAACTACTTCATCATTGTCGAGAGTTAATGTAACTGTTACTTCTTCGTTGCATCCGCAATTACAATCTTGATTGTGTTCACTCATTGTCATATCTCCTTTGATTTTTTTTAGATAATCTAACTCTATCAGACGCTGGGAAGAATTGCAAGGGGAATGCTATTGACTTTCTCAGAAAAACGGCTAAAATGAAATGGATAACCCGTAGTTATGTCATAGGAGGATATGAATAATGAAAAAGTTAGTAAGGCTAGTCTTGTTTGCTATGCTGAGTGTAATGCTTTTGACAGCATGTAAGCAAGAAGAAGTGGTAAATGAAAATCCACAGGAAGAGAATGAAGAAGTTGAAACATTTAAATTTGCTTATAGCTGTCTTACAATGGACAATCCGTTCTTTATTTCTTTAGAAAATCATTTAAGAACAGCCATTGAAGAGGCAGGACACACTTTAATCACGCTTGATGCAGCATCAGATGCAGAACTGCAGAATGAACAGATCCTGGAACTTGTGGAACAGGATGTAGATGCTGTATTTGTCTCACCGGTTGACTGGATCGAGATTACTCCTGCAATTCAAGCACTGAAGGATGCAGGGATCAAAGTGATCAATATTGATACACAAGTACAGGCATTTGATCTGGTAGATGCTTATGTTGGGTCAGACAATACAAGTGCAGGATATGTTTGTGGAAAAGATATGGTTGAGATGCTTCCAGAAGGCGGTAAGATCATCATCGTAGAGTGTCCAAACAGAAATTCCATCAATGAGAGAATTAAAGGATTTGAAAAAGCAATCGCAGGAAAAGGATTTGAAGTTGTTGCCAGAATCGATGCAAAAGGGGATCTGGATGTAGCTTTGCCTGAAGTAGAAGAAGTGCTGAAGAATAATCCTGACATTGTTGCGATCATGTGTGGAAATGATCCAATGGCACTTGGTGCGTTGGTGGCTGCCAATACAGTAGGAAACAAAGATGTTTTAATCTATGGAATTGATGGTTCGCCAGAAGTGAAAAAGGAACTTGTGAAAGAAAATTCTTTAGTGGTAGCGACAGTTGCTCAGTCAACAGAAAAGATGGCAAATGAAGCAGCAGCAGTTGCGCTTAAGATTTTAAACGGAGAAAGCTATGAACGTGCGATTTATATTGAAACTGTTCTGATCGATAAAGAAAATATTGCAGAATATGAGGTAGATAAATGGCAATAAATACATTTACACTGAAAATGATCGCAATTGTTGCAATGCTGATTGATCATGTGGGAGCAGTGATATTTCCGCAATATATTGAACTGCGAATCATTGGAAGGCTCGCTTTCCCTATTTTCGCATATACTTTAGTAGAAGGATTTATTCATACGCATGACGTTTTTAAATATATGAAGCGTCTTGGAATTCTGGCTTTGCTCTCGGAGATTCCGTTTGATCTGGCGTTTTTTGGGACGGTATTAGAATTCAGTCATCAGAATGTATTTTTTACATTATTTTTAGGGATTCTGATGTTGTATCTTTTAATCCAGACACCGTCGAAGGTCCGAAAGGTGATTGTGGTGATCGCAATGTTTCTGCTGAGCGAATGTCTGCATACGGACTATAGCAGTATGGGATTACTGATGATTCTGGTATATTATTATTTCCGGGAAAAGAAAGTGATCAAATATATTGGGATTGCGATCATCAATATATTTTTGATGGGATACATTCAGAGTTATGCGGTACTTGCGATTCTTCCGATCATGCTCCACAATGGAGAACAGGGACCAAAATGCAAAAAGTTTTTCTATGGATTTTATCCGGTACATTTGTTGGCAATCTATCTATGTAGTGTTTTGCTGACTTTAGGATAAATGGATTTCTAAATTTGTCGCAGAAAGAGTGAGAAGATGAAAGCGTGGCAACATTTTTGTACAATTACACATCATAAGATATTAGTTATGAAAGGGTGTTTCCGGGTAGGACTTTACTGGCAGGGACTCATGCACGATATGTCAAAGTATGGATGGACAGAGTTTCGTGTCGGAGCAAAATATTACCAGGGAACGCGCAGTCCAAACAATGCAGAGCGAGAAGATATTGGTTTTTCTTCTGCGTGGCTGCACCATAAAGGGAGAAATAAACATCATTTTGAATATTGGATCGATTATCCTTTAGAGGGTGAGAAGGTACTCTCTGGCATGAGAATGCCGGAACGATACGTGGTGGAGATGTTTATTGACCGTATTGCTGCATCTAAGACTTATATGAAGGAACAGTACAATGATCGCAGACCTTTGGAATATTATGAGAGGGGATTGGCCTATACGATCCTTCACAAGGATTCCAAAGCGTTATTGGAGAAACTGCTTTATATGCTGGCAGAAAAGGGAGAAGACGCTACATTCGCGTATATTAAAAAAGAAGTATCGAAAAAATAGACAGAAAATAAAAGACGGTCATGCGGAATTTCCGCATGGCCGTTTTCTGGTATGTTATGGATAGGTAACAAGATAGCTGTCTAAAAGACTCCAGTCATCTTCATTGATCTGCCACAGATCATTTACAGATTCTACAAGGACGCTCTGTGTTTTAGATTCACAGTAACCCATGTCTGGAAGCAGATCTTTTACAATCTGTAATACAATCTCGCAATATTCATTCATGTACGCTGAATATTCTTCATCGCTCATTACAGAAAAATCTGTCTCTGCATATTTGTTCCAGAAATCGTTTAATGGTTCATAAGTTTCGCTTGTATAGACATCATATGCCTTTTCCATGATATCAACTGGTTCGATCACAACTTTTACAGAATAAGCTGTGTCATCCTGTTTTGCGACAGATTGTACTTCGAATTTTGATTTGCCGTAAATCTCTTTCATAAGTTCGATGATCTCAGCTTGAAGAGCTGTGTCCAGATCATCAAAAGATTCGCCATAGTCCACTTCAACGATACCCCAGTACATGGCAAATGCTTCTGCCTGGAACTGCATATTTTCCAGGTATGCCTGCTGTGCTTCTGCCTCTGTTGCATCTACGATCTTCAGATAAGTATCATCGAATTCTCCAAGATAAATTTCGGAAATGTTACCTTCTACGAGGTTAAGAATGATTGTCTCCTCTGCCTTGCCACATGCTGTAAGACTCATAGCCAGGCATAAAGTAATCAGTAAAATTGCTGTGATTTTTTTAATCTTTCTCATAAAGTAGTCTCCTTTTCTGGCGGGTTAAATACCATCCAATTTTTCTCTTTTTCGTTCTGCACGGATCTGGCGGCGCTTTTCACCGTGTTCCCATGCGATTTTTTCATCATCTGTCTCCAGGATCAAGCGTGGAACAGGAACCGGTTTGTCGTGTTCATCCAAGGCCACCATCATAAAGTGTGCATTGTTGATGCGGTTACGTTCTCCCTGTCTGTTTTCAACATAAGTATCTACACAGACTTCCATAGAAGAGTGGCCAACCCAGGTCATCTTTCCTTTGATCACGACCATTTCATCCTGATAAGCACCTTTTAAGAAGGTGAGATTGTCTACAGATGCTGTGATCACATTTGACATAGAATGTCTTTTCGCTACGATTCCGGCAACTTCATCGATCCACTGCATCAAGATACCGCCAAACAGACGATTGGCGCCATTTAAATGGTTTGGACGCACGATATGGACTGTCTCTACGCGAGAATCATCGACTCTTTTTGCATTCATATTTTCGCTCATAATATCCTCTCTCATCCTAATTGTAATAATAAAAATATTTTACTATGAAAGTGAACCGGACACAAGAACAAAGTGTACTTCATCTGCTTTCGCAACTTTTCATTTCCTTAAATTTCTGCTATACTATCTTTGCTTTATAAAAACGAATAAAGGAGTCAACGATGCGAAATATTAAATTAGTTTTAGAATATGATGGAAGCCGTTATCAGGGATGGCAGCGTCTTGGAAAAGATGAGTCGACCAACACGATTTCCAACAAGATAATAGAAGTGATTAAAAAGATGACAAACGAAGACGTAGAGCTATTCTGCGGCGCAAGAACAGAAGTAGGAGTTCATGCTTATGCACAGGTTGTCAATTTCAAAACAACGACAGATATGACGTTGATCGGGATCAAACGTTATCTGAACCGTTATCTGCCAATGGATATTGCAGTGATCGAGATTGAGGAAATGCCAGAGCGTTTTCATGCAAGTCTGAATGCTGCTTCCAAAGTATATCTGTACCGCATGGCGATCAATGAGGTGCCAAGTGTTTTTGAAAGAAAATACGTTTACCATTCTTTTAAGAAACCAGATGTAGAGCTGATGAAGCAGGCTGCGATTCTATTCATCGGAAAGCATGATTTTAAGAACTTTTCGACTGTGAAAAAGAATAAATCCACGGAAAAGGAAATCTATGACATTGATATCTATGATGATGGCAATGAGATTCAATTTACGATCCATGGCAATGATTTCCTCCACAATATGGTGCGCATGATTTTAGGTACATTGATTGATGTTGGACTTGGAAATCGTAAAAAAGAGGAGATCGAAGCAATCTTTGATCCAAAATCAAAAATAGCAGCCAGTGCACCGGCAGATCCAAAAGGATTATTTTTGCAGGAAGTTCGATATCATTAATTCTGACTTGCTATTTCAGGAGTCTCATGTTAAGATAAGCGTTGGTAATTAAAGAGTTTTAGATTATATATGGAGGAATTCATACATGATTAGCACAAGTAATGTTACATTGCGTGTTGGAAAAAAAGCGTTATTCGAAGATGTAAATGTAAAATTTACAGAAGGCAACTGTTATGGTCTGATCGGAGCAAATGGTGCCGGTAAATCTACATTTTTAAAGATTTTATCAGGAAAGTTAGAACCTTCAAAGGGTGAAGTGATCATCACTCCAGGTCAGAGACTTTCATTCTTGGAACAGGACCACTTCAAATATGATGAATATATGGTTCTTGATACAGTTATTATGGGAAACCAGAGACTGTATGATATTATGAAAGAAAAAGATGCATTATATGCAAAAGAAGATTTTACAGAAGAAGATGGTATCAAAGCAAGTGAGCTGGAAGGCGAATTTGCAATGATGGACGGCTGGAATGCAGAATCAGATGCAGCTACTCTTTTGAATGGTCTTGGAATCGATACAGAGTTACATTATAAATTAGTAAAAGATCTGACAGGTTCAGAAAAAGTGAAGGTACTCCTTGCAAAAGCATTATTTGGTAATCCAGATATCCTGCTTCTGGACGAACCTACCAACCACTTGGATCTGGATGCGATCGCATGGCTGGAAGAATTCCTGATCAATTTCAACAATACAGTAATCGTAGTATCGCATGACCGTTATTTCTTAAATAAAGTATGTACACAGATTGCTGATATCGACTATGGCAAGATTCAGTTATATGCTGGTAACTATGATTTCTGGTATGAATCAAGCCAGTTATTGATCCGTCAAATGAAAGAAGCAAACCGTAAGAAAGAAGAAAAGATCAAAGAATTACAAGAATTTATTTCTCGTTTCAGCGCGAATGCTTCAAAATCAAAACAAGCTACATCTCGTAAGAGAGCGTTAGAAAAGATTCAATTAGATGAGATCCGTCCATCCAGCAGAAAGTATCCATACATTGACTTCAGACCTTTCCGTTCTATCGGTAATGAAGTTCTTATGGTGGAAAATCTTTCAAAGACAATCGACGGTGTAAAAGTTTTAGATGGTCTTACATTTACAATCGGACGTGAAGATAAAGTTGCATTTGTAGGCGGTAATGAGCTTGCAAAGACTACATTGTTCAAGATTCTTATGGGAGAGATGGAACCAGACGAAGGAACATACAAATGGGGTGTTACAACATCTCAGGCATATTTCCCAAAAGACAGCTCACATGAATTCGACAATGATGACACAATCGTAGAATGGCTGACACAATACTCAGAAGAAAAGGATGTTACTTATGTACGTGGCTTCCTTGGAAGAATGTTGTTCGCCGGAGATGACGGTGTGAAGAAAGTAAGAGTCCTTTCTGGTGGTGAAAAGGTACGTTGTTTATTGTCTAAGATGATGATTTCTGGTGCAAACGTTCTTGTAATGGACGAACCAACTGACCACTTAGATATGGAAGCGATCACAGCACTTAACAATGGTATGATCAAATTCCCAGGTGTGTTATTGTTTGCATCTCGTGACCATCAGATCGTACAGACAACAGCAAACCGTATCATGGAAATCGTACCAGGCGGCAAATTGATCGATAAGATCACAACTTACGATGAATACTTAGAAAGTGATGAAATGGCAAGAAAACGTCAGACATACACTGTTACGAATGTAGAAGAAGAGTTGGAAGACGAAGCATAATATAAAATCAAAAAATAGCCTCAACCGGGGCTATTTTTTTGTTCTCATCTGGTTTTTCATCATGGTTGTGACGAGCTGAACTGTTTTGTCTATATTTTTTTGTTCTTCCGGGGATTTTCCCTGTTTTAGAAGTTTTAAGATCAGTGTAATCTCTTCTGGAGTAAACTGAATTCCACGTTTATTTGCGTTTGTGATCAATGACATCATGATCGGTGCCATTGCATTGCCGGATTTTCCGGAAACCTGAGAAGCGGCGATTTTGAAGAGTTCTAGTTTTGCCGGATCCATATCTTTCAGTGCGGGATCATTTAACCAGTCAAGCAGAAGTATCACCTCCTTTTTCTGAGTCTGATGCAGCATTTGCAAACATATCATTGTACATATCAAACATTCCTTGCTGCTCCGGGGTAAGCATGTTTTTCATCATGGACATGGGATCAAATCCGTCCTCCTGCTCTGACGAGGCATACATACTTTGGAACATTTCCATCATACTCATCATGTTTAATAGATTATCGATAGATTCTGAGGCAGATGAGGGAAGATAGGGTTTTAAATCCTGAAAAATGTCCTGTGTGGAAAGCGATTTTTGTCTGAAACTTCGAAAATTGGAAAGGGTATGCTGAAATTCCAGAAACTTTATATAGATTGCAAACATGCGCTGGCTTTGAGGAGGCAGGTATGGAATTAAAAGTTTTAAGAGCAGGAGAGTGGTTGTGGATGTCTGCTTATCAAAGGGGGTCATTTGCTCCAGATTCCAATCGTCCATGATACCGCCTCCTGAAAGTGATGTTGTCAAAATATATGAGTGAGAAAGAGAAAATATGTAAATTGTGTGATAGGAAATTCCTATCACACAAGAAGAAGTGATTAGCAGCAGCTATCACAGTCGCATCCGCATCCACAGCCGCTTCTGCCAAATACGCTGCCGTTGTTACAGAAGAGTAAAATGAGGATGATCCATAAACAGCTGTTGTTATTGTTGTCACAATCGTTGCATCCGCATCCGCTTCTTCCAAATACACTGCCGTTGCCGCAGAATAAGAGAATTAAGATAATCCAGATACAAGAGTTGTTTCCACAGTTGTTGCATCCGCAGCCAGATCTTTCGTTACGTCCACATCCATAGTTTGTTGCACTTAAGTCGCTCATATATAAGCCTCCAAGAATTTTATTTACAGTTCATAATATGTGGGAAGCAGAATTGTGTGATAGAAAAGTTGGAGTATTTTTTTGAATTTAAATTGACAGTACAAGTAAAGTTTTATATTATGTAAAATATATTTTACCAATGATAATTAAAAAAAGACCAACCCAAAGACGTGTGATGATCGGTGAAAAGAGGTTCATTGACAGTGTGGATTGGAAAATGGAACAATAGCGTTCCGGTATTAGAAAGTTTCGAATGAGAGAGTTCTTGTCAGGATGATTCTGTCAAAATTTGGAAGTAGAGGATTTTTCTTCTACTTTTTTCATTGTGTTTAGGAGAATTTGGTTGAGAAAATCATAAGCTATAGGAAAGATATGGAGGAAATGAAAAATGTGTGGAATTGTAGGATTTACAGGAAGAAGACAGGCAGCGCCAATTCTTTTAAAAGGATTAGAAAAGCTGGAATACAGAGGATATGATTCGGCAGGGCTTGCAGTGCGTGATGATGCAAATAAAGTTGAGATCGTAAAGGCAAAAGGAAGATTAAAGATCCTTGCAGCCAAGACCAACGATGGAGAAAGTCTGATTGGATCTTGCGGGATCGGACACACAAGATGGGCAACTCATGGGGAACCATCTGAAGACAATGCACATCCACATTGCAGTGAAGATGGTTGTGTCGTTGCAGTTCACAATGGGATTATTGAGAACTATCAGGAAATTCGTGAAAAACTGACGAAAAAAGGATATGTATTTTATTCGCAGACAGATACAGAAGCTGCGGTAAAATTAATTGATTATTATTATAAGAAATACAATATGGGACCAATCGATGCCATTGCAAAGACTATGGTGAGAATCCGAGGATCTTATGCTTTGGCGGTGATGTTCAATGACTATCCGGGAGAAATCTGGGTAGCAAGAAAAGACAGTCCGATGGTAATTGGTGTTGCAGATGGGGAATGCTATGTTGCATCCGATGTTCCGGCAATCCTGAGTTTTTCTAGAAATGTATATTACATCGATAACCTTGAAATGGCGAAACTTGGAAATGGTGAAGTGCATTTCTTTAATCTTGACGGGGATGAAGTAGAAAAAGAAATCACAGAGATCAAGTGGGACGCTCAGGCAGCAGAAAAAGACGGATATGAGCATTTTATGATGAAAGAGATTCATGAGCAGCCAAGAGCAGTGAAAGATACTCTTGGAGCGGTCGTAAAAGATGGAAAGATTGATTTTGCAAGTATTGGGATCTCAGAAGAAGAGATGAGAAGTTATAGCCAGATCCATATAGTTGCATGTGGCTCTGCATATCATGTTGGGGTGACAGCGCAGTATGTGATCGAAGATCTTGCAAAAGTACCTGTACGTGTAGAACTGGCATCCGAATTCCGTTATCGCAAACCGATATTGAGTGAAAACAGTCTGGTGATCATTATCAGCCAGTCAGGAGAAACAGCAGACAGTCTTGCAGCGCTTCGTGAAGCAAAAAACAGAGGTGTGAAAACACTGGCGATTGTAAATGTGGTGGGAAGCTCTATTGCAAGAGAGGCAGATCACGTATTTTATACTTTGGCAGGTCCTGAAATATCAGTTGCTACTACAAAGGCGTACAGTACACAGTTGATCGCAAGTTATCTCTTTGCAATGGAGCTTGCAAAGGTACGTGGGCAGATTGATGAAACTGAATACGAGAGACTGATCAAAGAATTAGAAAAACTTCCTGCAAAGATGCAGAAAATATTAGAAGACAAAGAACGAATCCAGTGGTTTGCTTCTAAATTCTCAAATGCGAAAGACATTTTCTTTATCGGAAGAGGGCTTGACTATGCAACCAGTCTGGAAGGCAGTCTGAAAATGAAAGAAATCAGCTACATTCATTCAGAAGCCTATGCTGCTGGGGAATTGAAGCATGGAACGATCAGTCTGATCGAAGATGGAACACTGGTAGTCGGAGTTCTGACACAGCAGGATCTGTATGAAAAGATGGTAAGTAATCTGGTAGAAGTAAAGAGCAGAGGCGCTTATCTGATGGGACTTACCAGCTATGGTAACTATAATATAGAAGATACAGTTGATTTTACTGCTTATATTCCAAGAATTGATGAACACTTTACAACAAGTTTGGCAATTATTCCATTACAGTTGATGGGATATTATGTAAGTGTTGCGAAAGGGTTGGATGTGGATAAGCCAAGAAACCTTGCAAAGAGTGTAACAGTAGAGTAAAAATAAAAAATGTCAAGAAAAAATACTTGACACCCGAAAAGAAATCATATATGATAGCAAAGGTGATTCAAATGAATGAGTTATTAGAACAGGCTTTACTATATGATTTCTATGGAGAACTGCTTACAAAGCATCAGAAAGAAATCTATGAACAGTTTGTATTAGAGGATCTGTCTTTGAGTGAGATCGCAGAGAATGCTGGAATCAGCCGACAGGGTGTGCATGATTTGATAAAGAGATGCAATAAGACACTGGAAGGTTATGAAGCAAAGCTGCATCTGGTAGAGAAGTTTTTATCGATCAAGAAAAAAGTGAAAGAACTTGATGCACTTTTGGAACAGGAAGATGAGACGGAACTGGTAAAAAACATCAGACAGATCGCAGGAGATATATTAGAGGAGTTGTAGTATGGCATTTGATAGTTTGTCAGAAAAACTGCAGAATGTATTTAAAAACCTTCGCAGCAAGGGTCGACTTACGGAAGAAGATGTTAAGCTGGCGTTAAAAGAAGTAAAGATGGCTCTGTTAGAAGCAGACGTTAACTTCAAAGTTGTAAAGGGATTTGTAAAAGATATTCAGGAACGCGCAATTGGCCAGGACGTAATGAATGGGCTCAATCCGGGACAGATGGTAATCAAGATTGTACACGAAGAATTGATCAAATTGATGGGTTCTGAGACAACTGAGATTAAGCTTCAGCCAGGACAGGCAACAACAGTCATTATGATGGCAGGTCTTCAGGGAGCTGGTAAGACAACAACCACAGCAAAGATTGCCGGAAAGCTTAAGCTGAAAGGTAAGAAACCGCTGTTAGTTGCATGTGATGTCTACCGTCCGGCTGCGATCAAGCAATTGCAGATCAATGGAGAAAAGCAGGGCGTTGAAGTATTTGCAATGGGTGACAATCACAAGCCTGCAAACATTGCAAAAGCAGCGATGGAACATGCTGCAAAAAATGGTAATAATGTTGTAATTCTCGATACTGCAGGTCGACTTCATATTGATGAAGATATGATGGCAGAATTACAGGAGATCAAAGAAACAGTGACTGTGCACCAGACAATCTTAGTCGTAGATGCTATGACAGGTCAGGATGCGGTAAATGTCGCAAATAGTTTCAATGAAAAGATTGGTATAGACGGTGTTATCGTTACAAAATTAGACGGTGATACAAGAGGTGGTGCTGCACTCTCAATCAAGGCAGTAACCGGCAGACCAATTCTTTATGTAGGTATGGGTGAAAAACTTTCCGATCTGGAACAGTTTTATCCAGATAGAATGGCTTCTCGTATTCTGGGAATGGGTGATGTTCTCAGTTTGATTGAAAAAGTTGGAGAAGACATCGATGAAGAAAAAGCGAAAGCCATGACACAGAAGCTGAAGAAAGCTCAGTTTGATTTTGAAGATTATTTAGAAAGTATGAATCAGATGAAAAAGATGGGCGGGCTTGCAAATGTTATGAGCATGATGCCAGGTATGGCATCCGCAAAGATCAAGGATGAGGATTTAGAAAAAGGCGATAAGCAGATGGCGAGAATCGAAGCAATCATTCAGTCGATGACAGTCAAGGAACGTCAGAATCCAGATATCCTGAATCCATCCAGAAAACGCCGTATTGCCCAGGGCGCTGGAGTTGATATCAGTGAGGTAAACCGTTTCATCAAACAGTTTGAACAGACTAAGAAGATGATGAAGCAGATGCCAAATCTGATGGGCGGAAAAGGTGGTAAGAAAGGCAGATTTAAACTTCCTTTTTAACACATAGATAAATGTACAAACAAATTTTAAGAAGAAAGAATATGAGGTAATTACAATGGCAGTAAAAATCAGATTAAGAAGAATGGGACAAAAGAAAGCTCCTTTTTACAGAATCGTAGTAGCAGATGCAAGATCACCAAGAGATGGTAGATTTATCGAAGAAATCGGAACATATGATCCAACAGTAGAACCAAGCGCAATCAAAGTTGATGAAGAAGCAGCTAAGAGATGGTTAAACAACGGTGCTCAACCAACAGAACAAGTTGGAAAAATCTTCAAAGTAGCAGGTATTGAAAAATAATCTGTCTTTTAACGAAGGTGTATTAGGAGGCACATATTAATGAAAGCATTGGTAGAAGTAATTACTAAAGCATTAGTGGATCATCCTGAAGAAGTTATCATTACAGAAAAAAATGAAGGCAAAGCAATCGTAATCGAAGTAAAAGTTGCTGAGTCTGATATGGGAAAAGTAATTGGTAAGCAAGGAAGAATTGCAAAAGCAATCCGTGCAGTAGTAAAAGCTGCAGCAGCTAAGGAAGATAAAAAGGTAATCGTAGACATCGCGTAAAAGCGCGGTGTCTATTTGCTAATAAAGGAGAATACATGGAAAAGTTATTGCAGGTTGGTGTGATTTCATCCACACATGGAGTTCGAGGAGAAGTAAAAGTGTATCCGACGACAGATGATGCAAAGCGTTTTCGTAAGCTGAAGCAAGTGATTCTTGATACCGGAAGAGAGCATCTTACTTTGGAAGTAGAAGGCGTAAAGTTTTTCAAACAGTTTGTAATTTTAAAGTTTAAAGGCATTGATAATATTAATGATATAGAAAAATATAAAGGCAAAAGCCTTTTGGTAGATAGAGAAAATGCGGTAAAGCTTCGCAAGAATGAATATTTTATCGCTGATATGATCGGCATCAAAGTATATACAGAAGATGGAGAAGAGTTCGGGACAATGAAAGATGTGCTTGAGACAGGTGCAAATGATGTGTATATCATTGACAGCTTAAAGCATGGAGAAGTCCTTGTACCTGCCATCAAGCAATGTATTTTGGATGTCGATATTGAAAATCAGAAAATGACCATTCATTTAATGGATGGATTGATATAAGAAAGGGTTACGATCAGACATGAATTTCCATATTTTAACATTATTTCCAGAGATGGTTATGAATGGATTAAATACAAGTATCATCGGAAGAGCGATCAATAATCAGCTTCTTACGATTGAAGCGATTAATATCCGTGACTTTGCGGAAAATAAGCATAATCGTGTAGATGATTATACGTATGGAGGAGGAGCAGGTATGCTGATGCAGGCAGGTCCTGTATATGGAGCATATCAGTCTGTTGTAGAGAAGACGGGGAAGACACCGCGTGTGATCTACCTTTCACCACAGGGGCAGACTTTTTCACAGACCATGGCAGAAGAGTTTGCAAAAGAAGAAGAATTAGTATTCCTTTGCGGACATTACGAAGGAATTGATGAAAGAGTTCTGGAAGAGATTGTGACCGATTATGTGTCGATCGGCGATTATGTGCTTACAGGCGGAGAACTTCCGGCCATGGTTATGATCGATGCGATTTCGCGTCTGATTCCAGGAGTGCTCCACAATAATGTGTCGGCAGAGTTTGAAAGCTTTCAGGATAATCTTCTGGAATATCCTCAGTATACTCGTCCGGAAGAATGGCATGGCAAGAAAGTGCCGCAGGTGCTGCTTTCAGGACATCACGTGAACATTGAAAAATGGAGAAGAGAACAATCTGTGATTCGTACCGCGCAGAGACGTCCAGATTTATTGGAGAAAGCAGAACTTACACAAAAAGAAAAAGAATTAGCAAAAAAATACTTGTAAAAATGAGATAGATGTGTTAAAATACTCACGTTGTGAGAAGAAGAGAGATGGTCCTCTGATACAAAAAGTATTAAGAACGTCCAAAATATAAGGAGGTCACACAAATGAACGATATTATTAAAAAAATTGAAGCTGAACAATTAAAAGCTGAAGCACCAGAATTTAACGTTGGTGATACTGTAAGAGTATACGGTAAAATCAAAGAAGGAAACAGAGAAAGAATCCAGATTTTTGAAGGTGTTGTACTTAAAAGACAAGGTGGCGGCGCTAGAGAAACATTCACAGTTAGAAAGAACTCTAACGGAATTGGCGTAGAAAAAACTTGGCCATTACACTCACCAAACGTAGAAAAAGTAGAAGTTATCCGCAGAGGTAAAGTAAGAAGAGCAAAACTTAACTACTTAAGAGATCGTGTTGGTAAGGCAGCTAAAGTTAAAGAATTAGTAAAATAGTAAATGTGAGAGGGACAAGTACATAGATGTAGTTGTCCCTTTTCTGTTTATATGGCAGAAAAAGTAAGGAGATTAGATGGCACAATTATCGTTTGGAAAGAAAAGAAGACGAAAAGTAAATTATGAGCTGGTACAGGAAGTATTCGTGTGGGGAATCCAGATCATTCTTGTATGTGCTCTTGCCTATTTCTGCGTAGCGTTTTTTGGACATAAAGTCAGTGTGATCGGAGATTCTATGAATCCGCAATTGGAGAATGGAGATATCACCCTGATCAACAGACTTGTTTACAATGTCAGAAAACCAAAACGCGGAGAGATCATTGCATTTAAGCCAAATGGCAATGAGAATGCACATTATTATATTAAGAGAATCATTGGACTTCCGGGAGAAACGATTGAATATGTAGATGGCAATATTTTGATCGATGGAGAAGTCTTGGAAGAAGAATATGATACGACAGAGATTGAAGAGTTGGGATTGCTGGAGGATGCGATCACACTGGATTCAGATGAGTATTTTGTTTTAGGAGACGACAGACAAAGCAGCGAGGACAGCCGTATGGCGAATGTAGGCAATGTAAAAAGATCTGAAATCGAAGGTAAGGTTTGGATCATTGTTTCGCCGTCGGAGCATTTTGGAACTGTAAAATAGGTCTGATAATATAGAGTGACGAATAAAAAGGAGATAGATATATGCATTTTCAATGGTACCCTGGTCATATGACAAAAGCGAAACGTATGATGCAGGAAGATATAAAATTGATCGACCTGGTGATTGAACTTGTAGATGCAAGAATCCCAATCAGCAGCAGAAATCCGGATATTGATGAGTTGGGGAAAAATAAGGCAAGACTGATTTTGCTCAACAAATCTGACCTGGCAGAAGAGAAACAGAATGATGCCTGGGTGGAATATTTTAAAAAGAAAGGGTTTTCTGTAGTGAAGGTGAATTCCAGAAAGGGCGGCGGAATCAAATCGATTCAAGGTGTGATTCAGGAAGCCTGTAAAGAAAAAATGGAACGTGACAGAAAACGAGGTATTTTGAACAGACCAGTCAGAGCAATGGTTGTGGGGATTCCAAATGTTGGGAAGTCTACCTTTATCAATTCACTGGCAGGAAAAGCATGCGCTAAGACTGGAAACAAACCAGGTGTAACAAAAGGAAAACAATGGATCCGTCTTAATAAGAACGTAGAACTTCTGGATACACCGGGAATTTTGTGGCCAAAATTCGAAGATCAGGCAGTGGGTCTGAGACTTGCATTCATTGGCTCTATCAAAGATGAGATTTTGAATGTAGAAGAACTCGCGGCAGAATTGATTCAATTTATGAAAAAATACTATACAGGAGTGCTTGCAGAAAAGTATAATGTTACTGAAGTGGAAAATCCATACGACTGTCTTGCAGGTATCGCAGAGAGCAGACATTGTCTGTTAAAGGGGAATGAACTGGATACAAACAAGGCGGCTGTGCTTTTGATAGATGATTTCAGAAATGGAAGATTGGGGAGAATCACACTGGAATTTCCAGAACAATATGAATAATGGGGAGAAAGAAGGATTAATATGGCACGTAGATATCGTTTAGAGTATCGTCAGAAAAAAAGAAGAAAAGAATTACAAAAGGAAATGAGACCACAGGTGGAAGAAGTTTCTGAAAAAGAACCGAATATCCTGAAAGAGATTTTAGGCTGGGTACTATATGTGCTTATCATTATTGCAGCTACATATTTTATTATTACATATGTGGGCCAGAGAACAAAGGTAAGTGGACACTCTATGGAACCAACACTGCAGGATGGAGACAACCTGATCGTAGATAAAGTGACTTATCGTTTCCGTGATCCAGAGCGTTATGAAATTATTGTGTTCCCATACAAATATGCGGAAAATACATTTTATATCAAGAGAATCATCGGAATGCCTGGGGAGACTGTTCAGGTAATAGACGGATATGTATATATTAATGGCGACAAACTGGAAGAATCCTTTGATCTGATCGATGAAAGTAAAAAGGGGATTGCGGCAGAGCCGATCACTTTGGGTGAAGACGAATATTTTGTAATGGGAGATAATCGAAATCATAGTTCAGACAGCAGGGATTCCAGCGTGGGTGTTTTGAAAAAGAGCGATTTTGTAGGAAGAGCCTGGATACGCATCTGGCCATTCAATAGCATAGGAGTTATCTCACATGAGTAAAAGTATAAGCGAAATCAAAAAAGAATTTGAACAGGCTGACAGACAATGCTTATCATCTCTGTATGAAATGTACAGAGATGACAATCGGGCAGGAGTTGTCAGCCTGATTGCAAAATATAAGAAACAAGAAGAAAAATTAGAACAAGAAAAGAGACGTATTGAAGAGATGTGTATCTATGAAAGAAAGTATGCAGATTTTCAATATATCTGTGGCATCGATGAAGTGGGGAGAGGACCGCTTGCAGGACCAGTGGTAGCGGGCGCTGTCATACTTCCAAAAGATTGTGATATCCTTTATCTCAATGATTCTAAAAAACTATCTGAAAAGATGAGAGAGACATTGTATGATGAGATTATGGAAAAGGCAGTTGCAACGGGGATTGGGATCATAAGTCCGGCAAGAATTGATGAGATCAATATTTTACAGGCGACTTATGAAGCAATGCGTATGGCGATTTCCAATTTGAAAGTACGACCAGATCTTCTTTTGAATGATGCTGTGACGATCCCAGAGGTAGAAATCAAGCAGGTGCCGATTATCAAAGGTGATGCAAAGAGTGTGTCTATTGCAGCGGCAAGTATTATTGCAAAAGTAACAAGAGATCGTCTGATGGTGCAATATGAAGAAGTATTGCCGGGATATGGATTTGCGAGCAACAAAGGATATGGCTCGGCGGCACATATTCAGGCATTAAAAGAGATTGGTCCAACTCCGATTCACAGACAGACTTTTATCAAGAATTTTATGCCAGAGGAATAAATGGAACAAAATAAAAGAAGAAATAAAAGAACAGTCGGATGGGACTACGAAAAAATAGCCGGAACCTATTTGGAAGAACATGGCTATGAGATATTACAGTACAATTTTTATTGTCATGCAGGCGAGATTGACATCATAGCCATGCATGAAGGATATCTGGTATTTGTTGAAGTGAAATATAGAAAAGATATCCAAAAAGGGTATCCGCTTGAGGCGGTTTCTGCGCGCAAACAAAGAGTGATTTCCAAATGCGCGCTTTATTATTTGCAGAAACAGAAAAAAGCAGATATACCAGTCAGATTCGATGTGGTGGGAATCCTTGGAGAAGAGATACAGGTGATTCAGAACGCGTTTGAGTTTAGACTATAAGAATACAGGGGAATTAAAATGAAATATAAAAATAAGGAACATATTTTTGAAGAAAAACAGACAGATGGAGTGCTCTATCTGTCTTATCCATTGTTGGAAAATACAAATCTGGTCAAGCATGGATTTTCAACACGAGTCGGAGGTGTGAGTGAAGGAATCTATTCGACTATGAACTTTAGTTTTACCAGAGGCGATGAAGAGGCCGCGGTACAGGAGAATTATAAAAGGATGGCAAACGCCATCGGAGTGGATGCAGACAGTTTTGTGTGTTCTATGCAGACACATACGACAAACGTGCGTAAAGTGACAGCGGCGGATAAAGGAAAAGGCGTTGACAGACCTCGCGATTATCAGGATGTAGACGGGCTTATCACAAACGAGCCAGGACTCTGTCTTACAACGTTTTATGCGGATTGTGTGCCGTTATATTTTGTGGATCCGGTACATAAGGCAATCGGTCTGAGCCATTCTGGATGGAGAGGGACAGTGGCACGTATGGGAGCCGTAACGCTGATGAGAATGAAAGAGGAGTATGGAACCAATCCGGAGGATGTGATTGCGGCGATAGGACCTTCCATTTGTCAGGAGTGTTACGAAGTCAGTGAGGATGTCATATCAGAATTTCAGACGCAATTTGATAAGAAGCACTGGGATTCTCTTTTCTACAAAAAAGAGAATGGGAAATATCAATTGAATTTATGGGCAGCCAATGAAATCATTTTGTTGGAGGCCGGAGTTCGCAGAGAAAATATTGCGGTAACAAATGTATGTACTTGCTGCAATAGCGAACTGCTCTTTTCACATCGTGCATCGAATGGAAAGCGTGGAAATCTGGCAGCATTTTTAGCATTAAAATAGGAGGTTGAATCAATGTTATTATCAAAAGTAACAGACACAGAAGAAGTAGTAGAAGAAGTCGGAAAACTTGCACAGTATATGAATGACAAGATTCCGCAGATTTTAGATTTTGCAGTAGGCGTGGTTCTGGCGCTGGTCGTATTTGCAATTGGAGTAAAAGGAATTGGATTTATTCGAAAAATCGTAAGACGTTCTCTGCAGCGTTCCAACGTGGATAAGGGTGTAGAAACGTTCGTAGATTCCATGTTAAAGTTTGGACTGTATGCAGTGCTTGTTTTTTCAATTGGAAAGAATTTTGGTCTTGATACCACATCTGTAGCAGCGGCGTTTGCATCAGCCGGTGTGGCAATTGGTCTTGCATTGCAGGGAAGTTTGTCAAACTTTGCAGGTGGTGTGATGATTCTGATCTTAAAGCCATTTGTGGTAGGAGATTACATTATTGAAGACACAAACAAGTGTGAGGGAACTGTAAAAGAAATCCAGATTTTCTATACAAGACTGGCAACACCGGATAACAAGACCGTGATTATTCCAAATGGTACACTGGTGAACAACAGTCTGACAAACGTAACCGCACAGGATAAAAGAAGACTGGATCTGTTGGTTGATATTTCTTATGATGCGGATTTGAGAAAGGCAAAAGAACTGATCGAAAATCTGGCGCGAAATGATGAGGGAATCATGCAGAATGAAGACTTAAATGTTTTCGTTGACAGTCTGGGCGCAAGTTCGGTTGTGATTGGTGTGAGAGCCTGGGTGAAGACAGAAAATTATTGGTCAACACGTTGGAGATTGTTGGAAAACATCAAACTGACATTGGATGAAAATGAAATTGAAATCCCATATCAACAGATTACCGTGCATATGGGTGAAAAATAATAAAAAAAGAATCAAGCTCGGACAAGCTTGATTCTTTTTTGTTTAAGAGAAAAGCCGAAAATGGGACTCGAACCCACGACCTACGCATTACGAATGCGTTGCTCTACCAACTGAGCCATTTCGGCAAACTTAAACCACAAATAAGATTATACTGATATCAGAATGTAAAGTCAAGACAAAAACTGGATTGCTTTTTGCGAATTGGTTGACAAATAAAAAACAGGTGATTATAATTAGTACCATATTAACAACAGGTGGTAACGATATGTACGAACAGATGAAGAAATTAGTAAATGCATACTTTTTCTTTTATTTCCAGGGCTTTTACTTTAGCGCTGGCTAATTTTTGTTACGTTCATTTCCGATTCATAC
Organism: uncultured Faecalimonas sp.; assembly: GCA_964623905.1. Lineage (GTDB taxonomy): Bacteria > Bacillota > Clostridia > Lachnospirales > Lachnospiraceae > Faecalimonas. The sequence goes on from CAZUVY010000009.1 coordinate 19,622, forward strand.
ACCTATATATATGATTGAGTGAAGCCCGGTATTTGAATGTAACAAATATCGGATTTTTTATTTTAGAGAAAAGAGGGAAAATCATGATTCGAATGGAATTAGGGAAAGACAGTTATAATATTGAACTGCAAAGAGGCAATCTTGAGAAAGCCGGAGAACTTTTGAAATTGGATCGAAAAGTTATGATCATCACAGATGCAGGTGTTCCGATTCAATATGCGCAAAAAGTAGCGGGGCAATGTAAGGAGAGTTTCATCAAAGTAGTTCCACAGGGAGAAGGCAGTAAATCGCTTCAGACAGCAGAAGAGATACTGACCGAGATGCTTCAGTATCAGTTCAGCCGAAAGGACTGCGTGGTAGCAGTTGGCGGAGGCGTTGTAGGTGATCTGGGAGGATTTGTTGCATCACTGTATATGAGAGGAATTGATTTTTATAATATCCCAACAACTGTGTTATCTCAGGTAGATTCTTCGATCGGTGGAAAGACGGCAGTAAATCTTGCTGGAATCAAGAATATCATAGGAGCATTTTATCAGCCAAAAGCAGTTCTGATCGATCCGGATACACTTGCTACATTGTCAGATCGACAGATTGTAAATGGTCTTGTAGAAGCGGTAAAGATGGGAGCAACAAACGATCCAGAATTATTCCAGATTTTCAAAAAAGGTGATTGGAAAGAAAATATCGATCTGATTATCGAAAAAGCATTACTCGTTAAGAAATATGTAGTCGAACAAGATGAAAAAGAGAGTCATCTCCGAAAGATTTTGAATTATGGCCATACGATCGGACATGGATTTGAAAGTGCAGCAAAGGGACGTTATTTACATGGCGAATGTGTGGCACTTGGGATGCTTTATATGAGCAGCGAAGAGATCCAGAAAGAATTATTAGAGATTTATGAAAGATTGGGCTTTAAAGTACCAGATATTTCAGAATTCTCTATCGAAGAAATAAAAGAGGCAATTATGCACGATAAAAAAGCAAGCAATAAAAACTGCTCTGTTGTATATGTATCAGAGATTGGAAATGGTCAGATCGAGGAATGGCCAATGCAGCAGGTTTTAGCAAGATTGGAGCGTGAATAGCGTGAAAAATGTATTGGGAAATAGTATTACAGTGTCCTTATTCGGGGAAAGCCACGGGGCGCAGATCGGTGTGATGATTGATGGAATCGCACCGGGAATTGATGTGGATCTGGAATTTATGAGAAAACAGCTCGATCTGCGAAAACCACATGGAAAGATTTCGACTCAGCGAGTAGAGACGGATGAACCACATATCGTGAGCGGTGTATTTGAGGGAAAGACAACAGGGACTCCGATCTGTATTCTGTTTGAGAACAGTAATACAAAGAGCAAGGATTATTCGAAGACAAAAGATCTGATGCGTCCGGGACATGCAGATTATACTGCAACACAAAAATATCATGGATTTGCAGATTATCGTGGAGGCGGACATTTTTCGGGACGAATTACAACACCGATCGTAGCAGCAGGTGCGATTTTAATCAATGCATTAAAGAAAAAAGGAATCTTGATCGGATCCCATATCAGACAATGCGGAACGATTCAAGATAAGCCATTTACGAATTATGAAGAAGAGATCACAAAAGTAAATGATCTTATTTTTCCTGTGTTAGACGAAGAGACTGCCAAAGAGATGCATGCATATATGGAAGCTGCGGCAAATGAAGGCGATAGTGTGGGAGGCATTCTTGAGACCGTTATCACAGGTGTACCGGCAGGAGTAGGAGAACCATGGTTTGATACGATGGAAAGCATGCTCGCACATGGGATTTTCAGTATTCCAGCAGTAAAGGGAATTGAGTTTGGAAAAGGATTTGCCTTTGCTGAGATGAAAGGAAGCGAGGCTAATGATTCCTTCCGGATAAAAGATGGCGCAGTTGTGACAGCGACGAACAATAATGGTGGAATCAATGGTGGTATTACAAATGGTATGCCGATCACATTTAATACGGTAATCAAACCAACTCCATCTATTTTCAAAACACAAGATACTGTAGATATGAATACAAAAGAAAATGTTTCGTTCCAGATTCAGGGCAGACATGATCCTGCAATCATTCATAGAGCACGTGTTGTGGTAGACAGTGTGACTGCGATTGTATTGAGTGATATGCTTGCACTCCGTTATGGCACAGACTGGCTAAAGGGGGATGTTTAGATGAAAGCATTGATTAGACCAGGAAAGGCGGAAGGAAAAGTGATTGCTCCGCCATCGAAAAGTATGGCACATCGCATGCTGATGGCAGCAGGGCTTGCGGATGGCACATCGGTGATCCGTAATATTGATCTGAGTGAAGATATTAAAGCAACACTTGGAATTTTAGAAGCGCTTGGCGCGGTATATACTATAGATAAAGAGACAGTTACGATGAAAGGAATCGGCGGTCAAAAAGTTCGTGTGGAACGTGAACTGGATACAAAAGAAAGTGGAAGTACCCTTCGATTTTTTATTCCGGTTCTTTTAAGCGGAGGTGGAAAGAGCAGACTGACAGGTGCAAAAAGTCTGTTTGCAAGACCTCTTGATATATATGAAAATATTTGCAGGGAACAGGGCATCTATTTTCAAAAAGGCATAGATTCTCTGGAACTGGATGGTCAGCTTCAGGCAGCACATTACAAGATTCCGGGAAATATCAGCAGTCAGTTTATTACGGGACTTTTGTATGCATTGCCATTACTGGAGGAGGACAGTATCCTTGAGATGATTCCGCCAGTGGAAAGCAAGGCTTATATTAAGATGACATTGGAAGCACTAAAGCTTTGTGGTATCCAGATCAAAAGAGAAGGAAATTGTTTCTTGATCGCAGGAAATCAGACGTATCAGCCGATAAATGACATGGTAGAAGGTGATTATTCGAACGCTGCTTTTTTAGAAGCGTTTAACCTGATCGGAGGAAACGTAACTGTGGAAGGTTTGAGAAAAAACAGTCTGCAGGGCGATCAGATTTATCAGACCTATTTCCAGCGTATGTTGGAAAATGAACCACAGATGGATATTTCAGAATGTCCGGATCTGGGACCGATTCTGATCGGGATGGCGGCAGCAGAACACGGTGCAGTGATTACCGGCACCAAGCGACTTAAGATCAAAGAAAGTGATCGCGGAACTGTGATGGCACAGGAACTGAAGAAATTTGGAATTCGTGTAGATGTATTGGAGAATCATATTATTGTCCATGATGGAGAATTAAAGACACCGGAAGAGGTGCTGGATGGCCATAACGATCATCGAATCGTAATGACACTGGCGACCCTTTGCACGATCACAGGCGGAACGATTGATGGCTGCGAGGCAGTACGAAAGAGTTTCCCAGGGTATTTTGATGTGATCAAACGATTGGGAATTCAAATAGAGATAGAAAATTAGAGACTGGAGAGAAAAAATATGAACTGTGAATTCAAAAGAAAATTGCCAATTCCTATGGAAGTAAAGGAAAAATATCCCATTACTGCAGAGATGCAGAAAGTAAAAGAAGAAAGAGATATTGAGATTAAAAAAGTATTATCAGGAGAATCAGATAAGTTTTTATTGATCATCGGACCATGTTCTGCGGACTATGAAAATTCTGTGATGGACTATATTTCAAGACTTTGCCCAGTACAGGAAAAGGTGAAAGACAAATTTATCATCATTCCTAGAATTTATACAAATAAGCCTAGAACAACAGGCGCAGGCTATAAAGGAATGCTTCATCAGCCAGATCCATTGCATGATTCGGATATGTTAGAAGGTCTTTTGAAAATCAGAAAAGTACACATGCGTGCATTGAAGGAAACAGGATTTTCTTGTGCAGATGAGATGTTGTATCCAGAAAATTACAGATACTTATCAGATCTTCTTGCATATGTGGCAGTTGGAGCTCGTTCTGTAGAAAATCAGCAGCATCGTCTGACAGCCAGTGCACTTGAAGTACCAGTAGGGATGAAGAATCCTACAAGTGGTGACTTATCGATTATGATGAATTCAATTCAAGCAGCACAGAGCGGCCACACATTTATTTACAGAGGATGGGAAGTAGAAAGTAAAGGAAATCCTTATGCACATGCGATTCTCCGCGGTGGAATGAATGCACAGGGAGCCAATATTGCAAACTATCATTACGAAGATCTGATGCATGTTTTAGAATGGTATCAAAAGAAAGATTTACAAAACATGGCAGTGATCATTGATGCGAACCATGCAAATTCCAATAAAAAATATCTGGAACAGATTCGTATCAGTAAAGACGTTATGCATAGCCGTCGTGTCAATAAAGATATCGGAAATCTGGTAAAAGGATTGATGATCGAAAGTTATATCGTAGATGGATCACAGTCTGCTGAATGTGGAACTTATGGACAATCCATCACAGACCCATGTATTGGATGGGAAAAGACAGAAAGATTAATTTATGAATTGGCGGAAGAAATGTAATGAGTAATATGATATTTTTTGATGTGGATGGCACTATTTCTATAGAAGAAACCGGAGAAATTCCAGAGAGTGCAATTAAGGCAATTCGAAAGGCCAGAGAAAATGGACATCTTACGTATATCAATTCCGGCAGAACGCTATCCAGCATCGGTGAAAAATATAAAGCAATTGGTTTTGACGGATTTGTGTGTGGATGCGGAACTGCAATTTATGAAAATGGCGAATGCATTTACAAATACAACGTTCCAAAAGAAGTATGTTTTCATGTGATGCAAAAGGCACGTGAAACAAAGGTCACTGCTGTATATGAAGCTGAAGAAGGTGTTTTTGTGGATTTGGAACTTCCAAAGCATAAAGTGATTGACAGTTTGGAACAGGTATTGGGATGTAATGTGCCGTATGTACCGAAAGTTCTGACAGAAGGATGCATTTCTTTTGAAAAATTCTGTGTCTGGTTGACAGAAGAAGCAGACTTTGATGCGTTCAGAGAAGCGATAAAAGAGGAGTTTGACTGCATTGACCGAGGCGGCGGAATGTATGAGATGCTTCCAAGCGGAGTTTCGAAAGCAACTGGAATCCAGAGACTTATGGAATATCATAATATTCCACTGGAAAATTGTTATGCACTTGGTGACAGCACAAATGATCTTTCTATGCTGCAATTTGTGCCAAACAGTATTGCTATGGGCAATTCGATGAAAGAGATTCTGCCATACTGCGCATACCAGACTGCACGTGTAGAAGAAGATGGTCTGGCAAAGGCTTTGGCTCATTATGGAATGATCAGTATGGATGAAATTTGTACAAGATAAGGATTGACGAAAAGAAAATCCTATTTTAATATGTAAAATATAAAAAGCAAAAAGAAACGAACGAAGATGTTGTAAAAATGTCGAAAGGCATGGTTACAGCATCTTTTATTTGTTTACAGAAAAAGTTGTTTATTGGGTAGGAGGGAAAACGATGAAAGATTTTACATTTAAAGTACCACAGGATATTTTTTTTGGAATGGGAGCTTTAAAGCGTCTTCCGGAACTTTTGGAAAAGAGCGGCTCTAAAAAAATGATGATTGTTTCTGACAGAGGGCTGGAACGATTGGGTGTTGTAAAAAAAGTGATGGACATTGTAGAAAGTGAAGGAATCGAGACCTGTGCTTTCCTAGATATTTTACCAAATCCGACTGTGGAAATGGTGGATGCTGCTACAAAGATGTATAAAGAATCTGGGGCGACCAGTATCGTAGCGTTAGGTGGCGGAAGTCCAATGGATGTTGCGAAGGCAGTAGGAGTTCTAGCGAGATATGGTGGTTCCATCACAGCGTATGAAGGCGCGCATCTGGTGCCGGGAGTGATCGAACCGATTATCGCGATTCCTACCACTGCCGGAACTGGCAGCGAGGTGACCGCATTTTCTGTGATAACAGATAGCTCAAGAAACTATAAATTAACAGTATTCAGCTATGAATTGTTGCCGAAGTATGCACTTCTTGATCCAGAACTGATCATGTCGGTGCCGCCTATGGTTGCAGCATCCTGTGGTATCGATGCACTGATCCATGCATGGGAAGCATATACTTCACTTGGAGCATCTCCATTTTCAGATGCCATGGCAGAGAAGGCAATGGAATTGATCGGAGGGAATATTAGACGTTTTGTGGCAAATAGAAAAGACGAAGAGGCGGCATGCGCCATGATGTCAGGAAGTATGTTCGCAGGCATCGCATTTGCATGGGCGCGTCTTGGAAATGTACATGCCATGTCACATCCGGTCAGTGCATTCTTTGGAGTTCCACATGGGATTGCAAACTCTATTTTGCTTCCGGTAATTGTGGAGTACAATGCACTCGCAGATCATGGGCGTTATGAAAAAATATATAATTATATTCGCGAGAAAAAAGAACCTGCAAAAGATTTTTGTCCAGACATGCTGGTGCAGGAGATTAAAAAACTGAATGCAGAGCTTGGGATTCCGAAAACGCTGTCTGAAGTCGGGGTTACAGAAGATAAGATTCCACAGATGGCAGCAGATGCCATGAAGAGCGGAAATATAGCAGCGAATCCAAGACAGAGTACGGTAAAGGATATTGAAATGCTATATCGAAAGGCGATGTAGAATAGATAGAGATGTCTTTTTAATGATATGTTGTATACCGTTTCTCCAATACGCCGATAAGTATATATAAACTCATAGACCTAAAATATAATTGATAGTATAATCTGTTTTAGAAGAATCGTTAGAGGTATGAAAAGATGAAAGTGGGAAGCAGATTAACAATTCGCGCCTATCCGGTTCATAGTTTGAATTATGGTGTGGAAAATAAAATAGATGTGGAAGGTAATATGACAGTCAATCCAGATGCTGTTCAGGAGTTACTGAAAGCAGAACCATTGGTGCAAGAAGTGGATGTACGGATAATTAAGCCAGATGAACATGATCAGCACACGAACACGATCATGGATGTGATTCCAATTTCTGCAAAAGCACTTGGAAAAGTAGGGGAAGGAATCACGCATACTTTGACTGGAGTCTACGTGCTTTTGACTGGAATTGATGAAGAGGGACATCAGGTTTGCAATTTTGGAGCGAGCGATGGAATTTTAGCGGAGAAAGTTGCCTGGGGAATGCCAGGAACCCCATTAGAAACAGACTTGCTGATTTCGTTTGATGTGGTTTTGGAGGCAGGTTCCTGGACAGAAAGAGCAGGCGTAGATGCAGCACATAGAGTTTGTGACAGATTTTGTCAGATCTTTCGTGAACAACTAAAAAAATTTAATGGCAGAAAATGCGCAGAACAAGTGACCTATCAAGAAGAATATGATCCGACGAAGAAAGATGTTTTCATTATGAAGGAAGTGTCGGGACAGGGTGCAGTTTATGATACTCGATTATTTGCATCAGAGCCTTGCGGATTTGAAGGTGGAAAATCCATTATTGACATGGGATGTATGCCTGTGATATTGACACCGAATGAATACCGTGATGGCATTATGAGAGCCATGGATTAGGAGGTAAAGTATGGGACACGGAGCAAGTATGAAAGAAACAACGCTGCATTATTACAGAGATCCGCTTTTGGATGTGGTTTCGAAAGATTCAGAGGTAAATCTCAGAGGAGTTATCATCGTAGGAACTTCCGATGTGTATGAGACAAAATATCTGACAGCAGAGCGTGTGGCACGCTCATTGGAATGCGCCCGGGCAGACGGAGCGATATTTTCCTGCAATGCGATTGGAAACAATCACGTAGATTTTGCCCATGCAATTGAACAGACAGAACTTTCTGGGATACCTGTGACAGCGATCACATTGTGTCCGGCATCTGATTTTGTGGTACAAAATGACCATCTGGATGGCGTAATTTGTGCATATAAAACGAAAGACGCAGAAGAAGTTGGGGATGAAACGAAAGTTCTGGCAGAAAATACGATAACGGAACTGGACGCGAGGAAAGCACTTGCGCTGTTGAAATTGAAGATGCGTAAGTTTGAAAAATAGGTTATGATATGTAAAAAATGTGGAGGCAATACGATGAAGAAAAAACTTATTATTGACAAAAATATGAAAGAATTATGGCCTGCAGTGAGAGTTGGCTGTTTTCAGTATAAAGTAAAAGTGGAAAAGAAAAACGAAGAGATGTGGAAATATCTGAAGAAAGAGATTTTTAAAAAGACCAGAGATGATATCTTTGATTACGGGATCAATGAGATTCCAAACATCAAGGAATCCAGAGCCGCTTACAAGTCATTTGGAAAGGATCCAAGCCGTTACCGCGTATCATCTGAAGCATTGATTCGTCGAATCGGACAGGGAAAAGGTCTCTATGAAGTAAATACAGTGGTAGATGTCAATAATCTTATCTCGATCGAATCTGGATTTTCTGTAGGGTCTTATGATGCTGCAAATATCGAAGACGATCTTGTGTTCCGTGTAGGAAAAGCAGGAGAGACATACAAAGGAATCGGAAAAGATGATATCAATATCGAAGGTCTTCCGGTACTTGCTGATGAAAAAGGTGCGATTGGAAGTTCCACAAGTGATTCTGAGAGAGCAATGATCACAGAAAATGCACAGGAAGTGCTGACGCTGATTTACTCATTTTCCGCAAATAAAGATCTGGAGAAGGCAATGGAGTACGGGAAGAAATATTTGGAAAAATATGCTGGGGCACAGGAGATAGAAAGCTGGATTGTGAGTCAATAGAGTAGGAAAAGTGTAATCGTTTGTTTGAAAAGATGGCACAAGAATAGAAAATTCGTTATTGAGAGGTTTTTGGAGTTATACTATAATATAACTGAAAAATATATAATAGAAAAGTAGTTGGAAACAAGGAGTGATGAACCATGTGTAAAGAAAAAGAATTAGGCTTTTCAATTTTTGTTCTGTATAGCCTTGCTGACAAATGGAATAAAACTCCGGCTGCGGTTTACCATATATTAAATTCCACAGGTATCTTGGATAATTATATTATTGCAGGATATGATATGCTTCACACACAGGGAAAAGAATATTTGGTTGAAGATATTACAGAGTATGTAAGAGAAAAAGGAGTTTGTGTATGATTGTTTATCACGGGACTACAGAAATTATAGAAAAGCCGGATATAAAGCATTCGAAGAGATATCTTGATTTTGGAAAAGGATTCTATTTAACATCTTTTGCAGAACAAGCGAAAAAATGGGCAATTCGCAAAGGATTAAGACAGGAAAAGCGTGCAGTTGTTAATGTTTACGAGTTAAAGGATTCTTTGAAAGCTTATCGCGTACTGGATTTTCACAAAGAAAATGAGCAATGGCTTGATTTTGTATGTGCTTGTAGAAAAGGCGAAGAAATTAATCAAGAATACGACATCATTATTGGAAGTGTAGCAAATGATGATGTATTCAAAACAGTAGATATGTATTTTAGAGGATTGTGGGATAAAGAAAAAGTCTTAAAGGAGCTGAGATACTACAAGATGAATGACCAGATTTGTATTGTAAATCAAAAGACTTTAGATGAGGTTCTTGAATTTAAGGAATCCTATGAGGTGAAATAGAAATGGTGGATAAAAAACAGCTTACAGAGATTTATAAACAAAATCTGGAGAATGATATTATTTTAAATATTGCAAAGTTGAAAGATATGGAAATTCGAAAAGCATTTGATGTTTACTATTCAAGCAGATTGGCAGAACAGATTGCAAATGGAGAATGCGGAATCGAAAATATGGATGTGAAATATCTTGCAGAAGATTTAATTGAAAATGAACCAAAATTGTTTGATGAAGAAAATTGATGCCGTAAGGATACGTACCCTCTTTACTGGAAATCCAGTAAGGAGGGTTTTATTTTTAATGTTTTTCCATACACCATTTCTCTAATGCGCCGATCAGTGCATAAAGCCCCATCGCGATAACACACAGGATGCAGATTGACATCAAAAGCCAATCCAGCTTAAACACCTGGCTTGAATAGATGATCAGATATCCCAATCCATTTCTGGCGGCAAGGAATTCGCCGATTACAACACCCACAAGACAAAGGCCGATATTGACCTTCATATTGCTGATGATATCGGGAACGGCACTTGGAAGAACGACCTTGATTAATGCATGCATCCGGTTTCCGCCCAGCGTATAGATCAGTTTTAACAGATCACTGTCAATTCCCATGAAACTGGTATAGAGATTCAGAATACTTCCAAAGATAGCGACAGACATTCCGGCTACAATGATCGTTGTCGGAGTCGCACCCAGCCATACGATCAAAAGTGGAGCAAGGGCTGATTTTGGCAGACTGTTTAACACGACCAGAAAAGGTTCGGAAATTTCAGAAGCTTTCTTGCTGAACCAGAGAAGGGTAGCGCATAAGAGACTGATCAATGTGACGAGCAGGAAACTGACCAGTGTTTCATACAGCGTGATCCCGATGTGAAGGAAAATACTCCGATCTAAAACCATGTTCCAGAAACAGAGTGCTACTTTGCTGGGACTGCTGAAGATAAAAGAGTCAATGATCCCAACAGCGGATGTAATCTCCCATAAAAGCAGAAAACCGACTAATAAGAGTAGGCGGGCACTTTTTACGATACGTTTATGTTTTCTCTGCTCTTTTAAAAAGCGAATCTGGGTAACAGAAGTCTCAGGCATCTTCATTCAGCTCCTTCCATACTTCATTGAAATAGTTCTTAAATTCTGGTGCATTTCTTCGGTGAAGAGGCGTGTCATTTTCCAGATCAAATGTAAGAGGAATTATCTTTTTAATAGAAGCAGGACGTCCGGATAAGACGATTACACGGTCACCAAGGCTGATGGCTTCTGACAAATCGTGTGTTACCAGGATTGCACTTCTTTTTTCTCTTCGGATAATCTGACCAATATCATCAGCAACTGTAAGGCGTGTCTGGTAGTCTAAGGCTGAAAATGGTTCATCAAGCAAAAGCAGATCTGGTTCTAAGATCAGAGTGCGGATGAGTGCAGCCCTCTGACGCATTCCACCGGAAAGTTCGGATGGTTTTGCATTTGCAAAGTCAGCAAGACCATATTGCTCCAAAAGAACCTGTGCTTTCATCTTTGTACGTGCAGAGAGCATGTGCTGGATTTCCAGACCGAGAATGATGTTTTTATAAATACTGCGCCATTCCAGCAGATGATCTTTTTGTAACATGTATCCCATCATTTTTCCGTAAAGTTTGATCGTCCCTTCTTCTGGCTCCATAAGTCCGGAGATCAGAGAGAGGAGTGTGGATTTTCCGCAGCCGGAAGGCCCGACAATACTGATAAATTCTCCTTTTTGCATAGTAAAAGAAAGATTGGAAAGTGCTAGTGTCTCGCCTTCCAAAGTATGGTAGGAATGACTTAAATTTTGGATTTCAAGGATCGTTTCCATATAACACCTCCTATAATATGATTTAATTTATGTCAAAAAAAGTAATCTGTGCTTGAATGAAGAGAAAGAAAATAGTATAATTGTTCACATCATCGTTTTAAATCGGAGAAGTATACATGAATTATCAAAAAGAGTTGGAAAAATTGATCTCAAATTTGCAAAAAGAAGAGAGAGTACCAAGATTACTCCTTCACAGTTGCTGTGCTCCGTGCAGCAGTTATGTGCTGGAATATCTTTCGGACTATTTTGAAATTACAGTGCTTTATTACAATCCAAACATTTTCCCGGAAAATGAATATACAAAGCGTATTTTAGAACAGCAGATGCTGATACAGGATATGGAAGTGAAGCATCCGATTTCGTTTCTTGCAGGAGCTTATGACAGAGAGAAGTTTTACGAGATTGCAAGAGGGCTGGAACATTTGCGTGAAGGCGGTGAACGTTGCTTCAAGTGCTATGAGCTTCGTCTGGAAGAGGCGGCGCGAGTTGCAAAAGAAGGAGAATTTGACTATTTTACGACGACACTTAGCATCAGTCCACTGAAGAATGCAGAAAAGCTGAATCAGATTGGAACAAAAGTGGGAGAACGCTACGGGGTAAGCTATCTCCAGTCAGATTTTAAAAAGAAGAACGGATACAAGCGTTCCATTGAATTATCGAAAATTTATGGACTTTACAGACAGGATTATTGTGGATGTGAATTTTCGTTTCGAGACAGACAAAAAGAAAAAAATATAGAAAATAAAAAGGAGAAATAAAATGGCACAGTTATGGGGCGGTCGTTTTACAAAAGAAACAGACCAATTGGTTTACAATTTTAATGCATCGATTTCATTTGACCAGAAGTTTTATGCACAGGATATCAAAGGCAGCATGGCTCATGTGAAGATGCTTGCAAAACAGGGCATTTTGACAGAAGAAGACAAAGAGCAGATTCTTGCCGGACTTCAGGGGATTTTGGATGATGTGAATTCTGGCGTACTTGAGATTTCGAATAAATACGAAGATATTCATAGTTTCGTAGAAGCTACTTTGATTGACAGAATCGGAGAAGCTGGAAAGAGACTTCACACAGGAAGAAGCCGCAATGACCAGGTTGCACTTGATATGAAACTTTATACAAGAGACGAGATTCTTGAAATCGACAGTCTCTTAAAGGAATTATTGGAAGTATTGCTTTCTATTATGAAAGAGAATACAGAGACATTTATGCCTGGATTTACACATTTACAGAAAGCACAGCCAATTACACTGGCACATCATATGGGTGCATATTTTGAAATGTTTAAGCGCGACCGTTCAAGACTCTATGATATTCATGAAAGAATGAACTACTGTCCACTTGGATCAGGAGCATTGGCAGGAACTACATACCCATTAGATCGTGAATATACAGCAGAACTGCTTGAATTCTATGGTCCAACACTCAATAGTATGGATTCAGTAGCGGACAGAGATTATCTGATCGAGCTGTTGTCAGCATTATCGACAGTGATGATGCACCTGAGCAGATTTTCAGAAGAAGTGATCATCTGGAATTCAAACGAATACCAGTTTGTAGATATTGATGATGCTTACAGTACAGGAAGCAGTATCATGCCTCAAAAGAAAAACCCAGATATCGCAGAATTAGTGCGTGGTAAGACAGGCCGTGTATATGGAGCACTTATGTCACTTCTTACTACAATGAAAGGGATTCCTTTGGCATACAACAAAGATATGCAGGAAGACAAAGAATTTGTATTTGATGCGATCGATACTGCAAAAGGATGTCTTGCACTCTTTACAGGTATGCTGCGCACAATGAAATTCCGTAAAAATGTGATGGAAAACAGTGCAAAAAATGGCTTTACAAATGCGACAGATGCAGCAGATTATCTTGTAAATCATGGCGTTGCTTTCCGTGATGCACATGGTATTGTCGGACAGCTTGTTTTGTATTGTATCGAGAAGGATATTGCACTGGATGATATGACATTGGAAGAATACAAAGCGATTTCACCAGTGTTTGAAGAAGATATTTACGATGCGATCAGCATGAAAACATGCGTGGAAAAACGTATGACAATCGGCGCGCCAAGTAAGGCTGCAATGGAAAAAGTAATTGCAATTTACGATAAATATATGAAAGATTCGGAAAAAACACTTGCATAATGGAAAAAAATGTTATAACATTTTCAAATCATAAGGATTCATTAAATTTAGAGAGAAATGAGGAGATTTATCATGGATAAAAAGTTAAGAGTTGGTATTCTTGGAGCAACAGGTATGGTTGGACAACGTTTCATCGCATTATTGGAAAACCATCCTTGGTATGAAGTAGTAACAGTAGCAGCAAGCCCAAGATCAGCTGGCAAAACATATGAAGAAGCAGTAGGCGGACGTTGGAAAATGACAACTCCAATGCCAGAAGGAGTTAAGAACTTAATCGTTGCAAATGTAAACGAAGTAGAAAAAGTTGCAGCAAGCGTTGACTTCGTATTCTCAGCAGTAGATATGTCAAAAGAAGAAATCAGAGCAATCGAAGATGCATATGCAAAAACAGAAACTCCTGTAGTTTCTAACAACAGCGCTCACCGCTGGACAAAGGATGTTCCAATGGTAGTACCTGAAATCAACCCAGAACATTTCGAAGTAATCGAAGCACAAAAGAAACGTCTCGGAACAACAAGAGGTTTCGTAGCTGTTAAACCAAACTGTTCAATCCAAAGCTATGCTCCAGTTCTTACAGCATGGAAAGAGTTTGAACCAACAGAAGTAGTAGCTACTACATATCAGGCAATCTCAGGTGCAGGAAAGACTTTCAAAGACTGGCCAGAAATGGTAGAAAATATCATCCCATACATTGGCGGAGAAGAAGAAAAGAGTGAACAAGAACCACTTCGTATCTGGGGTAAAGTTGTAGATGGAGAAATCGTAAAGGCTGATGGACCAATCATCACAACACAATGTATCCGTGTTCCAGTATTAAACGGACATACAGCAGCAGTATTTGTTAAATTTGCAAAGAAACCTACAAAAGAAGAATTAATCGACCGTATCGTGAACTTCAAAGGTCTTCCACAGGAATTAAACCTTCCAAGTGCTCCAAAGCAGTTCATCCAATACTTAGAAGAAGACAACCGTCCACAAGTACAATTAGATGTTGACTATGAAAACGGTATGGGAGTTTCTGTTGGACGTATCAGAGAAGACAGCGTATACGATTTCAAATTTGTTGGTTTATCACACAACACAGTAAGAGGAGCAGCAGGCGGTGCTATTCTCTGTGCTGAAACATTAACAGCAAAAGGATATATTCAGGCAAAATAATTTTCTATATAAAATAAGAAGTACATAAGATGTCAGGGAAGAAGATTTCTTCTCTGACATTTTTTTGGCAATCTGACGAAAATCCAAATTTATTTTTAGTTAAATGGGAGAATTGTAAAAAAAGTACAAAATTCCTTTTGAAATCACGAGAAATATGGTAAATTTATATTAATGTTTCGTAGAAAACGGAGGATTTCGAAACTATTTTAAAGGAGGAAGCTATGAAAAAGAGAGTAAAAGCACTTATAATGGCAGTTTTAATGCTTTTAGTAACTGTTGCAGCTCCAGTGATGGATTCGATGCAGGTACAGGCAGCCGGCAGCAACGTAGAAGTAAAACTTCATTATAAGAGAACAGACGGGAATTATGAAAACTGGTGCGTATGGATGTGGGATTACGCAGCAGAAGGTTGGGACCATTCTTTTGTAGAAGAAAATGGTGAGATGGTTGCAACACATGAGACAGAAGCAGGTGCTTTGGCAGTTGGGTTTATTGTAAAAGTACAAGACTGGTCAGACCGAGAACTGATCGACGGAGAACAGAAAGACAGATTTGTAGATCTTCAGAATGTAATCTCTGGTACAGTTCATGTTTATGTAGAACAGGGAGATGCAGCTAATTTTACAGTAGTTTATGGTGATGATTGTGTACAAGGCACAAAAGTAGCTGGTGCAGACTATGATTTAGATACGAACACAGTTAATGTACAAGTATCTGCACTTTTAGACGATGTATCAACAGATACATTTAAGATTTCGAATGGTTCAGAAACTGTTGAAGTAACAGCAGTGAATCCAGGACCATCTTCAAGTGTAGAAAAAGAAAATCTTGTGATCAGTTCTTCTTCATATACATTAGCGCTTGCAGAAGAATTGAATGTATTTGGTGCATATACACTGGAATACGATGGAAATGAATACAATATCAAGATGCCAACAACATATAAGACAGAAGAATTTATTTCAGAATATACATATGATGGTGATGATCTTGGATCTACATGGTCAAAAGAATCAACAACATTCAAAGTATGGTCACCAACAGCAAGTGAAGTAAAATTGAATCTTTACGAAAGCGGTACTGCAGGAACAGATGATCTGATCGAAACAGTAGCGATGGAACAAGGTGAAAAAGGCGTTTGGGCTGTTACAGTGGACGGCGATCTGAACGGAACATACTATACATATTCTGTGACAAATGCAGGAGTAGAAAAAGAAGCATGCGACCCATATGCAAGAACAACTGGTGTAAATGGTGACCGTGCGATGGTTATTGACTTAGAATCAACAAACCCAGAAGGCTGGGAAAATGACACAAATCCAAATGCGGGTCTTACATTCAATGATGCAGTAATCTACGAACTTCACGTAAGAGATGCTTCTATCGGTGAAAATTCAGGTGTAAGCGAAGCAAACAAAGGTAATTTCTTAGGATTGATCGAATCAGGTACAACGACAAGCGGAGGGGTTTCCACAGTTCTTGACCACATGGTAGATTTAGGAATTACACATTTACATCTTTTACCAATCTACGACTTTAGTTCTGTAGATGAAACAGTAGATGGACATAACTGGGGTTATGATCCAAAGAACTATAACGTGCCAGAAGGTTCATATTCTTCAGATCCATACAATGGTGAAGTAAGAGTAAGTGAAATGAAACAGATGGTACAGGGACTTCACAACAATGGTATCAGCGTTGTAATGGACGTAGTTTATAACCACGTTTCCAGCGCAGAAAACTTCTGCTTCAACCAGATTGTACCTAATTACTTCTCAAGAATCAATGATGACGGATCTTATTCAGGAAACTCAGGCTGTGGTAACGATACAGCATCTGAAAATGCAATGGTTCACAAATATATCGTAGATTCTGTAAAATACTGGGCAGATGAATATCATATTGATGGATTCCGTTTTGACCTTGTAGGTCTTATTGATGTAGATACGATCAATGACATCATGGAAACAGTTTGGGAAGATCATCCAGACGTTGTATTCTATGGAGAAGGCTGGGAAATGAACAGCTACAATACTGGTATCAGCATGACAACACAGAAAAACTCTACTAAAGTTCCAGGATTTGCATTCTTCAATGACACATTGAGAGATGCGATCAAAGGTAGCGTTTTTGATGAATTACCAGGTTACGTATCAGGTGCAGAAGGACAAAGACTGACAATCTTAGATGCATTCTATGGACTTCCAGGAACTTGGTGTGAGACACCTACACAGACAATCAACTATTCATCTTGTCACGACAACCATACATTGTATGACCGTCTGAAAGTTTCAAGACCAGATGCAAGCGAAGAAGATATCATTCGTATGAATAATCTGGCAGCAGCGATTACAATTACTTCAGAAGGTATTCCATTTATCCATGCCGGCGAAGAATTGCTCCGCAGCAAACCAAATGGAGATGGTACATATAACCACAACAGCTACAATGCTGGTGATGAAATTAACAGTATCAAGTGGGAATCATTGGAAGATGAGACAACAAGTGAAGTATATGATTACTATAAAGGTTTGATCTCATTCAGAAAAGAACATGCAGCACTTCGTATGACATCAACAGAAGATGTAACAAACAATATTACAGAAATTGAAAATCTTGACAAGAATGTAGTAGCTGTTACAATCAATGGCGGTGTGAACGGAGAAGAATCAGATGGACTTGTTGTGATCTTCAACCCTAACACAGAATCTACTACAGTGCCACTTCCAGAAGGTAACTGGGATATCTATATCAACGATGAAAAAGCTGGAACAGAAGCACTTGCTTCAGCAAGCGGTGAAGTAACAGTAAATCCAATCTCAGCTATGGTACTTGTGAAAGCAGACGCAGCAACTCCATCAGGTGCTATGATCGCAATCGTAACAGTAGCGGCAGTTATCGTACTTGGTGTAGTGATCAAAATGAAAAAACACTAATCTTATATGATTTACAAAAGACAGCTTAGCAATAGGCTGTCTTTTTCTGTAAAACGCTTCTATAATGATGCAAATGTTTCGCAAAGTTGCAGAAAAATAGAGAATTAGACATTATGCACAAAAAATGGTGATAAAAATTGAATAAATTAGAGAAAATGAGAATGGAATACAAACTTTGTTCTCTAAATGTTAATAATATGTTAATATTTTATAAAGAATCGGAACGTGTGCATGTTTCGAAACAAAACAATTTATAGGAGGATGCTATGAAAAAGACATTCAAAAAATTCACAGGTGTTTTTCTTGTTTTAGTACTTGTTCTTTCTAATGTATTTATGACATTAGCTGAAGATACAGCAGAAACAAGCGGCAGCTGGTATGTAGCCGGTACAGAAAATCTTTGCAATGGCGAAGGATGGAATGCAGGCGCAGAAATCAACAAAATGACTTACAACGAGGAAACAGGTCTCTATGAGATCACATTTGAACAGGTGGCAGCAGGTTCATTTGAATTCAAAGTAACAAACGGTACTTGGGATGAATGCTATCCAGCGGACAACGTAAGAGGATATATCGCAGAACAGGATGACGTCCTTGTTATGTTTGATGCTGAGACAAAAGAAGTATCTTGGTACAGCGATTCAGCAGCTGAGGAACCAGTTCCAGAAGAAGTGTACTATAGAGTTGCTGGTTCAGCAGGACTCTGTACATCAGAATGGAACGCAACAGATGACAACAACCTTATGAGTTACAACTCATTAAATGCACGTTATGAAAAGATCTACACAGGTGTTGCAGCTGGAAGTTACGAATACAAAATCGTAAAAGACGGTTCTGAATGGATGCCAGAAGACAATCAGGTAGTAGAAGTAGCAGAAGACGGTGCAACAGTTGTGATCTGGTACGATGAATCTACAGGCGAAATCGGATCAGAAGTATCAAAAGACCTTGTTATCAGATTCTATTACAACAGACCAGACGGCAACTATGAAAACTGGAGCCTCTGGAACTGGGATGATGTTGGAACATCTGCAACAGATACTCCATTTGCAGCAGATGCTGAAGGCAAAATGGTAGTATCATACAAAGTTGCTCCAGCAGCTTCACAGGTTGGATTTATCGTAAGAGATCCTAACTGGACAAAAGACCCAGACGGCGACAGATTTGTAGACGTTAGCAAATATGTAAGCGGCGAAGTTATTGTTTATCTTGAAAGCGGACAGTCAGAATTTGAAGTAGACGACTCAAATGCTGTTGTAGGCGCAAAAGTTTCAAAAGCAGTTTCTGAAGGCGGAAACACAATCACAGTTACAGCTTCTATGGCAATCGAAGATTATGCAAATGCATTCACAGTAATGTGTGAAGGCGAAGTGATGGCTATCGTTTCTGTTACAGAAGGTACAGAAGCAAATACATACGTAATCACACTTGAAGAAGACTTAGATCTTACAAAAGCATATACAGTTACATATAATGGAAATTCATTTAAAGTAACTCAGCCAAGTCTTTATAAATCAGAATCATTCATCGAAGAATACACATACACAGGTGATGATCTTGGTGCAACATGGACAAAAGATAAGACAACTTTCAAAGTTTGGGCTCCAACAGCAAGTGATGTTAAATTAAATCTCTACAAAGGCGGAGAAAAAGGTGCTGATGATTTAATCACAACAATTCAAATGAACGAAGCAGAATACGGTGTATGGACAGTAGAAGTAGCAGATGACTTAAATGGTGTTTACTATACATATTCTGTAAATAACTCAGGCGAAGTAAAAGAAGCATGTGACCCATATGCAAGAACAACAGGTGTAAATGGTGACCGTGCGATGGTTATCGATTTAGATTCAACAGACCCAGAAGGATGGGAAAATGACTCAAATCCAAACGTAGACCTTGAATTCACAGATGCAGTAATCTACGAACTTCACGTAAGAGATGCTTCTATTGATGCAAGCTCAGGCGTAAGCGAAGAAAACCAAGGTAACTTCTTAGGATTAATCGAATCAGGCACAACAACAGCAGGTGGTGTATCTACTGTTCTTGATCACATGGTTGACTTAGGAATTACACACTTACACTTATTACCAGTTTACGATTATAGTTCAGTTGATGAAACAGGCGCAACAGGCGACCAATTCAACTGGGGATATGATCCAAAGAACTACAATGTTCCAGAAGGTTCATACTCATCAGACCCATACAATGGTGAAGTAAGAGTAAATGAAATGAAACAAATGGTACAAGGTCTCCATGAAAATGGAATCAGCGTTGTTATGGACGTTGTATACAACCACGTAGCTGATGCAGGTAACTTCTGCTTCAACCAGATCGTACCAGATTATTTCTCAAGAAAATTAGAAAATGGCGGATATTCAAGCAACTCAGGCTGTGGTAACGATACAGCTTCTGAACATGTAATGGTAAGAAAATACATCGTAGATTCTATCAAATACTGGGCAGATGAATATCACATCGACGGATTCCGTTTCGACTTAGTTGGTTTGATTGATACAGTTACAATCAATGAAATCATGAAAGAAGTTTGGTCAGAACATCCAGACGTAGTATTCTACGGCGAAGGCTGGGAAATGAACAGCTACGATACAGGTGTTACAATGACAACACAAAGTAACTCTACACTTGTTCAAGGTGAAAACAATACACGTGGATTTGCATTCTTCAATGATACATTAAGAGATGCAATCAAAGGCAGCGTATTTGATTATGGAACAGGTTATGTTTCAGGTTCAGAAGGACTTGAAGCAACTATCGAAGATTGCTTTATCGGTCTTCCAGGAGACTGGTGTACAACACCAACTCAAACAATCAACTACAACTCTTGCCATGATAACAATACATTGTATGACCGTCTTGTGATTTCAAGACCTGATGCAAGCGAAGAAGAAATCATTGATATGAACAATCTTGCAGCAGCGATCACAATCACATCACAAGGTGTTCCATTTATTCATGCTGGTGAAGAATTCCTTCGCAGTAAACCAGATGCATCAAATGAAACAGGATACAATCACAACAGTTATGACGCAGGTGATGAAATCAACAGTATCAAATGGGATACTCTTGAAGAAACAGATGAACAAGAAGTTTTTGAATACTACAAAGGCTTGATCGCATTCAGAAAAGCTCATGCAGCTCTTCGTATGACAACAGCAGAAGAAGTAACAGAAAATATTCTTGCAATCGATGGACTTGACAAGAACGTAACAGCATTTGCAATCAATGGTGGTGTAAATGGTGAAACATCTGACGGTTTATTCGTAATCTTCAATCCAAATGAAGAAGCAACAGAAGTAACTCTTCCAGATGGAAAATGGAACGTATATGTAAATGCTGAAAAAGCAGGTACAGAAGTTCTTGATACAGTAAGCGGAAAAGTTTCTGTAGATGGTATCTCAGCTATGATTCTTGTACAAGAAGCAGATGCTCCTACATCTCCAGCAACAGGTGACGCAACATCATACATTATGTGGATGGCTCTTATCGTATTATCTGCTACAGTAGTAGTTTATACAAAAAAATCAAAAAGAGCATAATCGCTAATTAGCTTTGAAGGCGACTCAGGATAAACTGGGTCGCCTTTTTTCAATCTGTTTTAACTTCTTTTTTACAAATTCTTTTTGATGGAGGGGTGGAAAATCATTTTGTTATTTGCTATGCTAAAAAGACAAAGCAGTGGGGGTGATTTTGTGACAAAGGATACATTAAATTACACACAGAACAGAGAATTGTCCTGGCTTCGATTTAATCAAAGAGTGTTGGAAGAAGCACAGGATCTGACAGTTCCATTATTGGAAAGAATGAAATTTGTTGCTATTTTTACAAGCAATCTGGACGAATTTTTTATGATTCGTGTAGGAAGTCTCTATGACAGAGTTATGCTGGAAGACAAATCTATTGATTGTCGTTCCGGAATGAATGCAAGAGAGCAGCTGGATGCTATTTACGATGCCATGGGATTTTTATATAAAGAACGGGATCGAACCTACAACATGATCAAGAAACAGCTTCATCCGTATGGTGTATGCGGTCTGTCGTTCAAAGAACTGGAAGCTGCTGAGAAAAAATATGTGAAAAAGTATTTTAAAGAGCAGGTGCTTCCTGTATTGTCTCCGCAGATCGTGGATGCAAATCATCCATTTCCGCATTTACTGAATAAAGAATTATATGTAATCGCAAATTTGAAATACAAAGAAAAGTCGATGATCGGAATTGTTCCGGTTCCGCAGTATATTTCAGATATTCTGTATCTGCCGGGACACGATATCCGCTATATCCGAATGGAAAAAGTGATCATGGAGTACCTGGAGCTTATTTTTGAACAATACATGATTACAGACAGAAACTATGTCTGTGTCACAAGAAATGCTGATATATCGCCGGATGATGAGGTATACGATGAAAATGAAGACTTTCGTATGCGGATGAAGGAGACGCTTCATAAACGCCGCAGAATGGCTGCTGTGCGTCTGGAAGCAGCGAATCCGCTGACGAAAGAGATGGAAAAATATCTGTGCGACAAGCTGCATTTGGTTCCAAAACAGATATTCCGCACGAAAGTGCCTATGAAGTTGGATTATATTTTTTCGATCATTGCAAAATTGCCGGATTCTATGAAAAAATCATTGGTAGATGAACCATTTATACCACAGCCTGCAAAGATGCTGCAGGAAGGCAGCGTTATGAAGCAGGTGAAGCGAAAAGATGTGCTTTTGTCCTATCCATATGAAAGTATGGAACCATTTTTACAGTTGATCAAAGAAGCGTCCACGGATCCAAATGTACTTACGATCAAGATTACAATTTATCGTCTGGCAAAGAAGACGAGATTGATCGAATATCTTTGTGCTGCTGCGGAAAATGGCAAGGAAGTTACTGTTTTGATCGAACTTCGTGCAAGGTTCGATGAGCAGAACAATATTGATTGGTCAGAGAGACTGGAAGATGCAGGGTGTCGTGTGATCTACGGATTTGAAGGATATAAGGTTCATTCCAAAATCTGCCAGATTACTTACCGTAATCGAAATGAGATTCATTATATTACCCAGATTGGTACTGGTAATTACAACGAAAAGACAGCGGCGATGTACACGGACGTCTCACTTATGACTGCAAATGAGGCGATTGGAAAGGATGCATCCGTTTTCTTCAAAAATATGTCTATAGGCAATCTGGAGGGGCAGTATGAGCATCTGATCGTGTCTCCAGTGAGTTTAAAGAAGAAAGTTCTGGAATTGATCGATGAAGAGATCAAAAAGGCTGGAAACGGCCGTATTATCATGAAGATGAATTCCGTGACAGACATTGAATTTATCAAAAAAATAGCAGAAGCATCTAAAGCAGGTGTAAAGATTGATTTGATTGTAAGAGGAATTTGTTGTATACTGCCAGGTGTGCCTGAAATGACAGAAAATCTTTCTGTGACAAGTATTGTAGGAAGATATCTGGAACATGCACGCATATTTAGTTTTGGAACTGGAAAAGAGCAGAAGATCTATATTGGCTCTGCTGATATGATGACACGTAATACGGAAAAAAGGGTGGAAGTGGCGTGTCCGATCTATGATTCTGTGGTAAAAGAACGCTTAAATCATATGCTCAATGTGATGCTTGCGGATAATACAAAAGCAAGAAAGATGTTAAGCAATGGAGATTATGTTCCAAAGCCAAAAGAGGGAGCGGAGATTATCGCACAAGAGATCTTTATGGAAGAAGCGATAGCAGATGCTCCGAAAAAAGAGGCGGAAAGTCTTGGGTTTGTGGAGAAGGTAAAAAGATTTTTCGGCTTCTAAAAGAGAAAAAGGAAGTTTTATGGGAAAATCAGTATATATTGCAGAAAAGCCCAGTGTGGCTCAGGAGTTTGCAAAAGCATTAAAATTAAATACGAAAAGAAAAGATGGATATCTGGAAGGGGATGACGCGATCGTAACCTGGTGCGTCGGTCATCTTGTTACTATGAGTTACCCAGAGGTTTATGATGAAAAATACAAACGGTGGAGTCTGGAGACGCTTCCGTTTATGCCGAAAGAGTTCAAATACGAGGTAATTCCAAACGTAGAAAAGCAGTTTAAAATCGTAAGTGGGATTTTAAATCGTCCGGATGTGGATACTATTTACGTGTGTACCGACTCGGGGCGAGAAGGAGAATATATTTATCGTCTGGTAGAACAGATGGCAGGTGTCAAAGGAAAGCTGCGAAAGAGAGTCTGGATAGATTCACAGACAGAGGAAGAGATTCTGCGAGGAATCCGAGAGGCAAAAGACCTGTCAGAGTACGACAATCTTTCTGCTTCTGCTTATCTTCGCGCAAAAGAAGATTATCTGATGGGAATCAATTTCTCGCGTTTGCTGACGCTGAAATATGGCAGCAGCATTTCATCTTACCTGAATACAAAATACACGGTCCTTTCTGTAGGACGCGTTATGACATGTGTACTTGGAATGGTTGTGAGGAGAGAACGAGAGATTCGTGATTTTGTGAAAACACCGTTTTATCGTGTGGTAAGCACGATAGAGGCAGGGGAACAGACTTTTGAAGGGGAATGGAGAGCAGTTCAGGGGTCGAAATATTTTGAAAGTCCACTGCTCTATAAAGAAAATGGATTCAAGAAAAAAGAGACTGCGGAAGAACTGGTGCGTTATTTAAGCGATTGTGATGAATTGACATGTAAAGTGGTGTCAATTGAGAAAAAGCAGGAGAAAAAGAACCCACCATTACTTTTCAACCTTGCAGAACTGCAAAATGAATGTTCCAAGCGGTTTAAGATCAGTCCGGATGAGACGCTTCGCATCGTACAGGAATTGTATGAGAAGAAACTGGTTACTTATCCTAGAACGGATGCAAGAGTGCTGTCAACAGCCGTTGCAAAAGAGATTCATAAGAATTTAAATGGATTGTCAAAATATGAGATGGCGGCTCCATATTTACAGGAGATTCTTCAATTTGGAAGCCATAAAACGCTTGCAAAAAGCCGTTATGTCAATGATAAGCAGATTACCGATCACTATGCAATTATTCCGACGGGGCAGGGATTATCGGCGCTTTCAAGTGTATCAGGAACAGCTAAGCAGGTGTATGATACGATCGTGAGAAGATTTTTGAGCATTTTTTATCCACCAGCCGTATATCATAAAGTAAACATTACAACACAGATCAAAGAAGAAAAATTCTTTTCCAGCTTTAAAGTTCTGACTGAAGAAGGGTATCTGAAGGTTGTCGGTACAGGAAATGAAGGAAGTGTTGATACCAAATTATTTGAGGCAGTGAAGCAGATCAAAAAGGATTCTATTTTGAAAGTGCAGGGACTGAGTATCAAAGAAGGCGAGACATCTCCGCCAAAACGCTATAATTCAGGTTCGATCATTCTTGCCATGGAAAATGCGGGGCAGTTGATCGAAGATGAAGAACTGCGTGCGCAGATCAAAGGAAGCGGTATTGGAACCAGTGCTACGCGTGCTGAGATCCTGAAAAAACTGATTCACATCAAATATCTTGCGTTAAATAAAAAGACGCAGATCATCACGCCTACACTTTTGGGAGAGATGATTTTTGATGTAGTAGAGCATTCCATTCGTTCTCTTTTGAATCCAGAATTGACGGCAAGCTGGGAAAAAGGACTTAATTATGTAGCGGAAGGACAGATTACATCAGAGGAATATATGACAAAATTAGAACATTTTATTGCAAGCCGTACCTCGGGTGTGCTAGGATTAAACAATCAGTATCAGTTAAAAAACTGTTACGATAAAGCAGCAACGTATTATAAGCGAGGAAAATAAAGTGAAATAGAAAGGAAGATGAATTTATGACAGAACAATTAACAATAAAAGCACTTTATAATCTGGATGAGACGATTGCGAAAGACATTTTCGAAGGAGTTACATATCCTTGGGAAGTGCTTCCTAAGATTGGAGCGTTCATTGTTGAACTTGGAAATACTTTATCAGAAGAAGAATATGATAAAGCAGGAGAGAATATCTGGATTGCCAAATCTGCAAAAGTTGCACCTACAGCATACATTAATGGTCCAGCAATCATTGGTAAAAATGCAGAAGTCAGACACTGCGCATTTATCCGTGGAAATGCAATTGTTGGGGAAGGTGCAGTAGTTGGTAATTCAACAGAGCTTAAAAATGTAATTTTATTCAACAAAGTACAGGTACCTCATTACAATTATGTAGGAGATTCAGTTCTTGGCTATAAAGCACATATGGGAGCAGGTTCTATTACATCAAATGTAAAATCAGATAAAACATTAGCTACAGTAAAGACTCCAGAAGGTCCAATTGAAACAGGATTAAAGAAATTTGGAGCTATGCTTGGAGATGAAGTAGAAGTTGGATGTGGAAGCGTATTAAATCCAGGTACAGTAGTAGGAAAACATACAAATATTTATCCACTTTCTATGGTAAGAGAGTTTATTCCAGCAAATTCTATTTATAAAAAACGCGGTGAAGTGGCAGAAAAATATTAAAACATTTGGACGATTCGAAAAGGGATCGTCCTTTTTATTTCATGTTATTCTTGACAAGCTCTTTGGCGGATGATATTCTTATAAAAGATTAACTTTCACACTTTAAAGCGTAACACTTTAAAGTGTAATTGTAAGGAACGGAAAAGAGAGGAAAGAAACATGGCAATCAAAATTATTTTACTAGTTGTATTTTTCGCAGTAATGGTTGGTGTCGGGATTTATAGCAGACAGCATACCACGAGTGTGGATGGTTTTGTATTAGGGGGAAGATCGGTAGGTCCTTGGCTTACTGCATTTGCCTATGGAACATCTTATTTTTCAGCAGTGGTATTTGTAGGATATGCAGGACAATTCGGGTGGAAATATGGATTGGCTTCTACCTGGATCGGGATAGGAAATGCAATCATCGGCAGTCTTTTGGCATGGGTTATTTTAGGACGTAGAACAAGAGTTATGAGTCAGCATCTGGAGTCAAAGACGATGCCGGATTTCTTCGGATCAAGATATGAAAGCAAGGCTTTAAAAATTACAGCATCAGCGATCGCGTTTATATTCCTTGTACCTTATACAGCATCAGTATACAATGGCCTTTCTCGTTTATTTGGGATGGCATTCAATATTCCATACGGAGTATGCGTATTGGTAATGGCACTTTTTACAGCAGTCTATGTAATTCTCGGTGGTTATATGGCGACTGCGATCAATGATTTTATTCAGGGAATCATTATGTTGTTCGGAATCGTTGCTGTGATCGCAGCAGTGTTGAGCGGACAGGGCGGTTTTATGGAAGCAGTCAGAAATCTTGCAGAATTGGAAAGTGATGTGGAAGTGACATTAGGACAGCCGGGAGCGTTTACATCCTTCTTTGGACCAGATCCAATCAATCTTCTGGGTGTTGTTATCCTTACTTCTCTTGGAACATGGGGACTTCCACAGATGATACATAAATTCTATGCGATCAAGGATGAAAAAGCAATCAATACAGGAACAATCATTTCTACTTTGTTTGCGATCGTGGTATCCGGCGGATGTTATTTCCTTGGAGGATTTGCACGTTTGTTTGACAGCACAGAGATTTATGACGCAGATACAGGAGCTGTGATCTATGACAGTATCGTTCCGTTCATGTTATCCAAGTTACCAGATATCTTGATCGGAATCGTAGTAGTTTTAGTGCTTTCAGCATCGATGTCTACATTGTCATCTTTGGTTATGACATCAAGCTCAACATTGACACTGGATTTTATTAAAGATAATATCGTGAAGAACATGAATGAAAAGAAACAGGTTATCACAATGCAGATCTTCATCGTATTTTTCATTGTATTGTCTGTTGTGATCGCACTGGATCCTCCTACATTCATTGCACAGCTTATGGGTATTTCGTGGGGAGCACTTGCAGGAGCGTTCCTTGCACCGTTCTTATACGGATTATACTGGAAAGGTGTTACAAAAGCCGCTGTGTGGGCAAGTTTCGCATGTGGCGTTGGGATTACATTATCCAATATGTTCCTGAAATATATTGCATCTCCAATTAATGCAGGTGCGGTTGCAATGATCGCAGGTCTGATCGTAGTTCCAATCGTAAGTCTTATCACACCTAAGATGGATAAGAAGAAGGTAGATGAGATATTCTCATGCTATGAAGAAGAAGTTGTAATCACAAAGAAGCATTCATTAGAAGCAAAAAAATAGAACAGATTTCAGAGACAGATGTAAATAGTCTTTTACATCTGTCTCTTTTTGTGTTATGCTGAATATCCATAATATTCAATTGAAATCAGGCGAATCTGCCGCAAATTCCCAAACAAAAAGGTTGACATTTTAAAACAAGTATAATAGTATATTAATAGAAAAGCGAACGCTTGTTCGCTTGCAGGATTACGGTATTTAGAAGGAGACAGATTAGATGGCAAGTGAAGATAAAAAATATGAAGATAAGAAAAAAGCGCTGGATGCGGCTATTTCCAAATTAGAGAAAGATTTTGGAAAAGGAACTGTTATGAAGCTGGGCGATGCAGGAGCGAATGTTTCTGTAGAGACAGTACCAACAGGTTCATTAAGCCTTGACATTGCGCTTGGACTTGGCGGTGTGCCAAAGGGAAGAGTGATCGAAGTATATGGTCCAGAATCAAGTGGTAAGACAACGGTTACATTACATATGATCGCAGAAGTACAAAAAAGAGGCGGGATTGCAGGATTTATCGATGCAGAACATGCATTAGACCCAGTATATGCAAAGAATATCGGAGTAGACATTGATGAGCTGTACATTTCGCAGCCAGACAGCGGGGATCAGGCATTGGAGATCGCTGAGACGATGGTACGTTCTGGAGCAATTGACATTATCGTAATTGACTCAGTTGCAGCTCTCGTTCCAAGACAGGAGATCGAAGGAGATATGGGAGACAGCCACGTTGGTCTTCAGGCAAGACTGATGTCACAGGCACTTCGTAAACTGACACCTGTGATCAGTAAGTCGAACTGTGTTGTTGTATTTATCAACCAATTACGTGAAAAAGTTGGTGTAATGTTTGGTAACCCAGAGACAACAACAGGTGGACGTGCATTGAAGTTCTATGCTTCTGTACGTATGGATGTCAGAAGAATTGAGACATTAAAGCAGAACGGAGAGATGGTAGGTAACCGTACACGTATCAAGATTGTTAAGAATAAGATCGCACCACCATTCAAAGAAGCAGAATTTGATATTATGTTTGGTAAAGGTATTTCGAAAGAAGGAGATATCCTTGATCTTGCGGCATCCGTAGATATTGTCAACAAGAGTGGTGCATGGTATGCATACAATGGAGACAAGATTGGACAGGGACGTGAGAATGCGAAGACATATTTGAGCACACATCCAGAAGTGATGGATGAGATTGAAGCAAAAGTTAGAGCACATTTCAATCTTGGAGTAAAGGCAGAAGAGGAAAACTAGGATGATAGTCACTAAGGTTGAGCCTGTGACGAAAGCCAGATTTAAAGTATATCTAAATGAACAGTTCGCTTTTGTATTATACAAAGGCGAACTGTCTCGTTATAAGATACAGGAAGAGTGCGAGGTTACACAGGAATTAGTAGATCAGATTAAGAATGAAGTGTTAGTCAAGAGAGCAAAGCTAAGAGCGATGTATCTTTTGAATCACAAGGACCGGACGGAGCAGGAACTGTATAATCGATTAAAGCAGGATTTATATACAGAGGATATTATTGATATCGCCATGAAGTATGTGGCGTCATTTGGCTATATTGGAGACGAAGGATATGTCAGAAGATTCATATCCGGAAAGCAGGGCTCTAAGAGTAAGAAAGAGATCATGATGATGCTAAAGCAAAAGGGGATCTCTGGAGATGTTGCGAAAGAAGCACTGGAAGAATGTTATGAAGAGGTGACAGAATCCGATGCAATTCAAAGACTTGTTGAGAAGAAGCACTTTAATTGTGAAACTGCTTCGGAGAAGGAAAAAAAGAAAATGTTTGACTATCTTTTGAGAAAAGGATTTTCATACGAAGATGTTCGTCAAGTGATACAAGTTTCTCACTGGAATGCTTGACATAATTGTGAAAACAGTATAAAATTGAAGTGTTGTATTTGTACAATGAAAATTTAATTAGGAGGTGCTCCTGTGCAAGAGATTATGATCACTGTAATCGCTGTAATCATTGCACTTGTTGCAGCATCGATCGTTACTCATTTTGTGACAGTATCCAAACTTACGAAGGATGCAGATTCTAAGATTGGAAGCGCTGAAAGCAGAGCGAGAGACATCATCGATGACGCGTTAAAGACAGCTGAAGCAACAAAAAAAGAAGCTCTCTTGGAAGTAAAAGAGGAGTCTATTAAGACAAAGAATGAGCTCGAAAAGGAAACAAAAGAGCGCAGAGCCGAATTACAACGCTACGAAAAAAGAGTGTTATCCAAGGAAGAATCTTTAGATAAAAGAGCGGACGCTATGTCACAACGTGAAGCAAGTTTTACGCAACGAGAAGACAGAATCAAACAGCGCGAAGCAGAAATTGAAGAACTAGGTCAGAAAAGAGTACAGGAACTAGAAAGAATCTCAGGTTTAACCTCCGAACAAGCAAAGGAATATTTGTTAAAAACTGTTGAAGAAGATGTAAAACATGATACTGCAAAGATGATTAAAGAGTTAGAAACTCAGGCAAAAGAAGAAGCTAGTAAAAAGGCAAAAGAATATGTCGTTACAGCTATTCAAAAATGTGCGGCAGATCATGTTGCTGAAACTACGATTTCTGTTGTTCAACTTCCAAGCGATGAAATGAAAGGTAGAATTATTGGTAGAGAAGGTCGTAATATTCGTACTTTAGAAACAATGACAGGCGTTGAATTGATTATCGATGATACTCCAGAAGCTGTTGTTCTATCAGGATTTGATCCAATCAGAAGAGAAGTTGCCAGAATTGCACTCGAAAGATTGATTGTAGATGGAAGAATCCATCCTGCAAGAATCGAAGAGATGGTAGAAAAGGCACAAAAAGATGTGGAAACAATGATTCGTGAAGAAGGAGAGGCAGCAGCGTTAGAAGTAGGCGTACATGGTATTCATCCTGAATTAATCCGTTTATTAGGAAGAATGAAGTTTAGAACAAGCTATGGACAAAATGCTTTGAAACACTCTATTGAAGTAGCTCAATTATCTGGTTTACTTGCCAGCGAAATTGGTCTTGATGTAAGAGTTGCAAAGAGAGCAGGTCTATTACATGACATTGGTAAATCGATTGACCACGATGTCGAAGGATCACATATCCAGATTGGTGTTGATTTATGTAGAAAATACAAAGAATCAGCAACAGTTATTAACGCAGTAGAATCTCATCACGGTGATGTAGAACCTACATCATTAATTGCATGCATCGTACAGGCAGCAGATACTATCTCAGCTGCAAGACCAGGTGCAAGAAAAGAAACATTAGAAACATACACAAACAGATTAAAACAATTAGAAGATATCGCTAACCAGTACAAAGGTGTCGATAAGTCTTTTGCTATTCAAGCAGGTAGAGAGATTCGTATCATGGTAGTTCCAGAACAAGTGTCTGATGCAGACATGGTACTGATGGCTAGAAATATTTCGAAACAGATTGAATTTGAATTGGAATATCCAGGTCAAGTTAAAGTAAACGTAATTCGTGAATCACGCGTTACAGACTATGCAAAATAGTAGATAAATATAAAGAACCCTTAAAAACAAGGGTTCTTTTTTTATGGCATTTTCGGTATAATAATCGATATCAAGAATGTTTGGGAGAGGACAGATATGGGAGAATTCAAAAGATTAAAGAGAGAAATGGCTTATCAAGGCACAATTATGAAAATATACAAAGATTATGTGGAAGTGAATGGACATCAGGCAGTATGGGATTTCTTTCATCATAATGGCGGTGCGGCAGTTGTTCCAGTTACAAAAGAAGGAAAGATTTTAATGGTAAGACAATACCGAAACGCAATCGACCGATATACGCTGGAGATTCCAGCCGGAGCATTTGATACAACGAGTGAATCGGGTGAAGCGTGTGTCGCTCGTGAGTTGGAAGAAGAGACAGGCTATCGTGCAGGAAAAGTAGAATGGCTTATTACGATCAGGAGTATGGTTGCATTCTGTAACGAAAAAGTAGAAATATTTGTGGCAACGGATCTGATTCCTTCACAGCAAAATCTGGACGAAGAAGAGTCGATCGAGCTGGAAGAGTATACAATTGAAGAGTTGAAAGAGATGATTTTCAGAGGGAAAATCGAAGACTCTAAAACCGTATCTGCTTTGATGGCTTATGCAGTAAAATATCAGGTATAATCAAATTCACTTTGCATATAATGAACTATCTTAACGTTGGAGGTAGTCATGTGAAGAGGTGGAAACAGAAAGACCAGCTTCTAATTTTATTTTTAGTAGTTGGTTTTTTTATGGGAATTATTTATGAAAATCTGATCGCTAGAAGCCAGGGAGTGTTTATTCGTGTTTTTCAGACACAATTTCTGGAGCAATATGGACAGATGAAAATTATTTCAGAAGAATATTTATGGCATGTGTTTCGAATTCGGGTCCTGTCGTTTGCAGCGGTGTGTCTTTTTGGAGTGTTGAAATGGAAAAAGATACTGGTGTCGGTTTTTCTTATATGGACAGGCTTTTTAGGCGGTATCTTGATGGTGACAGCGGTGATCCAATTGGGTCTGAAAGGAATCTTACTCTGTATCGTTGGGTTTATGCCGCATCTGATCTGCTATGTTCTGGCGTACGGGATGCTGCTGACATATCTATATTCTTATCCAAATAAGCAATGGAATGCAGCAAAAACGACATTTGTCATAATTATGATGCTTGTTGGAATGATATTAGAAAGTTATGTAAATCCGATCTTGATGAAATGGGTAATCTAAAAAGATTGTGCGCCGCACAATCTTTTTTAGATGTCTTTTTTGAAGTAAAAGCACAAATATCCAATTGTAAAAATACAGGTGATACATTGGCTTAAAAGCAGTCCCCAAAGATAACCATTCATACCAAAAAGCGGAATGAAGTAAAGAACACCGATGATTCGAAGTGTTAAGGCTAACGTATTGATAATCAGTGTCATATTTGCTTTTCCAAGGCCATTTGTGATGCTGATCAGAGTGGCATTGAAATATAAAAAAGGACAGATCCAGGCGAGTATCTTCAGATAGTCTCCCGCAAGTTCACTATGAAACAGAACTGTTCCAAGCCAGTGGCTCAAAAAGAAAAACAAAAGGCAGCAGCTAAAGCCAAGTGAAACACAATAAAAAGAGACTTTCGCGATTAATTGTTTCAGATGTTTGTAATTCTTTTGAGCCTGAATTTCAGCCACCGCAGGCAAAAGCATGGTGGACACAGAATTGGTAATCGCCGAAGGAAACAGCACACATGGGAGTGCCATTCCGGTCAGAACACCATAATTACTAAGAGCTTCGGAGTTGCTGTAGCCATAGGTCTGAAGACAGATTGGAATGGAAATCGATTCAATACTCTGCAAAATATTGAGTAGTACCCTGCTTGTGGTCAGGGGTATTGAGAGTGAGAGTAATTCCCTGGAAGAAGTAAAAAAATTCTGGAGTGCCTTGCAGGGGCCCTGCTGGTGCGTGTGTTTGGAAATAAAGTGAACACAATACAGTGCAGAACAGAATTCCCCGATCACAATCCCAAATACTGCAAATAAAACATGTATCTGGCTGTTATGTCGTAGTGCGATCTGATAAATAATAAAGACAGCGCCGACTCTTGCAATCTGCTCGATCAGTTGAGAAGAAGCTGGAATCTTTGTTTCCTTTAGGCCCAGATAATATCCGCAGATGCAGCTATGGATAGAAGCGAAAGGAAGCGCATAGGATATTGCAGCCAGCAGAGATTCGCAGCGGATGTCACCCAGAATATAGATGGAAAAGAAGGAGGCATTTCTTTGTAAAAACAGACTCATGATGAGAGAAAACGTCAGAGAAATGCAAATTCCGGTGTATAAAATAGAGATTGTCTCCTGATTTTTTTTGAGAGAAATCTTGTGCGCTACACATCTGGAAATAGCGGTTTCTATTCCTGCGGAGGTCAGAGAAAAACAAAGAGCATAGATAGGAAAGATAAGCTGATAAAGCCCCACTTGTTCTTCGCCGAAAGTATGACTTAAAAACATACGGAAAAAGAATCCAATAAAACGGGTAAGAAAACCGGTAGCAGTTAAAATAAATGTTCCAAACAGTATGGGATTTTTTTTAGGCATAATATCACCCAGGAAATATTTGTCATTTCAAGATATTCTCGGTATGAACTTGACAGAACAAAAATAGAGTGATATTCTACAAAAAGAATAAATCCTAGCAAATTACTAGGAATTAAAGTGCAGATATAAAAAGAAAAAGAAGGTGAAGCCTTGAAAATATCTACAAAAGGACGTTATGGTCTGAGGGCATTGATTGATCTGGCACAGTATAGCGAAATAGAGCCTGTTTCAATCAACAGTATAGCGGCAAGACAAGGTATTTCAGAGCGATATTTGGAACAGCTTATGACGCTGCTGAAAAAGGCAGGGCTGGTCAAGAGTATTCGAGGCGCGGGCGGAGGTTATGTGCTTGCCAAGAATATGGAAGAGATATCGGTCGGAGATGTTCTTCGAGCTTTAGAAGGCGATTTAAAGCCGGTAGAGTGTGCGGCGTACAGTTCAGAAGATTCATGTGAGGCAGCAGGCGGATGCGTTACCAAATATGTGTGGCAGCGTATCAATGAAAGCATCAACAAGACAGTGGACGAGATTAAGTTGAGTCAATTGGTTGAAGAGAGCAAGAACGTGAATCAAAACAAAACTTTAGAAAATAATATTTCAGGAAAAATGAAATGTAATAAGTAAATCAGGAGGATCTTATGAAAAAAGTAATCTATTTAGACAATGCAGCAACAACAAAGGTTGCGCCAGAAGTAGTAGAGGCGATGCTTCCATACTTTACAGAAAACTATGGAAATCCATCAAGCGTATATAGCTTTGCAGCAAAGAATAAAGAAGCGATCACAAGACAACGTGAAGTAATTGCAGAAGCACTTGGTGCTAAAAAAGAAGAGATTTATTTTACAGCAGGCGGATCAGAATCAGATAACTGGGCTTTAAAGGCAACTGCAGAAGCATATAAAACAAAAGGAAATCATATCATCACAACAAAGATCGAACATCATGCGATTCTTCATACAGCAGAATACCTTGCAAAACAAGGCTATGAAATCACATTCCTTGATGTAGATGAAAATGGTGTTGTAAAATTGGATGATTTAAAAGCAGCGATCCGTCCAACAACAATTTTGATTTCAGTGATGTTTGCAAACAATGAAATCGGTACAATTCAGCCAATCAGAGAGATCGGTGCAATTGCACATGAAAATGGTATTTTATTCCACACAGATGCTGTTCAGGCATTCGGACAAGTACCAATCAATGTTGATGAGTACAATATTGACATGCTGAGTGCAAGCGGTCACAAATTAAATGGACCAAAAGGAATTGGTTTCTTATATATCCGTAAAGGATTAAAATTAAGATCATTTGTACATGGCGGAGCACAAGAAAGAAAACGTCGTGCGGGTACAGAAAACGTACCAGGTATCATCGGTATTGGTACAGCAACAGCACGTGCAATGCGTACAATGGAAGAACGTATCGCAAAAGAAACAGAACTGAGAGATTACCTCATCAAACGTGTGACAGAGGAAGTACCATATGTAAAATTAAATGGTCATCCAAGCAAACGTCTTCCAAACAATGCAAACTTCAGTTTCCGTTTTATTGAAGGAGAATCTTTACTTATCATGCTTGATATGAAAGGAATCTGCGGTTCAAGCGGATCAGCATGTACATCAGGTTCATTAGATCCTTCACACGTATTACTGGCAATTGGATTACCACATGAAATCGCACATGGTTCACTTCGTTTAACACTGAGTGAAGAGACAACAAAAGAAGATATCGATTATGTAGTAGATTCTATTAAAGAAATCGTGGCTAATTTAAGAAGTATGTCACCACTATATGAAGATTTTATGAAAAAACAAAATAAATAGATTTGAGTTTATACAGATAAAAGGAGAGATAGAAATGTATACAGAAAAAGTTATGGACCATTTTCAAAACCCAAGAAATGTTGGTGAGATTGAAAATGCAAGTGGAGTAGGTACAGTAGGAAATGCAAAATGTGGAGATATCATGAGAATTTATCTTGATATCGATGAAAACCAGATCATTCGTGATGTAAAATTCAAAACATTTGGATGTGGAGCAGCTGTTGCAACAAGCAGTATGGCTACAGAACTTGTAAAAGGCAAATCAATCTATGATGCGTTGAAAGTTACAAATAAAGCAGTTATGGAAGCACTTGATGGACTTCCACCAGTAAAAGTACACTGTTCATTACTGGCTGAAGAAGCAATTCATGCAGCACTTTGGGATTATGCTGAAAAACATGATATCAAAATCGAAGGACTTTCAAAACCAAAATCAGACATTCATGAAGATGAAGAAGAAGAGGCAGAAGAATACTAAAATAGGGGATTTTTCATGGATAATAAGAAAAGAGTAGTTGTAGGCATGTCAGGCGGCGTGGATTCTTCAGTGGCCGCCTATCTTTTAAAAGAACAGGGATATGAAGTGATCGGTGTCACGATGCAGATCTGGCAGGAAGAAGAAAGCGGATGCTGCGGTCTGAGTGCGATTGAAGATGCAAGACGTGTAGCACATGATCTGGATATTCCATACTATGTGATGAATTTCCGCAAAGAGTTCAAAGAACAGGTAGTAGAATATTTCATTGATGAATATCTGCATGGCAGAACACCAAATCCATGCATTGCATGTAACCGTTATGTGAAATGGGAATCGCTTTTAAAAAGAAGCAGAGACATCGGCGCAGATTATATTGCAACAGGACACTATGCAAGAATCGATCAGCTGGAAAATGGCAGATACAGCCTGAAACGTTCTGCGACGCTTGCAAAGGATCAGACTTATGCTCTCTATAACCTGACACAGGAGCAATTAAAACATACCCTGATGCCGGTTGGTGAGTATACGAAGGATGAGATTCGTGAGATTGCAGAGAGAATACAGCTTCGTGTTGCAAATAAGCCGGACAGCCAGGATATTTGTTTTGTTCCAGATGGAGATTATGCTGGATTTATTGAAAAATCAATCGATGCAGAACTTCCAACGGGAAATTTCGTGACGCTTGATGGCAAGATCCTTGGAAGACATAAAGGGATCACGCATTATACAGTAGGACAAAGAAAAGGTCTTGGACTTGCTCTTGGATATCCTGCGTTTGTAATCGAGATCAGACCTGAAACAAATGAAGTCGTAATCGGTACAAACGAAGATTCGATGTCATATCATGTGCGTGCAAATAAACTCAATTTTATGTCAATTGAGGATTTAGAAGGCGAACTTCGTGTATGGGCAAAGATTCGATACAATCATAAAGGCGCATGGTGTACGATCAAGAAAACTGCCGAAGATGAGGTACTTTGCACATTTGAAGAGAGACAAAGAGCAATCACACCAGGTCAGGCAGTCGTATTTTATGATGGTGATTACGTTCTTGGTGGTGGAACGATTATAGGAGACAAATAATATGAAATCAGATTTTCATATGCATACGTATTTTTCGTCAGATGCAGAGGTACAGCCGAAAGATATGGTAGAACGTGCGATTCAGATTGGACTTGAGACAATTTGTTTTACAGATCATTATGATAAAGATTATCCAAAGTATGCAGATACAGAAGAATTTCAATTGGATGCAGATCGATATTTTTCAGAAATGAAAGAACTTCAGGAAAAATATAAAAATCAGATTGATATCCGGATTGGAGTAGAAACGGGACTGCAGCCACATTTAGGGGAATTCTGGCATGATTTTGTCAGAAAGTACCCATTTGACTTTGTGATCGGTTCTGTACATGTTGTAGACAGACAAGATCCATATTATGGTACGTTTTTTGAGGGACGCTCTGATGAGGAGGCGTACCGTCAGACATTTGAAGAAACGCTTGTGAATATCAAAAATAACAAGGATTTTGATGTGCTTGGACATATTGACTATATCGTCCGTTATGGAAAAACGAAGGCAGAGCATTATTCTTACAAAAAATATGCAGATATTATTGACGAGATTCTGCGATATCTGATTTATAATGGAAAAGGAATTGAGCTGAATACGGCAGGATTCAAGTATGGTCTGGGATTCTGTCATCCGCATCCGGAAATTCTCAAAAGATACCGTGAATTGGGTGGAGAAATCATTACAATTGGATCGGATGGACACAAACCGGAGCACATTGCGTACGATTTTCACAAAGTTTCAGATATCTTAAAGGCCTGTGGGTTCAAAATGTACACAGATTTCAAAGGCAGAGCCCCAATTTTTCGTCAACTTACATAAAAAAAAATTAAGACTTGAATTTTTGTACTAACTTTAGTACAATCAGTATGAATGATGATTCTTTAACGAACGAAGTGCGTTTAGAGAATTTCATTAGGTATATATGCTATGAAGCAATAATTATCAATCAATTAAACTTTAGGAGGAATTAATCATGGCAGTAAAAGTAGCAATCAATGGTTTCGGACGTATTGGACGTCTTGCATTCAGACAAATGTTTGGTGCAGAAGGATATGAAGTAGTTGCAATCAACGACTTAACATCTCCAGCAATGTTAG
>CAZUVY010000010.1:0-56129 GCA_964623905.1 uncultured Faecalimonas sp.
GTTCTAGGAAAAAGTCATTTTTAACTTGTACTTTTTCTTGACATAGGACCAACACATCAAAATCTTTGATGAATGGTTGGAACGTTGATGCCATGGAAGTATTTACAGTTCACGCGCAGGATTCTTATACAGGCAAGGTTTGTTACTGTATTGAACCAGGTGTAGCAAGACATGTAGGTGATACCTACAGCGGGTTTGGAGAAGATTTTTGGGACAATTATCCAGATAAATATAATAAAACAATCGAACCAGACACAATCAAGGTTTTATTAGGTCGAATCATGCAGTATGGATATCAGGGAGATATTTCCTTACAGTGGAAATCTCAGAATGCATCGGACAGAGATAAGCTGGGTCACATCATGGCCACACAGGTTCTTATCTGGGAAACCGTGGTTGGTGAACGTGATGCCAGTTTTAATCATGTAAGCACTGGTGGAAAAGATACCGTGAAATCCATGATTGGTAAAGGAAATCCTTGCTATGACGAATTCATTTCCTACTATAACAGCATGGTTTCCAGCGTGAAGAGTCACACAGAGATTCCAAGCTTTATGACAAAAAGTAGCAGCAAAGCAGATGAATTCGAGCTTGAATGGAATGGCAGTGAATACACAACTACATTGACAGATAAGAACGGTGTGCTTTCCAAGTACAGTTTCAGTTCCAATGTGACTGGCATGACATTTAGCAAGAGTGGTGACAAACTTACGATTACTACAAAAGAAGCATCAAAGGATTCTGTGAAGATTACAGCATCTAAGAGTCAGAACAGAAAAGGTGTCCTTGTTTGGTCTGATACAAAGTACGGCCCAGATGGCGGGGTACAGGATGTTATTACTTATAGTGCGTCTGTAAGTGATCCAGTAAAAGCTTATGTGAATGTAAAGGTAAGTTACGGTAGCGTTAAAATCGTGAAGACTTCTGAAGATGGAAAAGTAGATGGGATCACATTTACGATCCAAGGAGAAGGTATCAATAAAACTGTGACAACAAACAGTAAGGGCGAAATCCAGATTGATAATTTAGCACCAGGTACTTACACCGTTACAGAGCAGACCTATGATAAATACGAACCACAGGAAGTTCGCAGAGTGACTGTACTTGCAGGACAGACATCTAAAGTGAATTTCAATAACGTATTAAAACGTGGCAATCTTACTGTTACAAAGACATCGGAAGATGGTTTGAATAAAGGAGTCAAATTCCATTTATATGGAACATCTTTAAGTGGACTTTCTGTAGATATGTATGCAGAAACTGATAAAAACGGTGTAGCAACATTCGAAGACGTGCTGATTGGTACTGGTTATACTTTAGAGGAAGTAGATACAGCAATTCGTTACGTGGTTCCAGAGAACCAGAGTGCTGCAGTGGAATGGAATGCAGTCACAAATAAGAGTTTCACAAACATCCTAAAGAAGTTCAATGTAACAGTCACAAAGAGCGATAAAGAAATGGGGGATGCACAGGGCGATGCTTCTTTAGCAGGTGCGAAATACGGCATTTATAAAGGGGAGCAGCTCATCGACACTTATGTAACAGATGAAAATGGTCAGTTCACAACATCTTATTATGTATGTGATTCTGATTGGACAATCCGTGAGATTGAACCATCAGAAGGTTATTTATTGGATAGTACCTCTTATAAGATTGGTGCAGACGCAAAGCTCTATACAGTAGAACACAATTCTGCAGAACCGGTTGGTGTAATTGAGCAGATACAGAAAGGTAAGATTGCCATTATCAAACATACGGATGATGGAGAAACACAGATTGAAACACCAGAGGCAGGTGCAACATTTGAAGTGTATTTAAAATCTTCCGGTAGCTATGAAAATGCTAAAGAAACAGAGAGAGACGTATTAACATGCGATGAAAATGGATTCGCAGAAACAAAGAGTTTACCTTATGGAGTTTACACAGTTCACCAGACTTCCGGTTGGGAAGGTCGTGAAATGATGAAAGATTTTGATGTGTTTGTTGCAGAAGATGGTCAGGTTTATCGCTACATTCTCAACAATGCTAATTTCAGATCATTTATTAAAATCATCAAAGTAGACGTTGAAACAGGAAAGACAATTCCATATGCAGGAGCAGGATTCCAGATTTATCGTCCAGATGGATCCAAAGTGGAAATGACATTTACTTATCCATCCGTGACAACAATCGATACTTACTACACAAATGAAGAAGGTATGCTCATCACTCCGGAAAAATTAGAGTATGGAAAAGGATATTCCCTTGTGGAAGTACAGGCACCTTATGGTTATGTACTTAAGCATGATGCTGTAAGCTTTGATGTAACGGAAGACAATTCATCTGAAGAATCTGCAGTCAAAGTGGTTGCTGTGGAACTTGCAAACTATGCACAGAAAGGCACTATTGAGATTTCTAAATTTGGAGAAGTATTTGCGACGGTAACAGAAGCAGATGGAATGTATCAGCCAGTTTATGAAATCAAAGGTCTTGCTGGTGCAACTTATGAAATCACTGCAGCTGAAGATATTATCACATTAGATGGTACACTTCGCTATACAAGTGGAGATGTAGTTGACACAATCACAACTGGCAATGATGGTATGGCGACAAGTAAGGAACTTTACCTTGGTAAGTACAATATCAAGGAAGTGGAAGCTCCTTATGGCATGGTTTTAAATGAGGAAGTTCATACAGCTGAGCTTGTATACGCGGGACAGGAAATTGAAATTACTGAAACAGCAGCAAGCTTTACAAATGAACGTCAGAAAGCGAGAGTTTCTCTTTCTAAAGTCATGGAACAGAATGAACAGTATGGCGTTGGTATGAATGGAGAATTATCTGCAGTAACATTTGGTCTTTATGCTGCAAGTGAAATGACAGCTCATGATGGTTCTGTCATTCCAGCAGATGGACTCATGGAAATCGTATCTGTAAATGAAGATGGTACAGCGACTTTAAAAACAGATCTTCCATTTGGAAGTTATTATCTGAAAGAAATGGGTACTGACTGCCATTATATTTTAAATGATGCGAAATATGAGTTTGCATTTGAATATGCAGGTCAGGATACTGCGCTTGTAGTAATCAAAGCAAATGGTGCTGATATTGAAAATAAATTAATCTACGGTGAAGTTCATGGTATGAAGAAGGGTGAAGATGGAGAAGGCCTTGCAGGTGCAATTATTGGAATCTTTACTACAGAAGGAACGGAACCTATTGCAACGACAATTTCTGCAGAAGA
The DNA here is from genome assembly GCA_964623905.1 of uncultured Faecalimonas sp. Taxonomy (GTDB): domain Bacteria; phylum Bacillota; class Clostridia; order Lachnospirales; family Lachnospiraceae; genus Faecalimonas. The sequence continues at coordinate 3,224 of CAZUVY010000010.1, forward strand.
TGGAAGTTTCGCATTTACAAAGATCCCATATGGAGAATATGTGATTAGAGAAGTGGAAGCACCGGAAGGATATGTAGTAGATGATACTCCATATGCAGCTATCATTGATAAAGAGGGTACCGTTGTGGAAATCGAGATCACAGATATTCGTATCCGTGGAAATGTTCAGTTGACAAAATTTGACGCAGATTATCCGGAAAACACACTTAGTGGTGCAGAGTTTGAAGTTTACCAGAATGGAGAACTCATCGGAAAAATGGAAGAATTATCCGGCGGTGTATATCAGATGGATAATTTGCTTTACGGAGATTACACTTTGAAAGAAGTGAAAGCTCCGGAAGGATTTTACCTGGATACGAACACTTATGCTTTTTCTATTAAGGAAAATGTTGTAACAGTCGTTGTAGAAAACGAAGCTGGTAAAGGATTCCTTAATAACGCACAGAAAGGTGCAATCCGTATCGAAAAGACTTCTGAAGATGGAGTGGTAAAAGGCTTCTGTTTTAAAGTAGAAGGTACGGACATTACTGGACATGCATTTATTGCAGAGTATGTAACGGATGAAAATGGTCAGATTACAATCGAAGGACTTCGCATTGGTGAATAAATATGTGATTTCTGAGATTTCTGATAAGAATAATGAACGCTACGAACTTCCAGAAGATGTGACAGTAACGGTACATGCGGACAAAACAGTTGTAGCGAAATTCTACAATAAGTTGATTCCGGTTGTTCCGGATATTCCAAAGACTGGCGATGACACCAATCCAAGATTCTGGGCATACATGATGCTCACATCTGCCATTGGTGCCACAGCAGCTGCAGTAGCAACCTTCCGACGCAAGAAGGGAGATGAATAGAGTGACTCTTAAGACAATTATTGGTATTGGCCTCGTGGTGTTTATCATCGGAGGCCTTATTTATTTAAATATTATCAAAAAGAAATAGGAGATTAGTGCAAATGATGGATAGAGAACAGTTTTATAGTTTTATGAAATACAGCGTTCAGGATTTATTAAATGAACGTGGTGTAGAAGGCAGCGTACAAATTGAAAATGTGATGAAAACGAATGACCAGGTCCTTACGGGCTTGGTCATTCGCAGTGAAGGGGAATGCATTTCTCCATGTATTTATCTCAATGATATGTATGAAAGATATCAGGACGGCTACCCGCTCAGTTATATGGCAAATGAGGTCGCTGATTTGATGGAGGATGCCAGAAATCCGGAAATTGATTTGAGTAAGATCATGAATTATGAAAACGCCAAAGAATACCTGTCAATTCGTTTGGTGGGCATTGAAGAAAATGAGCAATGGCTTGCAGATAAAGTATGGGAGCCGATGGGCGATTTTGCAAAGGTTTGCTATCTGGACTTTGGAGAACAGAACGATGGCCATATGACCGCAGTGGTGACTATGGGAAATATGGCTGTTATGGGAGCAACCAAAGAACAGATGTTAGCTGACGCCCAGAAGAATCTGAATAATAAAGAGCCTGTATTTATGAGTATTTCTGCAATGATGGCAGAAATGATGGCGGGACTTCAGGAACTGGTTCCGGAAGAATATGGTCCGCCGTTATATGTGCTTACGAATAAAGAGAAAACACAGGGAGCATCCATGATTGCCAGACCGGATATTATGAAGGAAATTGGTGACAAGTTTGGCTGCGACTACTATGTACTTCCATCTTCTTGTCATGAAGTTTTGGTTATGCCAGTCAGTGCCGGTGTGGAACTGGAAATGCTCAGTGCGATGGTGCATGAAGTCAATGAAACAGAAGTAAGTCCGCAGGAGAAGCTTTCTGATAAGGTTCAGTATTATGATCGCGAAAGAGAGCAGCTTCGCAATGCATTTGAACCAGCGGAGAAGGAAACAGAAGTGGCAAAGACGCCAAAGGAAAAGCCACAGGAGAGATAAGCATGATGAGAGAAGATTATAAACAAGAGGGATTGTACGGTAAGGACAATTTCGATGAATATGAATTTTTGACAGAGGAAGGTAGCTATTACGCTACATACGTCGGACGCTGGATGAACAAGGATGAAAACTTGGTTTGCTGTTTTGATTTTGATGATGGCAGAAAGGTTCGTTCTATGGTTTGGAAGGACAGCGGATATCATAAGCTGGAACAGATTCCGCTTGGTACAACGCTTCGATTGGAATTCAAGTTATCTTGTACTGGTCGCAACTATTTACGAAAAGTTGTGATTTTAGGCGATGACAAATAATGTCGAAAGATGTCGATAAATTCCCGAAACGATTAGGTGATGATATTGGGAAGGTCTATGGCTGGACCTTCCCGAAACAGAAGGAGGTAAGAGAATATGTCAGATAATTGTGTTTGCTGTGGCAATTATGTGCCAGAGGGAAGAATTGTTTGTCCACTATGTGCCGTTGGACTTATTCCAGGCGTGGATAAAAAGACAGCCATTCATGTTTATTTGAAAGAATATCACAAGGGAAAAGTGCATGCGATTCATAGTAAAGAGCTTCAAAGCATTTTTGATATGGATGGAAGAGGCATCAGACGAAAGGTGAGTAGCTTGCGTCAGGATGGAGTTCCAATTTGTAGTGACGAAAATGGTTATTACTACGCGGATAATCAGCAGGAAATCAATAAGACTGTATGTAGATTAAATGGAATGGTGACGGGAGTTTCCAATGCAAGAACAGGACTTTTATTTGCGTCTTTATTTCCGGCGACAGTCAATGTGGATGTGAAAATTTGTTTAGAAGGTAGGGATGAATGATGAGAAAACCAGGAAATGACGAAGATAGATTTTTTGTGGATTTAGATGCGGGCTATATAGAATGGATGTATTATAACCCAGATTCAAATTCGGGAGGGCAGTATGTAATCAATCAGTTCACATTGGAACATTTGATGGATGCGATATTGGAATATCCCCAAGGTCCAATTGAAGTTATTTTTGAACATGTTTCGCAGAACTGTAAGCAGTATTTAGTGGACAAGGATACACCTTTTTATAAATGGTGCGAGAAGCGTTTTGAGTATGATGCGATTGCTACAGGAATTACAAATGAAACTTTCAAACATCTTACAGATCTTTTTTTAGCTGCAGAGATGATTAATAAATACTGCTTAGAAGAGTTTGATTGCTTGGCAGACTTTTCAGATTTGGAAAATATAGGGCTTGCCTATACGACGACTGAGGATGGGAAGTATGAGATACAAGCTAATGCAAATCTAAAAAGATTAGGTATGGATATTTATTTGGGCGAAGAAATAGTATTAACCTGGGATTTTGAAAGCTTAGAAGAGATGATTTATGAATATCTGATATGTTTAGATTTTAATGAATTAACATTGATTCCGGATGAAATTCTGGAAGATATGGAAGAAATCACAGGTTTGTGTGATGGATGTGAAAGGCTGTATGATTTGCATGAAGGATCTATACATGGATCGAATGAAACAAAACAAAGAGAGAAAAAGGAGAAAGAATCAAGATGAAGAAGGAAATTGTATTTATTGATGAAGAAACTTTAACAAAGGACGAGCTGCAGAATGCCAAGCAGCAGGAACAGGCAGAAAACCGTATGAAGAAATACTACGATAAGATGGAGGAAGTGAATGGGCAGACCGAAGAATAAGGAAGAATACCGTGCGGAGTTTGCGGAAACATTTGCTAATGTCTTGGAAGAGAAAGGTCTTTCCTGGCGTAAGGAATGGAATGGCAAAGGTGGAGGAGCGCCTCATAACGGTGTTACAAAAGCAAATTACAGAGGATGTAATGCCTTTTGGTTATCGCTGATTGCCATGTCGAAAGGCTACACAGATCCTCGCTGGGTAACCATGCATCAGATTATGGATCCGGATAAGAAATATCATCCAAATGAGAAGTGGCATTTGAAGAAAGGATCAAAAGCAACTTACGTGGAGTATTGGTATCCATATGATGTGACAAATAAGAAAGCTATGACTTGGGAGGAGTATAAAAATGATCTTGCCAATGGAAGAAGTGAAAAGGAATTTACCCTTGCAACCAGATATACGGCAGTATTCAATGCTCATGAAGTAGAAGGCATGCCAGAACTTACGGTAGAGCAGCATCCGGAGATTGCGATGGATGATTTAGTAAAGAAGTTATCCGAAGGAATGGGTGTGGAGATTTTGACGGACGGTGGAGATCGCGCCTATTATTCTCCATCTCAGGATAAAATTCATTTGCCTACACCGGAATCCTTTCATAGCGAGTATGCATTTAATGCAACTGCCCTTCATGAGGAAGCACATGCTTCCGGACATCCCAATAGACTGAACAGACCACAGAGCGCATTTTTCGGCACAGACCAGTATGCTTATGAAGAACTGGTAGCTGAGATGTGCTCTTGTTTTATGGGTTCAGAACTAAAAATGGAAGCAACACCGGAACACATCGAAAACCATAAAGCCTATGTGCAGTCCTGGATTGAAGCAATCCGTGAGAAACCAGAGACTCTGATTAAAGCTATTAAGGACGCGCAAGCGGCAGCAAATTATATGGATTATAAGGCAGGACTTATTACAGAAAAGGAATATGAAAAGTCTTGCGGGACTGTGATGGAAGTAAAACAGAAAAGCAGGGAAATGGAGAGATAGGTGGAGATAGGTGGCCATAAAATCTGTTTGGAAAGATTTTAACTATAAAAAACGCAGAAAAAGTGCGAAAACAAGCTGTAAATATTGACTGTTGCGTTTTTGGCTGATATAATGTAGGCGAGAATGAGAATACTATGAATGGAGGTATTCATTTATGCTTATACAGTTTACAATAGAAAATCACAGATCGATAAAGGAAAGTGCAGTCATTAGTTTTGCTGCTTCAAAAGATAAGTCTTTAGAAGAATATTTGTTACCACTTGATACAAAGAAATCGTTGCTTCCTGCAATTGCTATATATGGTGCAAATGCGGCTGGTAAGAGTAATGTACTTCATGCAATGATGACGATGAGAGATATGGTTGTTGGGGATGCTGCAAAGGCTTCAAAGGGACAGAAGCTTCCTTGGGAACCATTTGGAGGAACAAACGAACCGACGTCTTTTGAAATTGTATTCACGTATCAAAATATTAGATATGCATATGGTTTTTCTTTTGATGCAAAGAAGATTTATTCGGAATATTTGTATCATTGGCCAAATGGAAGAGAGGCGTTAATTTTTTCTAGAGAAAATGATGAATATGAATTCCGTGAAAATGTGAATGAGCAGATTACATTGAGTAACCGGACACCAGAAAACAAGCTCTATCTTGTTTCATCTAATGATTGGAATTTACCTCAGACCGAAAATGCATACAAATGGTTTTTAGAAAAAATGACATTTTTAATGGAAGAGGAACCTGCAACATCAGAAACAGTTGCACAGATTGTTAGTGGAGATGAGAAGAAAGCTCGTATTTTAAAGGAATTGTTACTTGCAGATTTGGGGATTACAGATGTTACGATTAAGAATCTTTCTGGAAAAAATCCTACAATTATGACAACTCATAGAATTATTCAGGCGGATGGAAGTATAGAGTACTTCCAACTTTCAATGGATCAGGAATCTGCCGGTACACAGCATTTCTTTGCACGTATTGGTGGATGGCTTCAGGCGCTGGAAAATGGAGCACTCTTGGTTGTTGATGAGATTGAAGACAGTTTACATCCATTGTTAACAAAGCGCTTGGTAGAAATGGTACAGGATAAGAATGTAAATACACAAGGAGCGCAGCTTCTTTTTACAACACATGACGCAATGCTCTTAGACCTCAATTTCTTCCGTCGTGATCAAATCTGGTTTGCTGAAAAAGACGATAAGACTTGTGCAACAGAACTGTTTTCATTGGTTTCGTTCTCTCCAAGAAAGGGAGAAAATGTGCGTAAGGGTTATCTGAAAGGACGCTTTGGTGCAATTCCATTTATCGGAGGTGATGGTCTGTGGCAAAAATGAGAAAAGAGTATAATCCTAATAAAGTAACTCGCCGTAAACGCAGACCAATTATCTATATTATTTGTGAAGGAAAAGAAACAGAGACTCTGTATTTCAAACATTTTCGTTCGAGAAATTGTTTAGTAGATATTGTTCCGATTCCTTCTAAACATAAAGCGGCGGAGCATCTGGTAAAACATGCCAAATCTCTAATCTCTCAGTCAGATTATTATCCAAAAGATGGAGATCAGCTTTGGTGTGTGTTTGACAGAGATGATAATAAAGATCATGAACTGCAGGCGGCACTTGCTTATGCCCAGAAACAGGGATATCACATTGCTTATTCCAATCCTTCGTTTGAATATTGGTACTTGATTCACTTTGAAAAGAGAAACGGATTCATAAAGGATTCGGCTGCAGTTATCGATATTTTGAAACGTAGCGGATATCTTGCCAATTACGAGAAAAGCGTTGATGTTTACGATGATTTAATCGCATATCAGCAGATTGCTATAGATCGAGCTAAAAATCGAGTAGAACAGTTGGAAAAAGATAATACAGCTATAATCAGTTGTGACAGTAATCCTGTAACAACAGTATACGAACTTGTAGAATTTCTGAATAATCAAAGAGCAGGAGAATAAAGTTTCAATCGCACATTTGCACCCGCTAATACTATCTTTTACAATAAAAGAAAAAGGGGTGCATCACATGTTTGGCAGAAAAAAGAAAGAAAAATTTTATGTGGAATTAAGTCCTGCAGAAGTTAAAATTTTTGTAACAGCTCTGATGAATTTCAGAAACAAGTGCATGTCACTTGGAAAACCAACAGAGGATATCAATGACCTTCTGTTGATGGTAATGAAATAAACGAGAGATTCTGAGCCGGATTGAAAAAACATTCCTTATATTATCATTATCAGGGAAACAGAAATAAAAAAGAGAGATCTTTCAACAAAAAAGTGGACATTGAAAGTGAGAAAGTGGACATTGAAGGTGCAAAAGTGGATATTCGAAATAAAATAATGAGTTTTTCGGATAGGATTTCGGAAAAACAAAAGCAAATAGAAATATGTGATGGCCGTAGAGCGTAAAAACTCTGCGGCTTTTTCTTTTGGAGAGGAGTGAAAAACAATGCATAGCATTATCTATCTGGTAATCTTGTTTATCGCCAAGGTGATAGACAATGCCATTAATACAACAAAAACAATTATGATTCAGAGAAGTCGGTGGGTACTCGCAGGAATTGCGGTGATACTTTCCGACTTTATTTATTTCTGGATCATGCGAAATGTGGTGACTTCCGATAATATGCTGACCATGCTGATTGTGGCAGTGGCCGGCGGTGTGGGATGTTCGCTTGCATGTTTTATGAATGACAAGCTTTCTAAGGATCGAACCTACGTCAATGTAATCATGTCGGACAATCTGGAGGCTATGAAGAATCTGAGAGATTTTCTGGCAGAGCACCATATCACAAATGTTGCGGCGGACAGCTACACATTGGATTGGAACACCAAAACAATTACAATAACAGCGTATCCGGAAACGAAAGCAGAGAGTCGTCTGATTAATGAATATATCGAAAAAAGTCAAATGAAATTCAAACGAGTAGTTCAGCCAGGATAAGAGAAAGGAAGAAACATGACATATGTAAAAGCAGAGGCCATTGATCAGGCCCGTAGAATTGACCTTCTTACGTATCTTTCTTGTTGTGAACCGAGCAATCTGGTTCACATTTCAGGAAATAATTACTGCACTAGAGAACACGATTCTTTGAAGATTAATAATGGAAAATGGTACTGGTTTTCCAGAGGGATTGGCGGCGTGAGTGCATTAGATTATCTGATGAAGGTTAAAGAATATTCCCTGCCCGAAGCAGTGGAATTATTGGTTGGTAGAGATGCAGTTGTGGAACCGCCAACGAGCGAATACGAATATCCAACAAAACCAGAGCGTAAGCTATTGATGCCGGAATTGACAGATAAGCCTTATCTTGCAAAGAGATATCTTCGAGAGAGAGGTATTCATCCGGAGATTATTCAGCATTGCATTGATCACAGCCTGCTTTTTGAGACTGCAAAATATCACAATGCCGTATTTGTGGGATACGACAAGCAGGGCATTGCGAAGTACGCTGCTATGCGAGGAACCAAGTCCTCCTACAAAGGAGAAGTAACCGGAAGTGATAAATGTTTTTCGTTTTCTATATCAGAAACAACAAACGCAGAACATGTTCATTTATTTGAATCAGCAATCGATTTGTTAAGCTTTGCGACGTTGGAATTACAGGAAGGGCGCAACTGGAAGCAGGATGCGCTATTATCTCTTGCGGGGGTATTCCAGACAAAGCGAAAAGATGTGGTGCCTGTTGCCTTGAGTCAGTACTTAAGCGATCATCCATACATTTCCGTAATCCATCTTCATCTGGATAATGATGAGGTTGGACGCGGAGCCACAGTCGGAATCATAGATGGTCTTTCAGAGAAATATGAGATTTACGATGAGCCACCAGAGACGGGATTTAAGGATGTGAATGAACAGCTCATGGCAAAGATGGAGCGAGATAAAAAGAAGGAGGAAAGGTCGCGATGACAGAAGAAAGCAAAGAACAAAGTATCAGAGTGGTACTTGTGGAACCTGGAAAATATGCCAGGGAAGCAGAGATAGGAACAGAACTTTCTGATCTTCAGGAGGTATGTGGAGGTTGGATACAGACCTATTATCCTTTTGAGGAAATGGTTTGTATTGTGTGTAATGATGAAGGAAAATTGATAGGGATGCCACTGAATCGTGGTATCAAAGACGAAGAGACGGGTGAGCTAATTGATATCATAGCTGGCCCATTTTTTATTTGTGATTGCAGCACGGAGAACTTCGGTTCTCTCAGTCAGGAGCAAGTGGAACGCTATCTTGAGATGTTCAAAAATCCGGAAAGATTTTATCGAACGGATGATAAGATTGTCGCTGTTCCTTATGAACCCAAAGCGAAAGCGTGGGAGAGATAACCTAAAAACGAAACGGCAGAGGTCTGCGGTTAAAGTTTAGCAAGCATCGTATCTGGATATCCAGATACCGTCTTGCTGGGGTAACCCCAGACCCTTATGCGAGAGGAAGTGAGTGATTTATGTGAGAACGAGAAATTGCAGATTTCTAGTTAGCCTGAATGAAAAAGAAATGAAACGCTTGATGAAGTATGTGGAGAAAACCGGTCTTACGCGAGACAGTTATGTGCGTGGTTTGATTCAAGGTCATGAGCCCAAAGAACTGCCACCCGTTGAATACCATGAAGTTCTTAAAAACCTGAGACAGATTAATAATAACCTGAATCAGATTGCTGTGGTTGCAAATACGAAGGGATTTATTGATACAGCAGCTTATTGGGAAAATGTCGAGTGGTTACAGAAAACGGTCGGAGAGATGATGGAGGTGATGTATGGCTAATGGCGACGACATCTTTATGGCGTATCAAAGGGCAGATGGGGCATGTCATTGATTATGTGGAAAATGCAGATAAGACGACAAGTCCTATGGAAATTCCGAATGGATTAGCAAGTGATACTTTGGAAGATTTGATTGCGTATGCCGGACGAGAAGAGGCAACGAATAAACGTAAACTAATTACAGGAATTAATCTGGATTATCATGATGCGAGAAACCAAATGATGATTGTAAAAAGAAAATATGAAAAAGAAGGTGGCACCATTGCCTATCATGGATATCAGTCCTTTGCAGAAGGAGAAGTGAATCCGGATACTGCCCATAAAATAGGCGTGGCTCTTGCCAATGAATTGTGGGGAGACCGATTTCAAGTAGTGGTTTGTACTCACCTGGATAAGGCTTCTCATATTCATAATCACTTTGTCATCAATACGGTATCCCATACTGACGGGCGTAAGTTTTTTCGCTCCGAAAGTGACTACCGAAAAATGCGTGAAGTTTCTGACCGTCTCTGCCGTGAATATGGTTTATCCGTTATCCAGGATCCTCAACGTAAGGGAAAGCACTATAGCCAATATGATGCAGAGCGCAATGGAAAGCCGACATTTGGCAGTACCATTCGCGCTGACATTGACCGAGCTATCAAGGCATCTCTTACGGAAAATGAATTCTATGACATGCTAGAAGAGATGGGCTATGAGTTTAAGTTCTATTCAAAGAACGGCAAACCTTTAGAACGACCATCGCTAAAACCAAAGAATGCTCAGAAGTTTTTCCGATTCGATAACCTTGGAGAAGGGTATTCCGTAGATGAAATAGCAGATCGAATTCTGGAGAACATTCGAAGGCGAGATCCATTTCCGGAGGAGACTTTGGATAAGGTGCGAAAGTACCGAAAGGACTATCCACCAAGACCAAAGGCGAAGGGGCTTGCAGCTCTTTACTATTATTACTGTTACGAATTAAAGATTATCGTGCGCTATCCGGCATCTGTAAAGCAGGTGTCTTTTTTTATGCGTGACGATATCCGAAAGATGGAGCAGTTAGATAAGCAGGTGCGACTTTTAGGAGAAAACAATATTGAGACCATTGAGGATTTAAACAGCTTCCGTGAAAAGTGTGGCAACGAAAAAGAAGAGCTGATAAAGCTTCGTGATGAGCTTCGCAATAAGTTAAGGCGCACGGTTCGTACCGGCGATGAAACAGTGATTCTTTCTGTGAAGGAAGAAATCTCAGTGGTCAATGACAGACTTTCGAAGTTAAGGGAAGACCTTGTTCTCTGCGACAAGGTGGAAGAGAGAGCAGAACAGATACAGGCAGAATACAATGCCATCAAAGAAGAACAGACTGAAAGAGAGGAAAACGAAAATGAACTATTCAGGGGATGCAGCGGAACAAGTCGTGAGGATGTCGCTAAACGGCGTTGAAGTTGCTGCAAAGATTAGCGGTAAAGCGGCAGAGCGACTTGCGGTTTTACTGTATGCGGTCTTAAAGGACCAGAAGAAGACGCGTGGAAAGACACGTCTTACCAATATGCTGAAGAGTGGAAAAGAATTGAAGGTATTTGCGGTAAAAGATGCTGACCTTCAAAAATTTTGCACAGAGGCAAAAAAATACGGAGTGTTGTATTGTGTATTAAAGGATACCAATGCCGATGATGGTCTGACAGATATTATGGTGAGAGCAGAAGATGCCAGCAAAGTAAATCGTATCTTTGAACGATTTGGTTTGGCTACGATTGATTTGGCTTCAGTGAAAACTGAGATTGAAAAGGCAAAGCTTACAACCGTAAAAGAAGGGGAAGAGATTCCGGTTCCCAATCGAAATATGACAGAGAAGGAAAAGTTGGATAAATTCGCTGAAGCTATTACAGCAGAAAAGAAAAATCCAACAGCGGAAAAGCAGGAAAATCAAAACCCCTCTATGGCTCGAACGGCGAGGTCCAGTCAGTCCGAGCGTTCATCCGAGAGCAAAAAGGACCGATCAGACGTGGCCGCCTCAAGTAAAGAACGAGGCGTAGGTAGACCTTCGGTAAGAGAAGAATTGAAAGAAATTCAAAGAGAGCAGGAGGCGAAGAAGTCTGGTACGAAAGAACGTACTCCAGATAGATCACAGCAGCATAAGTCTCCGCCAAAGAAGAAACCAAAGACAAAGGAGGTTCGCTAAATGGCAACAGCAGAAAAGGTAGTCGTTACCTTGGATAACTTTGAGCAACGACTCTTGGTAAATGGACTAAATGATTTTCGAAACGACCTGCTTCGAGATGATAAGCCAACAGAAGATGTAGATGATTTGATTCTAAAAGTCATCGATGCCCCGAAGGAAAAACACCGAAGGAGCTTCCGTGAGGCAAGATAAATTTTCGAAACAGAATATTATTCTCTATGTGTGTGGAGTAATTCCAGTTATATGGCTGGGATTACTTATTGCACCAAGTATGGGGAATGGTCTGGCAGGACTAATTGAAAATTTTGGTACGATTATGGAACATCCATTTCGTATCAGTATTTGTGAGGACAGCGTAAAAACTGTCCTCATTTTGCTTTTAGTCTATGGAATGGCACTCGGCATTTATCTTTCCAATGACCGCAACTACCGACGAAGGGAGGAACACGGCTCGGCCAAATGGGGCGTGCCGAGTCAGGTCAATAAAAGATATGCGGATGCGAATAGAACAGAGAATAAGATTTTGTCACAAAATGTAGCAATCGGACTAGATGGTCGAAAACACCGAAGAAATCTAAATACATTAGTGTGTGGCGGAAGTGGTGCCGGTAAGACAAGATTCTTTGCGAAACCTAACATCATGAACGCCAATACCAGCTTCGTGGTTTTGGATCCAAAAGGAGAAATTTTACGAGATACAGGAAATCTACTTGTTGAAAAAGGATATGAGATTAAAGTTCTAGATTTAATTAACATGGAGAAAAGCCATTGCTACAATCCGTTTCTTTACTTGAGGAACGATAACGATATTCAGAGATTGGTTACCAATCTCTTTAAAAATACAACACCAAAGGGATCCCAGAGCCAAGATCCTTTCTGGGATCAGGCAGCAACAATGCTGCTATTAGCTTTGATATTTTATCTGCATTATGAAGCACCACCGGAAGAACAGAATTTTCCAATGGTTATGGAAATGATTCGTGCCGGTGAAGTCAAAGAGGATGACGAAAGTTATAAATCTACGTTGGATTTACTCTTTGAACGCTTGGAAATGAGAAATCCGGAACATATAGCCTTGAAATATTACAGAGGCTATCATTCCGGTTCTGGAAAGACATTAAAGTCGATCCAGATTACTTTGATATCTCGTCTTGAAAAATTTAATTTAGAGTCGCTTGCGAGCATTACGCAAACCGATGAAATGGAGCTGTGGAGTCTGGGAGAGAAGAAGACTGCAATTTTTGCAGTTATTCCGGATAACGACAGCTCTTTTAATTTCCTGGTAGGAATGCTTTACACCCAGATGTTTCAGCAACTCTATTATCAAGCGGATATCGTACACGGTGGAAGATTGCCAGTGCACGTGCATTTCGTCATGGACGAATTTGCCAATGTGGCTCTTCCTGATGAGTTTGACAAGCTGCTATCGACCATGCGCTCAAGGGAGATAAGTGTCAGTATCATTATCCAGAACCTTGCGCAGCTTAAGGCTCTGTTTGAAAAGCAATGGGAATCGATTGTTGGTAACTGTGATGAGTTTCTATACCTTGGTGGAAATGAGCAATCCACCCATGAGTACGTATCAAAGCTTCTTGGAAAAGAAACGATTGATACCAATACTTATGGACAATCCAAAGGTAGAAATGGTAGTTACTCAACGAACTGGCAGATATCCGGGCGAGAGCTTTTGGACGCCAGTGAGGTTCGCATGCTGGATAATAAATATGCACTATTGTTCATCCGTGGTGAGAGACCGATTGAAGATTTCAAATATGATATTTTGAAGCATCCAAATCTGAAACTTACCACAGATGGTGGTGCGAAAGCCTACCGACATGGTGAAGACTTGATTAGTATTGCAAGCTTTGGTTTTGATGAAAAACTAATCAAAGAAGCGAAAGATACTCCGGTCGGAAAAGAAGAATACATCTTTTTGTGTGAAGAGGAACTGGAAGAATTATTACAAAGAAAGAATGAGGAAAAACAAAATGAAGAGTAAGAAAAATAAGAATCAGATGACAACCGCTGATAAGGCAAAGAAGGGATTTCACTATTATGTGACTGCGGTTCTTACATTGACGCTGATTATGGCAACCAGCGTAACTGCATTTGCTGCCAATGATCCAATTGCAGTTGTAAATAACTTGAGTGAATTTGTTTTCGGGCTTATCCGTGCCGTAGGTCTTATCCTCCTTGGATGGGGGATTGTACAGGTGGGTCTCTCTTTACAGAGCCACGATCCATCTCAGAGATCAAACGGTTTCCTGACACTTGCCGGAGGTATCATCATTACATTTGCGAAGGAAATCCTGAACTTAATTGTGGGGTAATGATGTCCGATAAAAGGAGTGGTCAGTACTTAACTGGCCACTCAGATTGGAGGTGCAAGTATGTCGGATAACTGGGTTGTACAAAACCTTGAAAATGCATTGGAGGTTTGGAATGGGAAACTGGCTGAAATATGGACGATTATTACGCAGTCACCACAAACCTTCAAAGGAGGAGCCATTTGGTCCGTAATCTTAGATATCCATGGAGCACTGCAGGCAATCGGTTATGCCTTGTTGGTGCTCTTTTTCGTGGTCGGTGTCATGAAAACCTGTGGAAGTATCGCAGAAGTGAAGAAACCGGAACACGCATTGAAACTGTTTATCAGATTTGCAATTGCAAAAGGCGTTATCTCATACGGTATGGAGTTGATGCTGGCATTCCTAAGTATTATACAGGGCGTCATAAGCACCATTATGAATTCTGCTGGATTTGGTAATTCCGCCACGACGGTGCTGCCAACGGAAATCGTAACAGCAGTAGAGGAATGTACTTTCTTTGAATCCATTCCTTTATGGGCAGTTACTTTAATCGGCGGGCTATTTATCTGGGTACTTAGTTTCATCATGATTCTGAGTGTGTATGGAAGATTCTTTAAAATCTATATGTACACAGCGATTGCCCCGATTCCGTTGTCAACCTTTGCAGGAGAACCGACGCAAAGTGTGGGGAAAAGCTTTTTGAAAAGTTACGCCGGTGTGTGTCTGGAAGGTGCCATTATCGTATTGGCATGTATCATTTTCTCAGTATTTGCATCCACGCCACCAGAGGTGGATACCACAATGGCGGCAGCCAGCATGGTGTGGAAATACATTGGAGAAATCGTGTTTAATATGCTGATTTTAGTTGGTGCAGTGAAGATGGCAGACAGAATTGTGCGTGAAATGATGGGATTGTAAGGAGGATATTATGGCTAAGAAAATTTATGATCGCTGGCCTGGATATACAGTTGAGGACTGCGATTGCAGATATTGTTTGTACTATGGCGGAAAGCGTCATGGAATCATTAGATGTCTTGTGGATGAGTGTATCTGCAAGGAAGAATTAAGAATCGCAGCAGCGAAAGAAAGGAGAAGACTGAAGAATGGAAGTAAAAATAAACAGAGAAATTCGTAACTATACAGAAGCGATGTACTTTGGACTGTCAATGCGACAGTTCTTTTTTTCGCTTGTAGCAATCGGCGTAGCAATTCTGCTTTATTTCGTATTGAAACCATATGTCGGAACAGAAACCGTTTCGTGGATGTGCATCCTGGGAGCAGCGCCATTTGCGGCAATGGGATTTGTATCCTACCACGGAATGACGGCGGAGCAGTTCCTTTGGACATGGTTTCGCTCAGAGTTTTTAGAACCAAAAGAACTTCGTTTCGAGTCGGAGAATACCTATTACGAAGCATTAAAAGAAACAATTGAAAAGAATGAGAAGGAGGCACTGAAGAAACATGATTAAATCAATCAAAACAATTCTCAGTCAGGATAAAGAAAAATATAAAGTTCCAAGAAAGGTACAGGATGTAATTCCAATCAAGAGAATCTGGTCGGATGGTATTTTCCAGGTGGGAAATAAGTATGCAAAATCCTGGAAGTTCTCGGATATCAACTATATGGTAGCAAGTCGTGAGGATAAGGAATCCATGTTCCTGACCTATTCCGAACTATTAAACAGTCTGGATAGTGGGGCTACCACAAAGATTACCATCAATAATCATCGTATGAAGAAAGCCGATTTTGAAAAATCCATTCTTATGCCGATGAAGGAAGATGGTCTGGATGAATACCGTGAAGAGTACAATCAGATGCTTCTCGATAAGGCAACAGACGCCAACGGAATCATTCAGGAAAAATATATTACAGTAACGATTGCTAAGAAAAACATTGATGAAGCACGTGCATATTTTGCACGAGTTGGTGCAGATTTGTCGCAGCATTTTACTGCACTTGGATCCAAATGTGCTCCGTTAAATGCCAACGAGAGACTTCGTTTGCTGCATGATTTTTATCGAGCCGGTGAAGAGAATTCCTTTGATTTCAATATGAAGGACAATATGCGAAAAGGACATTGTTTTAGAGATTACATTTGCCCGGATGGAATCGAAAAGAATTTAGATTACATGAAATTGGGTGACCGATATGCAAGAGTTCTTTATTTGAAGGACTACGCAAGTTATATCAAAGACAGTATGGTGTCAGAACTTACAGAAATGAATCGTAACATGATGCTTTCTATCGATATCTTACCAGTACCGACAGATGAAGCTGTAAGAGAAGTGGAAAGCAGACTTCTGGGTGTAGAAACCAATATCACCAACTGGCAGAGAAAGCAGAATCAGAACAATAACTTTTCTGCAGTCGTTCCATATGATATGGAATTACAGCGAAAGGAAAGTAAGGAATTCTTAGATGACCTTACAACCCGTGACCAGAGAATGATGTTCGCAGTGCTCACGATGGTGATTACGGCTGAAACCAAAGAGCAGCTGGAAGCTGATACAGAGACAATTCTTTCGACAGCAAGAAAGCACATGTGCCAGATGGCAACACTGAAGTTCCAGCAGTTGGATGGACTTAATACAGTACTTCTAATTGGCACGAGAAAAATCAATGCATTCCGAACACTGACAACAGAAAGTTTGGCAGTATTTATTCCATTTAAGGTTCAGGAGATTATGGATAAGGGTGGGATTTACTTTGGAGAAAATGCCATTTCACACAATCTGATTATGTGTAATAAAGGAAATCTTTTAAATCAGTCAGCATTTGTTCTAGGGGTTCCTGGTTCTGGGAAATCCTTTAGCGTAAAGGAACTGATTGCATTTCTCATTTTAAATACGGATGATGATATTCTTATCTGTGATCCGGAAGGTGAGTATGCGCCATTAGTGGAAGCAATGGGCGATGTTGGTTCTGTTGTTAAGGTATCAGCAGGAGGAAGAGACCGCTTAAATGCTATGTATATGGTAGATGGTTATGGAGAGAATAATCCAATTGTTGTGAAGTCGGAATTTATCATGTCTTTGATTGAGCAGATTGATAAGAAGGGTGTGGGTCCACAGCAGAAATCCATTATTGACCGTTGTATTGCCAATGTTTATCGACGTGCATATGAAACAGATACCGTGCCAACTCTTAGTACACTTCGTGAAATGTTATTAGAGCAGCCGGAGCCGGAAGCAAAACAGATTGCGCTTTCGTTGGAGCTTTATACAACAGGTTCTCTTGATATCTTTGGACATGAAAGCAATGTGAATTTGGATAAGCGAGTAGTTGTGTTTGACATTCATGGTCTTGGAGCACAGTTAAAACCAACTGGTCTTTTAGTTATTACAGATACGATGCTCAACCGTGTAACACTGAACTGGAAGAAGGGCAAGCGTACCCATGTATTCATTGATGAATTTCATGTGGTCTTTGAAAACGAGTTCTCTGCTCAGTTCTTTAACTCAGCTTGGAGACAGTTCCGTAAGAGGAATGCCTATCCAACAGCAATTACACAGAACGTAGAGTATTTGCTTGATTCAGTACAGGCAAGTACTATGCTTTCTAACTCAGAGTTTATCGTGATGTTAAATCAGGCGGCATCTGATAGAGGGCAGCTTGCGAAGCTTTTAAATATTTCCAATGAGCAGATGAGTTATATCACGAATGCGGATCCTGGTTGCGGACTAATTAAATATGGAGGTGCGTTAGTGCCATTCGTAAATCGATTTCCGAGAGATACGAAACTTTATGAACTTATGACCACACGCCCTGGCGAAGGGAAATTTGCAGGAGGAACCTTTTGATGAAAATGAATAGAAGAAAAACAGGCATTATTTTATTAATCTTTTTTACGTTATTGACCATGATTTCTGGCGGAATGTTTCTCCGCCAGTATATGGATTCAAAGAAGAGTAGTGAAAACTTTGAACAGTTAGAAGAGTTGGTAGATGAGATTCCGGAAGAAACAGAGGAATCTAAAGAAGATGAAGTAGAAGAGGAATTGTCCGAAGAGGAGCTTGAGGCATTGGAACGTACACAGGCTATGGAAAAGTATGGTGAATTATTCAAAAAGAATAATCATTTTATGGGCTGGATTTCTATTGAAGGAACAAATGTAAATTATCCGGTGATGCAGACACCACATCATCCAGACTACTATTTGAAAAAGAACTTTGATAAAGAGTACAGTGACTATGGTGTGCCTTATATCGAAGAAACCTGTGCAATGGGTATCAGCAACAATATTGTAATCTATGGTCATCACATGAATGACGGGACGATGTTTGCAGACCTCGTAAAATATTACGATAAAGATTATCGTGATGAGCATGCTCTGATTCAGTTTGATACAATTTCCGGATTTGGAACTTACGAAGTGGTCGCTGCATTTAAATTTGACACGAATAATGAAACGTTCAAATACAATGAGTTTGTGACAATGGATGAAGAATCTTTTGATGAATTCATGAAAGAAGTTCATGCTCGACAGGCATATGATACCGGTGTGGATGTGGAATACGGAGATCAGCTTTTAACACTTTCTACTTGTGAGTATACCTATAAAAATGGACGTTTTGTGGTAGTTGCAAAGAAGGTGGAGTAAATGGCTGACATCAAAACGAGAGAATATTCTCGTGATATTAAGGTGTTAGATAAATCCCTGGTTGCTGGGGAGCGAATGAGGAGTGCCTTCATTCGTTCCAAAAACCAGGCGAAGAATCTGGCAGAGGATGGAGATGCATCACCAACCGAATATGCAGAACAAAGGGTAGAGTATGCTGTTTCAGATACAGTGCGTGAAGTGGGGCATGAAGCAAAAAGTCAAATTGATCAGAGAATCGAGCAGGGGAGAAATGCCTATCGTGAGCGAAAAATAGAAGCAAAAGCGGAAAAGAAAGCACAAAAAGTAGAGGAAGCATTGCACAGATATGATCCTGATTTGCAACATACTACTTATCAATCTCAGAACCAGACATATACTCGTGGAAAGGAACGTGCAATAAAAAATGCCGAAAAGGCACAGAAAACTATTAAGCAGACTGCACGAACTACGAAAGATGTGTCCATCAAGACCGCTAAAGCCACAACCAAAACGGCTGAAAAAGGAATAAAGACTGCAGGTCATACGTCCAAAACAGCAATCAAAACTGCAGAAGCAACGGCGAAAACGGCAGAAATAACGGCGCAGGCAACAGCAAAGGCTGCAAGGGCGAGTGCGCAAGCTGCTAGAGCAACTGCAAAAGCTGCAGAAGCGTCTGCAAAAGCAATAGCAAAGGCGACGGCTGCAATGGTCAAAGCAATTATAGCAGGACTAAAATCCTTAGTTGCTGCAATTGCTGCAGGTGGCTGGGTAGCCGTTGCGGTGGTAGTGGTCATATGTGTTATTGCATTAGTTATGGGTTCTTGCTTTGGAATTTTCTTTTCAAGTGAAGAGAACGGTAGCAATCAGACCATGTATGAGGTTGTGCGTGGAATCAATGATGAATATCAAGAAGAACTTGAGGAGATTAAAACAAATAATCCATATGACGAGTTGGAAATGTCCGGCTCACGTGCGGTATGGCCCGAAGTACTTTCTGTGTATGCGGTTAAGATGACAACAGATCCAAATAATCCGCAGGAAGTAGCTACCGTTACGGATGAGAAAAAGGAAGTCCTGAAAGAAATCTTCTGGGCAATGAATCAAATTGATTATGATTCATCAACGCGTACAGTGACGAGAATTGTTGAAACAGATGATGGGAATGGAAACATTCTGGAGGAAGAAGTACAAGAAACCATTACTACACTTCGAATTGTAGTCAGTCATAAGACTGCAGATGAGATGGCACAGGAATATGGATTTAATGCTGAGCAGAAGGAACAACTTGTTGCATTGTTAGATACAGAAAATAACAGTTTGTGGTCGAATGTGTTGTATGGAGTGTATGCTGCAGATGGCCAGATTGTAGCAGTCGCAGCTTCACAGCTTGGAAATGTAGGTGGACAACCATATTGGTCCTGGTACGGATTCAGTTCTCGTGTCGAATGGTGTGCATGTTTTGTAAGTTGGTGTGCAAATGAATGTGGTTACATTGACGTAGGTGTCATTCCTAAATTTGCACTTTGCTCTTGGGGAGCGCAGTGGTTTAAAGACAGGGGACAATGGGGAGATAACTCCATGGAACCGGCACCGGGAACAATTATTTTCTTTGACTGGGATGGAGATAGAGATCCAGACCATGTGGGAATAGTGGAATATACGGAGAATGGTGTGGTACATACCATCGAAGGTAATTCGGGTGATTCATGCAGACAGAGACAGTATTCGGTAGGAAATAGCCAGATATATGGGTATGGATTACCGGCGTATTAGAATAAAAAAGAATATGATCTTCATCGGGTAGCTTGCAAAGGGCAGGTTGCTCGGTGGAGAGCGTTTTTGTTGCGTTTGCCTTTACAAACTGGCAACTCGCCTTACAAATACATACGGGGAGGTGTAAATAATCTTCATCACCTAAATTGTTACAGCGTATTAAATTTGGTAAAGACATTGCTGTTTCGACAAAATAGGAGTATACTTTACTATGATGACGTGTAATTTGGTGTCGGAATATGCAAATACGCGCAAGAGCAGGTAAATTTGGATCAGATTGGTGCAGGAGGTAGCGCATGACAATCAGTTATGAAAAACTGTGGAAACTTATGAAACAGAACAAAATGAGAAAAAAAGACTTAGCAGTAGCTGCTGAACTAACACAATATGCGATGACAAGACTAGGAAGAAATGAAACAGTTAGTATGGATGTAATGCTTAGATTGTGTAAGGTGTTTCATTGCGATATCGGCGATTTGATGGAAGTAATTGAGGAAGAATAAAAACTTTTGAAGGGATCAAAAGACATGGATAATGAAGCAAAACTTAGACCGCTATATTTGGCAAAAATACTGTATGAAAGAACAGATGAGGATCATTATTTAACTACAGCTCAGTTGATGAAAATATTAAAAGAAGAATATGGGATAAATTCTCATAGACAAACAATTAAATCAGATATTGATGTTTTGACGAAGTTTGGAATGGAAATAGAAGAAGTGAAGTCCACACAAAATAGATACAATGCTTTTGGACGTCGGTTTGATCAAGCAGAATTGAAGCTTCTCATCGATGCAGTAGAATCTTCGAAATTTATTACACAGAGTAAGAGTGATGAACTTGTTGGAAAGATTGAAACGCTGACAAGTCAGTATCGTGCACAGGAATTGAATAGAAACATTTCTGTTGAAGGAAGAATTAAACCAGGGAATGAGAAGATTTATCTTATTGTCGAAACGATAAATGAAGCGATTAATCGAGGGAAAAAGATTTCTTTTGAATGCTTTAAGTACAATGTGAAAAAAGAAAAGAAACTTAAACGTGAAGAACCATATGTAATTACGCCACTTCATTTGGTTTGGAATGGAGACTATTACTATTTGATTGGAGTTTATGATTATCAAAATAGATTGGGAACGTTCCGCGTGGATCGTATTAATAAAATTCCTACGATTCTTAAAGAAGACGGTATTCCAGCACCGGAAGATTTTGATTTGAATCAATATCTCAACACAACATTTAGAATGTTCAATAGTGAACATGAAGAAGTAGAGCTGATTTGCTCAAATGATTTGATGGACACAATTATTGATCGATTTGGAGAAGATGTTGTTACATACGCAAATGATATGGAATCATTCAGGGCAGTCGTGAATGTGGCAGTAAGTCATGTGTTTTATAGCTGGGTGTTTGGATTTTGTGGAAAGGTTAAGATTAAGGGACCTGTAGAGGTAAAATTGGCCTATAATAAAATGATTGAAAATGCATATAAAAACATGTCTAAATAAATGAAATATCGTGTTAGAAAAGAATTATAACTTTGAAAGATGGTAAGGTCATGGCAACGCTAGATTATTATAATAAAAATGCAAAGGTATTTGTTGCTGGAACAATATCTGCAAATATGGAAGAGCATTATTGTTATTTTACAAAATATTTAAAATTGGGCTCTAAAATTCTTGATTTGGGGTGTGGAAGCGGAAGAGATAGTTTGGCCTTTCAAAAAATGGGATATAAAGTAACGGCGATAGATGGATCTGAAGAGGTTTGTAAGGAAGCGACTGCACAAACGGGTATTGATGTTAAGTGTATGATGTTTGAGGAATTACCATATCAAAATGAATTTGATGGTGTTTGGGCATGCGCTTCATTGCTTCATGTGAAAAAATCAGAAATGAAAGAAATTCTGAAAAAGGTGACGAGGGCGTTGAAACATTCTGGTGTATTGTATTGCTCATATAAATATGGAAACCATGAAAGAATATTCGATGGGCGTTTTTTTAGTGATTATACAGAAAAAGATATTCTAGATTTATTAGCAGATACAGGTTTGAAATGTGAGAAATATTGGATTTCGAGTGATGTTCGAGCAGATAGAGAAGATGAGAAGTGGTTGAACATAATTGCTGTAAAGTAATTTGTGCCATATTAATGCAAATTTGACTGCAAGAAATGAATAAAGATATAAAGCAAGTGAGAGGATAGTATTATGGCAAAAATGATCGATAAAATTCCAAAGTATGAAGGAGAAAGAAAAACATGGGAGTGTTTTTCAGCAAATCTTCCTCAGCAATATGTTGTATATAACACCAGATCTATTAAGGGATGGGAATATGATTTTTGTGTTATGGCAGAAGATATAGGATTATTCATAATTGAAGTTAAAGGATGGCACGCTGATGATATTTTTAATGTGGTAGGAGAAGATTCGATAATTTTAGTTGGAGAAGAAGAACCTCAATCAAGTCCTAGAAAACAAGCACGTGGATACAGGTTTAATATGGTAAATTTGTTGAAACAGGAATTAGGCATGAATCCATTAGTAATGGATTTGGTATGTTATCCAATGCTCAGTAAAAACGAATATTATGCCAAACGATTAGATGTTGTTTCAGATGAAACGGAAACAATTTTTAAAGAAGATCTTGAAGATGCATCGCTTTTATTTCAAAAGCTGATGGGACGTTATAATATAAATAAAAGTACGCCACATGATGATTTAAATGTAAAAAGGTTTGCATTAATCAGACATCATTTTGAACCTAATTATGACTTAAAGCAAAATGTAGAGGCCCTAAATCCAGGATATTCGAGACTGAGAATAGAGGTTAATTCACTTACAAAAGAAAAGGTGGAGGAAATCGTTAATGAATATTTCTTGGGGATTAAAGAAATTGTCTTTGTAGATTCAAAACAATCATTGTATATGTTAGCTGAAAGCATTGAAACACTACTATTTGTAAAAAAACTGGTGCCAGAAAAAGGAAACTTAACAGTGGGAACTAGAGCTTTTGATGTTTCTATATTGGAAGATTCATATTCAATATTTAACTTTGAGATTTTTGTTGTAACTAATATTAAATCATTCACAGACACTCCCGTATTAATTGAAGAAGGGGTGTATGACGATGTTCAAAAGCAGTTGCTATATTCACTATCTGAAGTTACAGCTTTTAATTTTCAACAGTATGAAATTGAACATGCGTCTTCTACACATAACATAATGGTTGCAGCCGGTGCGGGAACTGGTAAGACATATTCAATGGTTTCGAGAGTTGCATATTTATGTAATCGTACTACAGATGCAGTAGTAGATATTGTAAATGATATTGCTATGATTACATTTACCAGAGATGCAGCTGAAAATATGAATAGTCGTTTAAAAAGAATGTTCATGAATTATTTTGTACTTACAGCAAATGAGAAGTATATGCATTTGATTGAAGATATGAGTCAAATTCAAATTTCAACTATACATAAATTCGCAATTTCCTTACTACATAAAGAATGTATGAGAATGGGACTTGGATATGATAGCCAGATTTCAAGCGAAACTTATGATAGAAAACAAATATATCATAAGAAATTGGACGAATATTTGAGTGAAAAGACAGAACAGAATCCAGATTTTGTACATCAGTTAACCATTCCATCTTATGAGTTAGAAAGTATGTTGATAAATTTCTGTGATCAGTTATATAACAGAAGTATTGATATCAAGTTGGTTGATGCGAGTTCTTTAGGTAATGCTATTGGATCAATACCATATTTTAATGAGCTGCTTGAAAAGGTTGCAATTCCAGCAGAAGTTCAATATGCAAGTGAATTAAAAGAGAGCAACCTTTTAAGCTTAAGAGATTGCATGATAAATATTCATGAGTTGGTAAGCAAAGGAAAGATAAGTGGAAAAGGATTAGATTACAAATATATTTTTATAGATGAGTTCCAGGATACGGATGATGTTCAAATAGAAACAATATTAGGCTTGCAGAAAGTATTTGGCGATGAAAGCCGTTTGTTTGTTGTTGGGGATTTAAAACAAAGTATTTATAGATTTAGAGGAGCTACGTTGAGCGCATTTGACAAAGTAAAAAAAGGAAGTGATCTCTGGAAAGAGTATTCTCTAAATAGAAATTATCGAACAGATGGAAGATTATTAGAGTTGTTCGATTCAGTATTTTATGAATTGGGCTCGCAAAAGTTATTACCATATGAAGAGAAAGATTATTTGAGTAGTCGTATAAGAAAAGAATATAATGATGATTTTCTAATTCGAAGAGTTGAGTCTCACAGCAAGGACAAGGAAAAATATTTTGAAGATTTGTTCAATGAAATTCAATTGCAAAAAAGAGAAATAGAGAAACTTAGCAAAAAAAAGAAACTCAGCAATGAAGAGATGACGATTGCTATCCTTGTGAGATATAATTACCAGATTGCTAACATTGTCAAAGCTTCTGAAAATACGGATATTGTTATAAAAGTTGCGGAAGGGGGAGATCTTTTCCGTCTACCATCTACGATGGATCTATATAAATTAGTTTTAGCGATTACACATCCGCATAACAAGGTTTATTTAACTAATTTAATTGAATCAAACTATGTATCATTAAGACTCCATCATTCCAATTTGCAGGGGCATACTTCAGAAGAAAAATTAAATGAATTGATAAGTGTTTTGGATGAGTATTTTATGTTACTTCTCGGAAAAAAATGGAATGAATTGATAGCAGACTTTGAATCACGCCCAGTTTTAGTGGTTTTGAGAGACATATATGAGGCGTCAAAACCTTGGATGACGTACTCGCTAAAACCAGAACTAAGATTTGACTATAAAACTAATTATGAATGTCTATTAGAAAAGATAACACAAAAGTATTCAAGAGAATATTTAACAATTAATATGATGGCTGAATATTTGAAAATTAATATTACTACTTACCAAGAAGAAGCGTCCAGAAAAAAAGAAAAAGAGACGAAAGAAGTAACAGTTCTCTGTACAACTATTCATAAATCTAAAGGGCTCGAGTATGGAACGGTTGTGATACCATATACATCGGATGATATGTCAAGTACATATCATTCTGGAATTAGTGTTAATGTAGTGGATGGTAAGATGGTATATAGTTATGGTTCTGGTGCTGGAAATATGGACTATAGCGACGCATATCAAATGGATGTGGAATCGTTGGAAAAAGAAAAAGAAGAGGCACGAATTTTGTATGTGGCTTTAACAAGGGCAATTCGAAATTTGGTATGGATAAAAGACTTAGACAGTACAGTTCAAGAGTGCTGGGGAAATTATATGGAGGTTATTGAATAATGGCAATCACAATTTATACATATAGTAATCCGTATGAAATCCATAAAGAGCCATATTGGGCATCAATTCAAAATTGTTTTCATTTGTGTGTATCACAAACATTGGTGAATGGGCTATGCGATCAGTATAAAGAGTTTTACAAAGGAAAACTTACTACAGTAACAAGATTTATTAATTCGTTGTATCAAAATTGGGAAAGCGATGCGATTGCTATTAGTCAAAGAGCAGCAGTAGATAATGTTATAGAATATATGGATTTTTCCACTGTAGTAAGTGATATTTCTCAAACCAATATTGTATCTTCACTTAAACGGAATAGAAGCGATGTGGTTGAAAGTATTCGAACCATGTTTGAACTTGGTATGAATCCTAAAAGTATTAAGACAGAAGAACTTACATACAATCAAAAATATATTGTGGAAATATATAAAGAATTGATTAGAACCAAGAATAAGTTCTTCGAGATTAAAGGAGAGTTTAAAGAGATACAAATTGATTCAGCTATAGATAGCACGATACAAGCGGCTTTGACTAATAATTTACATGATATATCTAAAATTAGAAAGGATTCAGTAGTGATACACGGAATACATCAGTTTACGCCTATTATACTGAGGATGATTGAAGAACTAAGTAGGCATAAGCTGGTGGTTATATTATTTAACTATCAACCGGATTATAGAAATTTATATCAAACATGGCTTGATGTATATGCACCTTTTGAATCAAAAATCGTTTTTTCACCAAGAAATTTAAATAACAATAGTCAACAATACGAGGGCGGAAGAATAGCTGATAATATTGCGGCTTTGATAGCGGGTAATACGGGCTTTATTGACTTTTCAAATAGAGTAGAAGTAACCGAGTTTGATAATTCAACTGAGTTTGCGGGATATATTGCTAAAAAGTTTGAGGCTGCTGAAGAATTAAGAAAAAACGATAATTATGCTCATCCTACATTGTATTACATGGAAGAACAATTGTACGCAGCAAACAGTGAAGTGAACAACATATTGAAGATATATTTCCCAGAACAATTCGGTGAAAGGATGTTTCTGGATTATCCAATAGGACATTTCTTCTTATCGATTACGAATATGTGGGATCCAGAGTCTCAATCATTATGCATAAAGAATATAAACGAATTATATGAGTGCCTGTCTTGTGGAATAATAATTGAGAAAAAGCATGGGGAACTTGTATCTATTCTCGACAAGACAAAACTTTATTATACCAAAGAGACTTCTATAAAAGGAATCATAAAGAAACTGAAAAAATTGAAAAATAGAATAACTGAAATTGAAGATGATGAAAAAGAAAAAAATGAATTTCAGCGAGTGGAGTATTTTGATGTTACAGAAACTGAAATTGACAGATTGATTGATGCATTAAATGAATTAAACAATATAATCAAGTATTTTTATGATGACTTCAATGATCAAAGAAATGATTTTAAATCATTTTATAAGAAAATTAGCGAAGTGCTTATTTCACGAGTGTTAGATATTCAAGAGATTGATGCTGAATTTAAAGAAATAGTGCAAAGGGTATTACAAAGATTAAATGAAGTTAAAAACGTTGAGGCTAATGCATCGTTTGATTGCTTGAGAGAAACGATGCAACTATATTTGCAGCAAATACCTAGCGAGGGAAAAGGTGCAAAGTGGATTGTAAGAAACTTTGAACAAATAGACGGAGATGTTCTGCGAAAAAACAACAATCAGCATAAAAAAGTATACCATTTTGCATGTTTATCAGATCGAGATATGAGCATTACTCGAAAAGATGAATTTTCCTGGCCATTAGACATTAACTTTTTTGAAGTGGCACAAGCTCCTGTTGATTGGAAATATCAGGTATTTGTAACTTCGAGATTACAGTATAAGAATTTTAGAAGATATGCATTGGTTTACGGCTTAGCTTTTTCAAAATGTGCTATAAAACTTAGTTATATAAAAAATGAGGGCGATGGAGAATCAGAACTTTATTATTTGTTAAGAATTCTGAACGCTAAAGTATCGCAATACGAGCCAGAATCTAATAATTTATATCAAAAAAAGGCTAATTATATACAAATTAAAAGCTCCAATATGAACAACTTTAATCAATATGATCTTATGCGATATAGACTTTGTCGGTATAGATTTTTGTTAGAATCAGTAATTGAAGGAAAAAGCGTATACAAAGACGAGTATCTGTTACAAAAGTATTTGACAATTGTGTTGGAACATAGGGCTAGAAGATATTTTGCTGGAAAAACGTTTGTAAGAAATATTGTATTTAATTATCTTAATGACCAAATGGATGATTTAAAGGATAAATTTGTTTTTGTTAACTACGCTGATTCTATTGATATCGTAAGACAAGCGCTCGCGTATTTAGAAAAATATGCTTTATATAATGGAAAGTTTATGACTATAAAAGATAAAGAAATAGATCACATGATTAAACGAGAAGATTTTCTTACAACAAAAGTTTCAAAGAATTCGTCCTTAGAAGAAAAAGAAATTTTTAAAAATTCTACGCAACAAGAAGTTGATGCAATTCTCAATGAAGAGAGTTTACAGGATGTTGTATATAAAAAGACTCTAAATGCGTTATGTGCAACATGCTCGGAAAAAGATATTTGTTTAGAAAGTTTTAGAATTAAAAAAACGTAGGAGGTATTGGTATGATCAAGGAAGGAATGTTTGTGAGATGTCCGATTGATAGGGAACATCCTCGAAACCCTCGTGTTTTTGCAACAGGTAAAGTACTTGGTATTAATTTGTTCAATGAAACTGCTCATATTAAATTTGCAGATCCATTTGAACAAAAAAAGTTTTTCGAGTATATTCCGGATGAAGTACATGAAGTTCCAATAGAAGCCTTAGATCATTGTCATTTATTCAAAGGTTCCGCAGTAAAGGTTAACGGAAAGACAGCAATAGTTGTTGAATATAAAGGAAAAGAAGAGGATTATTATGAGTATTATTTACAAGATTTAGTGACCAGAGAATATAGTTGTGTGAATGAGAAGTATCTAATTTCTTCTTTTATTTCAGGAAGTGCGAATCCAACTCACCAGCTTAAAAAATATGAATTCCAAAATCCGTGCTGGTATTTAGGACGTCAAATTGTAAAAGATACGATGAACATTCTCGACAATTCCATTCTCGGATTCAAAGAATTAGCAGGATGTAAAATATACTTAAAAGCTTTTCAACTCAATACAATAATGCAATGCTTACAAAATGATCGTTGTAGATATATGTTGGCTGATGAGGTTGGTCTTGGAAAGACCATTGAAGCTTGTTCGGTCTTAAAAATTTTTTTGACAAATAAGATGAGTCAAAAAGTGTTAATTACTGTACCTAAATCTTTAATTGCGCAATGGCGGACAGAATTACTTTTTAAATTTGGATTATTAGAAGGTGATAATGGAAATGGAAATTATATTTTACTTATTGCTGTTGAGGATTTGAAAAAGGATATATGTGTATCAAGTTGGAATTTTGTTATTGTAGATGAAGTGCACAATTATCTTAGGATAGGAGCATGTTATGAATATATTCATACTTTGAGCAGAAACGCAGATAATGTTATTTTACTCAGTGCAACCCCTATTCAACAAAGGCAAGAGGAATATTTAGATTTGTTAAGATTGATATTGCCCGATAAATATGATGAGATGTCTTTGGAAACGTTTGGTGTACTTGTTGAGAAACAAAATAAAATATCTAGATTAACATATTCTCTTTTGGATGAAGTAGATAGTTTTAAAAATGAATTGCTCCCAGAGATAGAGGCTGAAGATCCGCACGAAGATGAAGATGTTCAGGAAGAATTAGAGGTAATAGAAGAGAATTTGAGTGATTTGGCTGATATTATTGATGATGCAAAATTATTTGATATGGTATCTCGATTAGACACTTCAGCAGAAGATTTTGGAATATATGATATCCAGGTTATAGTCTCATATATATGTGATAATTTCCAGATTGAACGAAACATCATTCGAGGACGAAGAGCCGTATTGGGCGTTTATCCTAAGGATCCAGAGGGAGAGTTCGCAGAAAGATCATTATGTGAGATTACATATGAAATAAACGAAGAGACAAACTATTATGAGAATGAAGCATATCGACAATTAAAAGAATGGATATTGGCCCAAGAAGGAGAATTAGATGAGGATAATGTAAAGGAAATTGTACAACCTTTAATTGAAGCTTTTTTTAGCTCTCCGTGGGCATATGTTTCTCGGCTTAATAGTTTAAAGAAAAAAGAAGATATCCCTGTAGAAGTAATCAAAACTGCAACACGATGGTTAGATGAAGAAATTGATGCCGTAAAGAATCTTGCAAATATTATGGATGATGTGGAAACACATCCATCAAGATTAATAAAACTAGTTCATTATATTGACGAAGAGCTATTCGGGAAAAAGGTCGTTGTGTTTACGGATCAAATTGAGACATTTGATGCATATTATGATGTCTTGCGAGGGATATTTGGAGACGAGGTAACAGGATTCTCAGAGTCAATAGACCGAGATGAAGCAGAAATAAATATTTACAGATTTCAGTCAGATCCAGATTGTAAAATTCTTGTGTGTGATAAATCTGGAGGGGAAGGGCGCAATCTTCAAATTGCAGATTATATAGTTCATGTAGATTTACCGTGGAATATTAATACAATTGAACAACGTATTGGTCGTTTAGACAGAATGGGACGAAATGTAGAAAAGCAAGTTATATCAGTTGTAATACATTCTATTAACAGTTACGAGGAACAGATTTTTAGATTCTGGGATGATGGATTGAATGTTTTTAATCAGTCACTAAGTGGTCTAGAAATTATTATGAACGATATAAATCATAAAATTACAGACTCTATTAAAACTGATTTTGAATTCGGTTTATATCGCTTAATTCCTGAACTAATTAAAGAAGCAGAGAATATGCGTGAAACTGTTCAAAGAGAACAAATATTTGATACAGCAGCTATGAGATACAGACCTTTGTATTTACAGTTAGAAAGGCTGTTGTATAATTATCAATTTAATGAAAATAAAATGTTTGCAGACACAATGATGAGTTGGGCTTCACTTGCTGGATTTGGCGTATTGCAAAAAGGGGAAAAGGAGGGGGTTGTTGCATTTGATGAGAATAATTTCTCTGTGAGATCTGCGCAAAACTCGTTTTTGATTCCACCAAATTGGGATTATTATATGTCAAAAAAACAAAACGAAGTGATTATTAAAGCACAAAGAGGCTTGGAAGAGGAAAAGAAGAAGCATGTAACTCGCAATAATAGATTAATAATGGGAACTTTTGATCGACAGATGGCGATCGAAAATGATTACATACATTTTTATGCTCCGGGAGACGAGATTTTTGATTGTATAGTTGAAAATGCTATGAGTTCATATAAGGGTATGTGTGCAGCATTTGCAGCAGAGTCATGCGTAAATTGGAAGGGGTTTGTGTATACATATTCAATAGAACCTAATGAGAGACTATTGCTAGAGGCAGGTGTTTCTTTATATGCACTCGGAATGTTTAGGCAGTATTTGGCTTCTTCAATGCAAGTTGTCCCTGTGGGTTTTTCAGCGTATAGTAATGTCCCCGATAAAACTGTATTGTCTGAGCATAAGAGAGTTTCTCAGATGGGATATTTCAATCAGGATGATACAATTGATCACCTTGGAAGACGAGGAAAAGAAAATGGATTTTTAGGAATACCGTCAAGATTTCGAGCAAGTAATCTTGATTGGTTTAAAAGTCAGTATCCAGAAGAAAAATGGGAAAAACTTGTTGATCAAAGTAGCTTAATTGCACGAAAACGAGCAAGAGAGAATTTTCAAAAAGAATCAAATATATCTGGTGCAAAAGAAATGATAGATCAGATTTTATCAATGAAGGAATCTCATGCGAACTACTATAGTGTTAAGGGTAAAGAATCTATAAAGGAGTTAAAGCAACAGTATGAAATAATATACGAGAGTTTATCTAAACCGATTATTCGTTTAGAATCTGCTTGCTTTTTGTGGTTGGTAAAAAATGAAAATAGAGTGCGTAATAAACGAGATTGAAAAAATAATAAATTATGAGTGTGATGAATTGGATTTTGAAAAAATAGGCGTTTCTTATTCATCTAGAGAAGTATATTTGTTAAGTGTTGCTATTCGTTTAGTAAACACTCATAAGAGATTTACTGCGGGACAATGTGGAATAGCAGATTATTTAGTTGCACTCCGTGGATTTATGTTGTCATATCAGAAGTCTGTTAGATTTGATAGAGCGGGAGAATTTTCGGATTTAGAGAAATATGGGATATATTGTGATTTTTATAATGGAAAATATTATGCAGTATATGATACACCTCAGTACGTTCCAAACAAATCGTTTATTTCAGATGCATTTGTTGATATTAATACAAATATTCCAGAACAGAAGTCAAAGTATAATCTCAAGACTAATTCATTTATAGAACAGATAACCGGATTTAAATACTTTAAATCATTGGAACAGAAACTTTGTGTATATGGAGCATTAAACATTCCTAAAGGATTTACTTCTCTTATTTCAATGCCAACAGGTGGGGGAAAAAGTTTGGTTACTCAAGCATTAGGATATGAAGAAAGAGGATTGTCCATAGTAATTGTGCCTACTGTTTCTTTAGCGATAGATCAAGAAAGGGCTGCGAGAGCAAATATTAGAGGTGCAAAAGAGAAAGAGATCTACTGTTATTATAGTGGAACAAAAAATTTTACGGAGATTAAAAGGGCAGTTGAGAATAAAACGATGCGACTTCTTTTTATTTCTCCAGAAGCGTTAATTAAGAATGATCAATTTATTAACATGATTGAGAAAGCCAATGCAGATAGATATTTGAAAAATATTATTATTGATGAGGCCCACATTGTAGTTGCGTGGGGAGACTTTTTTAGAGTTGATTATCAATGCTTGAGTCCTTGGAAAAATGAGTTGCTAAAAGTAAATCCGGAGATAAGATTGTTTTTATTATCTGCTACCTATCGTGATGATACGGTGTTTGCGCTTAAACAGCTTTTTGCAGTGGATGATGCATGGATAGAAATAAGGTGCGATTCGTTAAGAAAAGAACCGCGATTTGTGTATTTAAAGGCAAAAAATTATTCTGATAAGCGAAAAAAAATATTGGATTGTGTTAATTTGCTTCCGCATCCTATGATATTGTATGTAAATGCACCGTATGAAGCAAAGAAATGGAAGGAATATCTTGAATATCATGGATATGGAAATGTGCATACTTTTACAGGTGAAACAAAATCTGATGAAAGAAAAACGTTAATCGATGAATGGACGAACAATAACTATGATTTAATGATTGCTACGTCTGCATTTGGCGTGGGAGTAGATAAGCCAGACGTCAGAACAGTTATGCATTTATATATGCCTGAAAGTGCAGATACATATTATCAGGAATTAGGAAGAGGGGGACGTGATGGATTACCATGTATAAGTGTCATGTGTATCGAAGACGATGATATTTCTAGAGCGTTTAATCATGTTAATAAAGTACTCACAACAGATAAATTTTGGGGACGTTGGTGGAGCATGTATCGTAATCCAAATAATCAGTGGCAAGGTGGTTCGATTGCAATTATGGCTTCTACAAAACCAAATTACAACAAAATCAATTATTTTGAAGAGGGTAATGATACTGATGAAAAGTGGAATATCAATGTGTTACTGCTATTAAATAGAAGAAATCAAATTAGGATTACAGGATTAGATTTAGATGCGGAAAATCGATATATATTTACTGTCAAAATATTAAATGATGTCATTACACAGGATACAAATGAAGCTAGAAAGATGTTTGAGTGCATTAGAGAAGAGGAGTCATTAAAGTCTCAAAGTGCTTTTTCTACGATTAGAAATTCTATTGAAAAAGCAGAGAAATTATGTTGGTCTGAAATGTTCTATGAAACATATCCCTTAGTATCTGAATGTTGTCCAGGCTGTAATTGTCATGAAAATAGCATTATTACAGAAAGGAATCGTTTTCCTCTTGTAGTTGAGGTTAGAGGTCCAGAAAAGGAATTAACGGATGATGCAAAGGAGTTCTTTTCACATACAAATGAAGTAGTAATTATTACAAGTGAAAAGGTAAAAGATTTAATACAAAGATACAAACCTAATGTCGTGGTTTCTGACTCTATAGAAGATGTGTGTGAAGCCGATATGCCAGGAATTAATTACATGAATTATGAAGAGTTGAAAGCTCTGCAGGCACATGATGATGGATTCTATATTTCGGGTTTGGTAATGGCTATTTATAGTGATAATATTGAAAAGGCCAGAAATGAATACCAGGTAATATACAAATATTTAAATCGAAAAAGATACGTTATACACGTTTCTGTAGAAGATTTTTGTGTATCTAGCAGTACAGGGAAGATGCTTACAGATCAAGTAGATGGAACTGTCATTAGATAGGAGGAGATATATGTTTACAGGGAAAATGGTTACAGAGGCGATACCAGCAAGAGTATATGCTTTATATAAAATTGTGACATCAAAAAAAAATATTTCGCGAACTGAATTACAGGTACTAATGGAAC
This sequence comes from uncultured Faecalimonas sp., assembly GCA_964623905.1. Classification (GTDB taxonomy): domain Bacteria; phylum Bacillota; class Clostridia; order Lachnospirales; family Lachnospiraceae; genus Faecalimonas. Next base: position 37,322 of record CAZUVY010000010.1, read on the forward strand.
CAAGCGGAATATACGAAGGATCATCATATTTTTCAACAATATTAAAGACAGCAACAGAATTGAAGTTAGTGGATGTGCAAGATAACTATGTATCAGCTCTTGTTTCAAAAGATCAGATAAAAACCATAGAAGACTTGAGATTATTTATTATTTCGAAGCTAGATAATTATGCGGATGAGCAGTTCTATAAATGCACGAATGCAATAGTAAATTTGGATGAAAAAATTTATAAATATAGTTCAATATCAGATAGCGAAATGCTGAATTACTTATCTGAGAAATCGGGGCAGCAGATTACGGCACCTATGGCCAGAGGATGGCGTTTTTGGGCCCAATTTTTGGGGTTCGGCTATATGAATGGATTTGTCTTTCTTCCTAATGCATATATTTTTGTGAAAGATGTAATAAAGCTTATGAATTTGGAAAAAAAGAAGGAATATCAAATGGAAGAGTTTATGACAAAATTCAACCAGTACGGTAGAATTTTGTCGAGATCAGAAACAAGTGAGAAAAACCTAAATATTGCATTATCAAGTGCACTTCGCGAATTACATGAAAATGGTGAAATAACTTTAAAGTACATCAGTGACCAAGGAAATAAGTGGATTCTTTATCCTTCAAAAGAATTGTTTAATGAGCCAGTTACAGCAATTATATACAAGGGGGTTAAAAGATGAATATTGAAATAGCTAAGAAAAGATATAAAGACGTCTTTCGCCCGGATGTAATTAATAATTCACAAGGTGACTTTTTAGCAACACATGTACCTATGAAAAATCTTTATGTGACAGAACATGCTGACATTACTCCACAAGATAGAAAGCAACCTAAAAGTGAGGAAGAAGTATTTGATCTTTTCTTTTCTCCAAGTGAAGAGGATCAGTTTGTTTTAGTAAAAGGAGCAAGTGGTGCAGGAAAATCACATCTAATTCGTTGGTTTTATACTATGCTAATGATTCGCAAAAGTGACAATGAGGTTGTATTACCTATTAAAAGAGCTGACAATACGTTGAAAGGTACAATAAAGCAGTTAATAGAGATACCTGAAATTCAAAATATGCCTAATAAGGATTTGTATAAGAAACTGGCATCAGCATCAACAACCATACCAGAAATCGAATTAAAAAATACGATTTATTATACTTTTGTAAATCTGGTTGAAAGTGATGACGGAAGAGCTGGTCAAGATCGAGAAAGAATGATAAATCGCGTAAATCGTCAGCATTTAGTAGCACTGCTGCAAAATTCGTTATTTAAGGAAAGATTAATGTCTGAAGAGGGGCCGATTGAAAGAATTTATTGTAAATTTGCTGAGAACAAAACAGCAGAACCTAATGATAAGGCGGCAGAGTTTATACAATCAGATTTTGAAATTGATTCTGAATTTTTTAATGAATTACTAAATTCTGGTGCGGATGAAAAGGCAAGAAAAATTGCAAACAAATTAATTGATAACGATGTTTTTGTAAAACAAATAGTTGATTATATTAATTTGTTTGTAGAGAAAGTAATTCAGAGGTGTGCAGGACTTGAACCTGGTGATTTGGGTTTGGTAATACAGGAAATCAGACAAGAATTGTATAAACAGGGGAAAACACTAACTATTCTTATAGAAGATATAACTGCTGCATCAGGAGTGGATGATTCGCTTCTCGATGCCTTACTAACTAATAAGAAAGGCTACAAAGATAAAAATCTTTGTAGAATTAATTCTATTGTCGGTTCGACAGATGGTTATTACATTGATAAATTTCGTGTAAATACAAAAGGAAGAATCGAACATTTTATTAACGTCCCTGAAGATATGTTTGATAATGATGCTAATGGGCTAATTGAATTTTTTGCAAGGTACTTGAATACAGTCTCTTTGTCTGAGCATGAGATTGAACAATGGATTGCGAATAAAGCCGGAAAAGATACATATCCGATTCATGAGGTGACAATGGGTAATGGTTGGGGTGAATATAAATTAGGAGATTCTACAATTAATCTGTTCCCATTTACGCCACGAGCTATAATGTTTTTGTATAAAAAACAAGACACAAACATGCGACATCCACGTGCATTGATGAGAGAAATTTTAGAACCATATTTGAAGCATGCATTAGACGATATTAAGAATTTTCCAAAGAAGAGATCCCCAATTGATGGTATGGATACTACGTTACAGAATGCAATATACAATAGAAATGACTTAGATGACAATACTAAAATTCGATTAACTCAGTTTATGTATATATGGGGTGATGGAACAAATAATGTATACACAAAAAAAGGAATTAGATATATTGGTGGTATTGCAGATAGTGTTTACGAACAATTAGATCTTCCAATATTTGATGGCAAAAAAGTTGAAATAACGGATACAGATGTTTCGTTACAATTAGAAGTTCATCAAGAGAAAGCCGACAAAGAAAAAGAACAAATCGTAAAAGAAAATGAACAGGTCGCGATTGCCTTGAAAGAAGTCGATAAGTGGATTGAGGATAAATCATACAAATTGAATATTGGACAAACTACTGCAAATGTAAGAGCATTGAACGATGCCAGAAAAAATATAAATGCTTATTTGTATGCTGTAATAGATTGGGCATCAGAAGGTGTTCCCATTGATGCAATGGTAAGAGTTAAAGATACTGCTAACAAGTTTTTGGTAGCCTTTGAACGCCAAACAATGAAGAGTGATGCAGTAGTTACGTTGCCAGCTTCAATTGAATCCAGAAAGATAATTGAGGCTTTTGTACGTTGGAGTGAAGTTGGAGGGAAGTCATGGAATTTTGAAGGGTCTACAGACTACTTGTTCAGAGTTCAGAAATGGACTGAAAGCATAAAACCAATAATTGTACAGTCGATTGTGCGTTATAATCAGACAGAAATTAATTATTTCACATATGCTACAGCGGCCGAGTATTATCGACTCATTTTAAATGGTCAATGCAAAAACTACCAAAGTCCTCAGAATTTTAGTGTGGAAATGCTTTTGCAAAAAAATATTCCAGATAATAGTAACAATGGTCATTCGAAAAATTGGAATGATTTATTGAAAAAAATGAATGGGTCTGATGGACTTGATATAAGAAACTGTGTTTTGCAATATTATAATTTGCCACAAGGTACAGCAATCAACTCTACAAATTATGAATTTGATTACGTTGCATTTAATAAGGCGGTTAGAAAGGTTATCAATACAGGATTAGTATTTGCTGATGAGGATTTGCAATTAGATGATCCGGTCAGAAAGAGAAGACTTATAAGTGAACATCTTAAGTTCATTCTTGATAGAATTACTACTGTTGTTGAGGAAGAACAAAAAATTCTTGAAGAAAAGATGAATGTCATTAAACAAATTATAGACGTGGATGATATCGATGATGAGGAAGATATCAAAGATATCATTTTGAATATCAAGAAGTTTTATAACCAGGCACAGTTAAGTCATGTGAGTGTGGCGATTCATTACGATGTTTCATTGATTAATACTTGTAACAAAAATGCTAGCTCGATTTTAAGCGCAATTAGGACTGCGAATCAAATTGTAGAAACAAGTAACACGCAGGAATTACTTCTCAAATTTAGTAGAGATCCAGTATTTGCTTTAACAGATTTTCTTAGATTGATTACAATAGCGAATTCGGATGTGGAAAAAGCAAATAAAGAAATTGCTAATAGAATGAAAAATCATATTCCATCAAATGCTGATGATGAATCTAAGAAATATGAAAATGAAAAGAAAAATATCCAAGCATGCAAGGATATAATTGCGGAGGTGAGGAAAAGTGTTAACGGATGATATAAAAAAAACTATTAAAAGTTTAAAACAATTGGACACTATCGAAGCAGCTGCGCATGATGCAGAGAAGAAACAAAAAAATGATGCGGAGTATTCTTCTCTGGTGATAGACTTTGCTACATCTATGGGAAAACTGTCACAGGCAAGTAAACAGCTTGAGTTTAAATTGAGTGAGGAAACCCTTCAGTATGTAGAAGAAACTATAGAAAAGCTTGAGAATGTAATTGTTTCATGTGTTGTTGATGAATCTGAATTAACAGCTGCAAAGCAACATTTTAATCGAAAAGTAACCCCGAATTTATCCAAAGAGTGGAAAGATTTTCATCAGAAAAAGACTGCAGGTTTGTCAGCGAAACTGTCTTCAATGGGTGGTTTGGTGAAAGATCGAAATCAAATTGCAATAATAAAGTCTAATATAAATAATGGTAATGAGTGGGCGGGATTGTTACTGAAAGATGATGGGATTCATACGCGCCTGGAACTTTTGTGCAAGGGGATAAGCCAAGTGGATCAACTTGAGCAAAACCTAAATTTGAGTGACGAGATAAAAGAATTCATTGTGAAAGTAACTAGCGGAAAAGCAAAAATAACGGATGTTACTCCATCGATTGTTGATTGGATAGTTAAGGCAAACTTGGTGGAGAAATTTATAGTTAATTTTAAGAATTATTAATTACAAATTGACACCTCGATAAAGCGGAGATATACTTAAGTAGATACTTAAGTATATCTCTTTTTATTCGTGGGAGGAATTATGGAGTTTGTATATAGATTTCCTGTTGTAAGAGGAATTCAAGCTGAATCAGAATATTATATAGCAATGGTTCCGCTAAAAATGTTAAATAAGTTATTTCCTGCCGAAGATGAATTTGTTCTTCCGGAATATCGTGCACAGAGAAAATTGAATGAGGTAAGAATACCTGTTATTAGTAAATACATTTTAGAAAATCGAGATTCATATGTTTTTTCTGCACTTGCAGCCTCTATAGATGGACACTATAAATATGAATCGAATGAGAAGAATCAAGACACAGGTATTCTCGAAGTGTCTATGGATGCACATTTTCTCATTAACGATGGGCAGCATAGAAAGGCGGCTATTCTAGAGGCCTTAAAGGAAGATTCTTCTTTAGAAAATGAAACGATTTCTATTGTATTTTACTCAGATCAAGGTTTGAAAAGAAGTCAGCAAATATTTACTGATTTAAATAAGAATGCTGTCAAAACATCCAATTCAATTTCGGAATTATATGATTCAAGAGATGAGATGGCAGTAATAACAAGAAGTGTTATTTGGAATATTGAATTCTTAAACATGTATACAGATAAAGAAAAAGATATATTAGGAAAATATTCTTCTAATTTATTTACGTTGAATACGTTTTATACGTCTAACAAATTTATAGTAGGACGTGGTCAGGGAAAAGGAATTGAACAGTTCTTGCTAAAATACTGGAGTTTAGTAGTGAAATATATGAGACAATGGCAGGAGTTGCAAAATCACGAAATAACTAAGATCGATTTAAGGGAAAATTTTATTGTAACACAGAGTATTGTAATTCAGGCTTTGGGAAGAGTAGGTAATTATTTTTATAATAACAGAATAGATCCAACGGAATATTTGGGAAAGCTTGAAAATATAAATTGGAGCAGAAATTCAAAACAGTGGTATATGAGAGCTGTTGGAAAAAATGGAAGAATTATAACAAATAAAAAGGCAGCATTACTTATTGCAAATGTAATAAAAAAAGAAATAGGAATACCTCTGTCAGCGGAGGAAAATAATGCAGAAATGCAGTTAAGAAAAACATTAGTAGAATAGAGGGACAATGATGGCAGTTTCAAAGGAATTGATCGATGGGTTGTTGGTCACAATTCAAAATTTATATTTGGCGGATGATATACCATGGATGATTGGATATTCAGGCGGTAAAGATAGTACGGCGGCTGTTCAACTTGTGTGGTTGGCAATTGAAGCCCTACCAGAAAAAGATCGAAGAAAACCTATTCATATAATGAATACAGACACATTGGTAGAATCGCCTGTAGTGTCAAAATGGGTTGAAAAATCATTAGATGCTATGAAGTGCTCAGCACAAGAGAAAAATCTACCATTTATTCCAGAGAGACTTATACCTGATTATAATAATACGTTCTGGGTAAATTTGATAGGAAGAGGATATCCATTTCCTAGAATGAAATATCGATGGTGTACGGATAGATTAAAAATTCAACCGGTTAATACATTTATAAAAAATAAAATAGCGGAGCATGGAGAAATAATTCTTGTTTTGGGAACAAGAAAAAAAGAAAGTTCTAGAAGAAATCGAACTATGACAAATCTAGAAAAGAAAAGAGTACGAGAACTTCTTAGTCCGAACCCAACATTAGCTAATGAATTGGTTTTTTCTCCAATGGAAGATTGGAGTGATGATGATGTTTGGGCATTCTTAATGCAGTATAAGAACCCATGGGGTTATTCTAATAATCAACTTCTTGCTATGTATAAAGGAGCAACAGCAGATAATGAATGTCCTATGCAAGTAGATAAATCAGCGCCTACATGTGGTAAAAGTAGATTTGGTTGTTGGGTATGTACTATGGTAGAAAAGGATAAGTCGATGGAAGCCATGATTGCGAATGACCAAGAAAAAGAATGGATGAGTATTCTTTTAGAATTTAGAAATGAATTTGGGAACGAAGAGGGAGATAGAGAAAGAAGAAGTTTCAGAAGAATGAAAGGAAATCTTCAAGGAAATTATGGAAAGCTTTTTCATGGACCTTATAAGAAGGAAGTTAGAGAGCAATGGTTAGAAAAATTACTCTCAATTCAGAAAGAAATAAATGAAAATGGTCCAGAAGAATTTCATGATCTTGAGTTAATACAAATTCCTGAATTACAAGCAATTCGACGAATTTGGGTGAATGATAAACATGAATTTGATGATACAGTTCCAAGGATATATGAAAAGGTTATGGGAAAACACTTTGTTGATCCAGAGTGGATACATAATGAAAATTTTGGATGTGTAGAATGGGATATTCTGAAACAAGTTTGTGAGGAGATGTATCCAGATGAAGAACTTGCATTCGAAATGATGTATACCTTGATAGATATTGAAAACAAAGCTTCCGGAATAAATCAAAGAAAAGGTATTCTTGATGATATAAATAATACTTTCGGAAAAACATTCTTTAAAAATGAAGAAGACGCAACGCAGTATTATTCAGAAATAATGATTCGAAAAAAAATAAACGGTGGAAAGTATAACGAAAAATTTTTAGATTACCAACCATTAGAATCAGAATTTGGAGAAGATGAGGATGCATAGCAGATGATAATAAAGAGATTGAAACTACATAATTTTGGAGTTTATGCAGGAGACAACGAATTCATGTTTGAAGGCAAAAAACCAATTGTATTAGTTGGTGGAATGAATGGAAGGGGAAAAACGACTTTTCTTGAAGCGATTCTCCTTGCCTTATATGGTTCTAATTCTTTTGCATATTCTGAAAGTAAAAAAAGATCTTACATACAGTACCTAAGATCATTTGTAAATAAAAACGCAGACGATAAGATGTGTAGTGTTGAATTAGAGTTTGAAATAGATAATGGAGTTAGAGAACATTATTTAATTAAAAGACAGTGGAATAGTATAAACAAAAAAAACATAGAAGAAATTTGTGTGTACAAGGATGAAACATACAGCGAATTTTTAACGAATAATTGGCCGATGTTTGTTGAAAGTATTCTGCCAAGTGCGTTATCTAGTTTCTTCTTTTTTGACGGCGAAAAAATTGCAGAGATGGCTGTTGATGGGACAAATATACAGCTTAAAAATGCTATTCGCTCAATGCTTGGAATAACTGTATTGGATGTGTTAGGAAATGATATTTTAAGAAATCTAAAAAATGTGAATAAAGATGGCAATGATAATAAAACTGCAGAAGGTGTACAGAAACTCAGAGAAGAAAAGGAAAAAGCGGTGGCTGATTTGTCTGAGATAGATTCTAGAATAGAAAAGCTTACACATGTCTTAGTAGAGGATAATGCTAAATTGGAATCATTGCATCAACAATATACTGTAAAAGGCGGAGACGCTGTTGAGAAAAAACAGCTAACAATCCAAAAAAGAGCGGATTTAATATCAGATCTCAACATGGAGGGAAGCCGTTTATATGAATTATCAGCAAGTGAATTACCATTGTTGTTGGTAAGTGATTTGATTGGTGAAATTAAACTTCAGGCTGTGGACGAACATAATGATGCAATAATGCGAGAAGCGGTAATACAGTTAGAAACGTTACTACAAGAGTTTTCTCAATTATATGAGGGAGATAATAAGAGCAGTTTTGATTTTGTGAATTATGTTAAGTCTACAACTAATAAGACTCAAGAAGAACCTATATATGAATTATCTGATCAAGCATTATTTCAAATAAACAATTTGATTGAAGGTGTTTTAGAAAAAACAGCATACGAGACAAAGAGTATCCTTCGAACAAAGAAAAAACTAGAGCGTCAAATTTCTGAATTGGATAGTTACTTAGCATTAGATATTAATGATAAAGAATTGCAAGATATTTACAATAAAATAAAGAAGGCAGAGCAAACTTTGATTAATGATCAGATTAAAATGTCAGAACTCGAACAGCAAAAAAGCGCAGCAAATTCCCGTGTGATAAGTGCTAATACAGAGTTTAGCAAATATGTAGAGTCATATTTGTCTACTGCAGAATTACGTGATAACGTAGATAGAACAATTAAGTATTCAAATATAGCATTAAGTATAATCGAAAAATATCAGATAGAGCTTCAAAAACGGAAAACCGGTATTTTGGCGGAGACAATTACGAAATGCTATAAAGAATTAGCAAATAAAAAGAATTTGATTGATAAGGTGGAGATGAATGCTGAAACTTTAAGCATTCATTATATTTCAGAGGACGGAAAAGAAATTAGAAAGGATTCCCTTTCTGCAGGAGAACAGCAGTTAATGGTTATTGCAACATTATGGGCATTAGCAAAGTGTTCAAAGAAAAAATTACCTGTCATTATAGACACACCGTTATCAAGATTAGACTCAGTACACAGAACGTCGATAATACAAACTTATTTTCCTAATGCAGGAGAGCAAACCATTATTTTGTCTACCGATACAGAGATAGACGAACGTTATTATGATCTTATGAAGGAAAATGTAGGAGATGAATTTACGTTAAAATATGATGAAACAACAAAAAGCACCTCGATTGAGAGAGGGTATTTGATTGGAGCAAAAAAATGATAATGAAACAAGTGAGACTTTCGCAACAGGCAAAAGAGCAGTTGTCCAGATTGAAGGGGAAGACAGGAATTAAAAATTGGAATATCTTGTGCCGTTGGGCCCTGTGTTATTCTCTCAGTGAAAAAACGTTACCAGCAGATATTCCAATTATAGCAGATAGCAATCTTGAAATGTCCTGGTTTACTTTTGGTGGAGAGTACTATGAATTGTATGAGGCACTAGTTAAGGCATGGTGTGTGCAAATGGGATTGCCAACAGATGATGATACGGTTGCAAAATATTTCAGACTGAATTTAGAGAGAGGTATTTCATATTTGTGTGGAACAGGCTTTATAAAAAGTCATGATGATTTAATAAAACTTGCACTTAAGGAGAAGTAAAAATGAGCATATATTTGGACTATAATGCATCGGCGCCTATAGATAATCGAGTGCTGGATAAGATGATTGATGTGTATAAGAATTCTTTTGGAAATGCAGATAGTAGAACACATATTTATGGAGAAAGAGCTCGAGAAGTTGTAGAGAATGCAAGGAAACAAGTGGCAAGTTTGCTTGGTGTAAAAACAGATGAGATTTTTTTTACTAGCGGAGCAACTGAGAGTAATAACATAGCAATTCAAGGCCTTGTAGACTATGCCAAGAAAACAGGAAAGAAGCACATTATTACTACATCAATTGAGCATAAGGCAGTTTTAGAAACAATTAAAAATTTAGAAAAACAAGGATTTGAAGTGGATTATATCAATCCAGACAAATCAGGTCGTGTTCGCACAGAGGAGGTTATCAGTAAGGTTAAGGATACAACTCTTCTTGTGAGTGTAATGCATGTTAATAATGAAACAGGGATAATTCAACCAGTGTATGAAATTGGTGAAAAACTTGCTGGTAAGGATGTTTTGTTCCATACTGATGCGACTCAAAGTTGTGGAAAACTGGTTGAAGAAATAAGAGTATTAAAATACAACATGTTGACGTTTAGCGCACACAAATTAGGAGGTCCTCAAGGGGTCGGAGTGTTAGTTTTGAGGAGAAAGTCATATAGATTACCGCCAGTTCAGGCAATTCAGTTTGGAGGTTCACAGGAACGTGGGTTGAGACCCGGTACTGTTCCAGTTGCTTTGGTAGCGGGATGTGGGGAAGCATGTAAAATAGCAGAGACAGAATACAAGAAAAACGAAGTGGCTGCCAAGAAAATAAAAGAAGTAATATTAGAGGAACTAAATAAATCTGACTTAAAATATTTGGTTAATGGTAATTTAGACTATGGTGTAGATACTACTTTAAACATATGCTTGGAAGGGGTTTCTTCGGAGGCTTTGATGATTTCCTCAAAACAATATTGTGGGGTATCTAATGGTTCTGCCTGTACATCAAAGAATTATTCTCCGAGTTATGTACTGTTAGCTATGGGGATTTCTGAAGATCAAATAGAAAATTCTATAAGAATTAGTTGGGGCGCAGATAGTGACATTGAAGAAGTACAAAAACAGATAAGAGAATTGTTTGCCATAGCTAAGCAAATTAATGGTTAAAGGGTGAAGTGGGAATGGATGAAATGAAAAAAATAAGTTTGCCATTGTATTCAAATCAACTTGATATTAAGAAATTCGAAAATCTCTTAAGTAATAATGATCAGGGATATAAGTTTTTTTGGCTAGAAGCAATAATGAAATTATTACCCAACAATAATGGATCATTTACTTTTGAAGAAGTAATTGAAGAAATGATTTGGGGTGCTTGGCGAACAGTCACTCATTATCATCTTAGACTAGGACATACAGTAAATGGAAATGCGGAAAACTTTCTAGAACATGTAATTAGAATTTTATACGAAAATTCAAGAGATGAGTTGGCTAATAAGACTCCATCAAGAGATCGACTGATGTTCTTAATCAAAAAATATGAAGACAAATTGATTGAAGATAAGAATCATTTGACAGATTATGTTCCATATCGGCTGATAAAACCATTCGTAGACAAAGAAGGAAAAGGATATATAGACAAAAAAAGCTACGTAAGATTTATAGCATACTTAAATGCATATACTAAGGTTAATAATGATTTCTTTTATAATATTACGGATGCAGATTGTCCGCTTAATAGAAAAATACACATCAATAAAGAATGGCGTAACTTTATGATAAATAATTATGCTGTGATTATGGGATGGATTCGTTATAATAAAGCAATTTTTATTCAAGATAGAAATCCAGGAGTACCGGGCGTAATGTACAAGATTGCACCGGAATCTGAAGAAAAAAGAAGATCTTTAGAGAATGTAAGAACTTTATGGAAGATGACAGTTGATTTAACGGGCAAGCCTTTATATGAAATATATACCGGTAATAGTTTAGATATTAATAAGTTTGATATGGATCATTTTGTACCTCGTTCATATGTGTCAAATGATGAGATATGGAATTTGACACCTATGAGCAAAAAACTTAATTCAAGCAAAAATAATAAATTGCCTAGAAAAGCATATTTAAAAGAATTTGTTAATTATAATTACTATCTTTATTCACTTATATTTGATAATTCAGATGGGAATCAAGCGCACATATTGATGTCACAATTTGAAAAGTGTAGAAATCAACATCTGAATGCAATATGGGCAGCAGAGAAGTTATATATTCCAGGTAATACGCACGAGCAGTTTGGAAATATCTTAGAAGAAAATCTAAGATTGGTTTATGAGTCGGCACGATTACAAGAATACGAAATGTGGGAGATATAATTAGGTTCTACTGTGGATCTCTATGATTGGATGTGTATTATAATATGTTGAATCATTTGATTGAAAGGTTTTAACAGATAGGATCTGGGTTTAGTTTACTTTAAAGAGGAGAAAATAAGGTATGATGAATTTGAGTGGAATCAAGAAAGTCGATGAATTTTTTTGTTCTGATGAATTGACAATCTGTGATGTCCCAAGAGGAGGAAGAGAAAGAAAAGTCGTTCTGGAAAGTGACAGAAAGTATATTGTTCCTGGTTATCAAAGAGAAATACGTTGGTCTACAGAGAATGTTCAGATTTTAATAGATGATTTAAAACAAGGGGCAAAATTTTTGGGAACGCTTATATTAAGTATTTCAAAGCCAAAAGAGTTCGAAATAATAGATGGGCAACAAAGAATAACGGTTATAACCCTTATGATTGACTATCTGAATAAATTTGTTTCTCAAGAACGAAAAATGGAGAATCTTTGTGTAATATATAATGAATCCTTTAAATATTTTAATGAAGCACTGGACTTTGAATTTGATTATGAGACTATAAAAAGTAAAAATAACGTGTTGTTCCAAGCTATTTGTGCAAATGATATACAGAACCAAAGAGATGATTTTCGGAGAATTTGGAGAAGCATAGTGGAAAGAATTTCTCCGCTGTCAATAGAAAACAAAGAGAAATTACTGATGGCGCTGTTAGAAAGCGAATTGAATATAATTGTCAATGAGATTGAAGGAACAGAAACACAGAGGAAATTTTGTGTAGACTATTTTATAGACATAAATAACAAAAGTGTAGAATTGGACGGATTAGACATAATTAGAGCATATGCATTTAAAGATAATTTTGTGTCAACTACGAAAAAATGGACCCAAATACAAGATAAATGTAACAAGCTTTATGGAAAAGTCAAATATACTCGAGATGATTTATTCTATCAATACTTTATTTGCAATGTTAACAAAGAAATCGAATATAAAATAACTAAACTTTCCAACGACTATAAAATTAAAGAAGATGTCGAAGTTAACGAAAAAAAATATGCTTCGGGTACATTTGTATGGAATATGTTTAAAAATGATTCGTTTTATTCAAGATTACTTTCTGATTTAAATGAATACTTGGATTTTATAGAGATTGTTTTGAAAACTGAAACAGGCGGAGCCGACGAATTTAAAGCTTTTTTTAAAACAGAAAATGGGATGGCTGATGAAACAAGAATTTTAAATGCACACACTGTTATTAATTCTATTTTGCGCAATGATGATATTGTGCCAAAAATGATGGTGATGAAATATTATTTTGAGATTCTAAAACCTGAAAGAACAAAAAACAAAAAATACAGGATTATTAGTTGGATTGGTGTTATTGCGAATGTATTTACAATGAGTACAAAGAGGAAAGGATCTGAATTGATTGCAAGTAAAGTATTGCAAGAAGATTGGCAAAATGCATTACGCGAGTATGGAAAGAAAATATATAAAGATGTTCCAACGGAAATTAATTTTGGTAAAATAAATCGAGATAATGGTCTTATTACAATTGAAAGTGGTCAATATATGGCTCGTCGTTTTTTTACAATGAGAGATTCTTGTTCTGGAGAAACAATTGACGAAGAAGTATTCAAAAATGAAAATATAACTTCTGGAGATAAAAATATTGAGCACTTTGTAATAAATCGAGAATATACATATGTCATATATCTTGAAGATGGTAGTACCATAGAATGCGAAATAAAATTGCCAGCCAAACATAAAAAGAATATTGCGACAATAGCAAACTATCTTATTCTGAACAGTGAAATTAATAGAAAGTTGAAGAATAGGACAGCTTATTGTCATCCAGCAAATTAAATGAGGCTTAATTCTTCAGATTAAATAATGCTTCCTAAAATATAAAGTTGATGTGTCAAGCAGAATAATTGCTGGTGTTTTGGCATTTTATTTAATGAAAAAACCATCCTGCAGATTAATTGCGGGATGGTTTTTAGCTAGCCAAGTTCACAGTCATTGATTGCTTGCATGGCTGCTTCGGCAGTTATGATATTTAAGTTTGAACTGTTTCCGAATAACAGACTGGCATTGCAGAGCTTATTGATCATTCGAGGTGTTCCATTGGCAGCATTCAGGATTGCTTCTATGGCATTCTTTTCGAATACAGTCTGAGTGCAGCCGGCACCTTTTAGTTTGGTGATTATATAATCATGCCCTTCTGCTTTCGTCATGCCTTCAAGATTATAATTCATCACAATTCTTTGACGGAATGGTTCATGGATACTGAGACGAAGTGTACTGTTTAATTGCGGAAGGCCTGCAAGAAGCACAACGGCTCTGTCTCGGGAATCCATCTCGAAGTTAAAAAGCATTTTTAGATCATTGAGTACTGCATTGCTGATATAGTTCGCTTCATCAATGATGATAACGGGGATCTGCCTTTTCTCAAGAGCAAGCCTTGTTACTTCATTTTGGATGATCTTAAAGTTATCAGTTTTGCGAAATGCCGGCTGCGCTCCCAGTTCGGAAGCGAGATTTCGGTAAAAATCCTGGACAGTCAGAGTAGACAGACTGGAATATACTACCTTATATAAGGATGGATTTAGTCCGGCAGCCCAGTTTCGGATAGCAGTTGTTTTACCTCTTCCGGCACTTCCGGTAAGAAGTCCAAATCCCTTTGTGGATAAAAGATAATTCAGGCGAAACAGGGTTTCTTTGTATTCCTCAGTTTCTACCAATACTTCTTTTGAGTTTTTTAAGAAGGGGTTAAATTCCAGCCCATATCTTGCGGTGTAATCCATAGCTATTCATCTCCTTTACATAAGCGTACTTTTTCACGTTTGATCTGTGCGTTTTCAATCTTGTTTAATATACGTATAGGTGTAAGTGAACCATCAGGCTCTACAACAAAAATGTCTTTCATATCGGGTGAATACCGAAGTCGTATCCTTTGTTTTGCGAAGCGATAATCTACTTCATACTCAATCTGATCAATAACGATGACGGAATCAGCAGACACACGGCGTTCGATTTCTAGCAGAAAGTCCTTGTCGATCTGCTCATCAGGAATTCTGCGGATCTGTTCCGGTTCGGCGAAGAAACGATCCTGCGGAGATTTTCCGTGAAGAGAGGAATGAGGAGTCTGGTTGTAGTGCTGAACATAGGAGTGAAGACTCCCGCGCAGTTCATCAAGGGAATGGAAATCCCGCATGTCAAGGCTAGCCATCCACTGGTCTTTCATGGTGCGGAACCAACGTTCAATCTTGGCTTTTCCAGTTGGTGTATAAGGTTGGCAGTAACTCAAAGTTGTACCGATTCGAGCAGTAAGAAGTTCCATTTGTTTGTTCTTATAAGATTTGCCGTTATCGAAGTTAAGTACTTTAGGACGGCCATACTTTGCAACGGCTGATTTCATGACAGACATGAGATTGATGAAGTTATCATTATAAAACACATCGATTCCAACAATGAATCTGCTGGCATCATCGAGCAGTGCAATGACATAAACACGATGTTTCTTTCCCTCTTTGTCTGTGAGACGTGGACCTACACTGCTGTCACCGCACCATACTTCGTTGATGTGAGGACGTTCATAGCGGCGCATATCCCGGTTAGGAGTCTGACGCAGTTCGTTCTGAAGTTGATTGACAAAACGACAGATGGTGGATTCGGAAACCTGACCATTGATAATAGAACCGTCGGATTTGAGCTGACGATAGATTGCAGAAGCAGACATTCGCGGATAGTTAGTTTTGAAGTAACGTATGCGTTCTTTCAGGTCGTCATCCAGCTTTCGGCTCATGCCGGCATCAGCCCGACCTTTAGGGACAAGGGCATCAAAACCGTGTTTTTGATAGTCTAAATACCATCTTTCAATCGTGGCGGGCGCGTAATGATGAATTTTCCCATCAGGATCCAGAGAACCTTTTTCGGAAGCTTCTAGATAAAAAGCTGTTTTGCTTGGATACTCTTCGTCAAGACCAGCAATAAGTGGTGCGATTGTAGCGTAGCGCATAAGAGCGATTTCGTGTTGTTTTTCTTGTTTCATTATAAAAGACCTCCTTTTTTCTAAGGATAGCGAAAAAGCAGGAAGGAGTCGTGTAAGGTTATGTTGGTGCAGAAAAAAGTTTATTACGGGTGTTTTTAATCTGCATGAAAGACCTAGAAAAACAGGAAAAGCACCGTCTGATAAGAAGAGGGAACGGAGTCAAGGCAATACGTTCAGAGTGCAGTCTTTCCTTCCAGTGAAGTCTGTAAGAACGGATAATGGAGCGGAGATTTGATTCATCCACATAGCATTGTTCGACCAGAACACACTCAATAGGAACTCCGTTTTCCAAAGCAATAATCGTGTCAACTTGCACTGCTGCAGGTATCTGGGAATAAGGCACGATAGAGGAAAGAAGAAGGGCATGGGTATGGCCACAGGCAGAGCAACGTACTCTTACGATAGTAAGAACAATGAACGCTGTCCTGGAGTTGTACCTTGCGTTTATAAGAACCATAGAAAATGAGAGAGCCAGAGAGTCCACAAGTACAGGAAATCTGGTTCAGATCAATGGAATCGATTATGTTATCATAAAAATCTTGAGAAATATAGTTGTAGTTTTCTGTTTCAATTGTTATCATAGTAAATGTCATAACGATAGCGGTTGCTATGGTTATGGGTGTGAATGAAGCAGAAGTCAAACTTTGGTCGGGGAGATTTCTGCTTTTTGTTTTAATGGTTACAATCAGACATGATAACACAAGAAGTCTCAGGATAAAACAATCTGATGAAAAATACGTCAGATTACCTTATGCTGGGACTTCTTTTAATCTGCATGAGATTGGATAAAAAAGTTTGTTATAAAGTGTTGGATAATAGCTTATGAAAAAATAGATTTACTTGAAAAAGAGCTTGCAAGTAGTCGCTTAGATGTCGTTATTCCGAGTGCAATTTGTCAAAAACATTATTATTTGATGAAAAAGATTTTACATGACAAAAGCACATATCCCAAAAAGGCAATAACAGCGGCTGACAGAAAGCGCGACAAAGAAAAAATTTTAAGAAATTACTACCAAAAAGATTTTGAAGAGGAATTTTCTTTACTTATACAAGGTCTTTCAAATGAAATTATGCTTTTTGAAGCAGAGAAAGAATATGAGCTTAAAAGACTTGGTTTTAAAGATGATGGAATAAGTTTTGTATACGAAGATGATTCAATATTTGCTAATGTGTCTGCAGATGTAGATGGAAAGGGTAAAAAAATTATTGTTTCTGCAGAGCTTTATAATCCTGTATTTGGAGAGGAAAATGGCTCAGATTATTATACACGTATGATAGACAAAACTAGTCAGCTATTTGAAGAAAAAATGGGCATTGAACCTGAATTACATTCTAGTAATGAGTATGGAAATTGTATAGATGAAAGTATATCTTTTGTACTGAGGTTAAATGCCCAAATTGAAAATGTAGAAAAGTTTTTAGGGGTTCTTCATGAGATTTCAAATGAAATTGAAATGTTAGACTAAGTCTTTAATAGATGTTTGGAAAATAATTAATATTTTGATATGAAGAAAACGATGGGCTGATTTAAGGAACGTAACATCAATTATCAATTCATTGATATGAAGGAAAAAGGTCTTAGCAAAGGTGAATATAACAGTGTTAAGCAGGCAGTTGGTGGAGTGAATAAGTTGTTAAATCTAAAATGTAAGGACAAAGTACTTTGACGTTGCTTAAGTACATATTAGACGAAGAAAAAGATGAAAAAGTATTGGAAAACCAAAAGGTTCTTCTTACACTGATTGTCAGAAATGGAAAACAGACACCGGTTGGATATAAGCCAGAAGTCTGGAAAGAGTGGAAATAATTCAACAGATGTAACTTTTTATAATGGACAGTCACGTAATAAGATAAAAGGAATGATTTAATTATGGGTAAAGCAGGGATGGCAAAGCATTCGGTATCTGCATATAATGAAAAAAGTGCAACAAGAATGTTAGCAGATTTTCTTGAACAAAAGCATACTGTTGCAACTTTCTTTAAAGAAAATGATCGTACTCCAAACTATGACGGTACATTTGAATTGGTAGGGAAAGATGAGGCACCAACAAAACAGTTTATTGTGCAGATAAAAAAGGTGGAAAATTTAAGCCCTAATGTAAGCGGAAAAAATAAGGATTGCTATGTTTATGAATTGGACACCAGTTTTTTGTATTATGTTAAGGAAAAGGTTACAGAAAGTCCTGCAATTTATTTTGTTGTTGATATTGTAACGGATAACATATTCTGGTTATATTTATCGGATGAGTTACTTATGAAATTGGGCTTCGAAGGAAAAGAACGTATTTCATATCCTTTTAGCAAAAGTGATATTGTAACGGATATAGATTCATTTGTCCGAATTCTTAATCAAATTGCAGAAAAAAGAAATGCGCTTTTTCTTCAAAAAACACCAGAACAAATAGCAGAGATGCAGGATGCCTTAGATTATATTAATCGTCTTATGGAAAATGATTTTACAAAAATTAAAGAAGATGTGTTTCCAAATCTGTGGCGTTTTGGAATTAAGTATACACCTGGTGAAACCATGTCGATAACAGCGCATGGCCAAACTATGACATCCGAATCTACCGCTATGTTTGCTCTTTATCCGCAAATAAAGGGAGAAGCAGATACAGGACTAAGAGAATACACGGGGCATCAAACGAATTATTTTAATCACTTCGATATGTTTGGTAAAACAACACCGATGGAATACACGCAGAATTCATTGCACAAGATAATTAAATCTTATTTTGAGCAGGAAATGCCAGCTAAACGACTTGCAAATATTATGCTTTTGGAAAGAATAGATAGCTTTGTTCAACGATTACAGCGATTTTACGATTTTGATATTGATGGAGATGCAATTCTTATCGAAGACTTATATCGTGCATATGTGTTATTAATTCAATATATGCAATGGTGCTAGAATATAAATAGTACAAGTCAAAATGAGAATCCCTCATTACAAAATT
>CAZUVY010000011.1:0-54548 GCA_964623905.1 uncultured Faecalimonas sp.
TTTATTCTATTTCCCTTGGTGCGCAACAAGGCGGCTAACAAGAAACATTTTTTGACTCTTTTTTTTATGCGAAAATGCTTAACATTACTAAAAAGCAGTAACGCCAGAGAGCAGTAAACGCCAAATAGCGAGTACCTTTTTATAAATTTTTAGATTTGGGATAATAGTATCAACACTATGCAGTCAAAAAAGTTTAGTACTTAACTTTTTAGACTCTATTCCAGGAGGTTGAATATGAAATCCCAAACAAGTTTAGTTGCACAGCAAGTTCGCCTAACCGAATGGGCAGAACTAGTCCGTGACTGTCAAAATCGTCCACAAGGTATGTCTGTTGATACCTGGTGTGAATTGCACATCATCAAGAAAGCGAATTATTATTGGAGACTTCGCAAAGTTCGTGAAGCATGTCTTGAGGTGGCCGCTTCACAGGAACCAGCATTTATAGAAGTTCCCATGACTACAGCAATAGCGCCTATCTCCAAATCAGATGTATCTAGACCTGCAGCAATCTTCAGATTATCTGACAAGGCAAGTCTTGAAATCACCAATGATGCTTCAGCAGACTTTTTAGAAAAAATCTTTACGGTGATGGCACATGTTAAATGATGCTTCAGGATTCAAAAAAGTATACATTGCTTGTGGAACCACGGACCTGCGCCGTGGAATTGAGGGACTTCGCAGATATTTATGGTGAGCTTAGTGCCGAGGTAACGACTGGGGTAGATTTTTTAGATCCATTTATTACTATGGGCTTTGTAAAAGATATCTCTGAGGGAAAAGTTTGCTATGGATTAAAAGGAAATGCAAGTGGTGATTTTATTTTCTATTATATGGTTGAGTATGTATTGCGAACTACTCAGTATGAAAAGTATACTCAAACTTATGAATTTGAAATTATAATTCGTTACGAAGACTTAGTTGCAGAAGGGGAATTGCAATTGGCAGAATCGCTTAGAAACGCACTGGTAAATGTAGAACCAATTCCAGTAACGGTATGGGTTTTGATAGTTATGATTTTAGCTTTTTGTTTTGCGACGAAGTACCTGTTAGCAATGGGTGTATTGGTACTGTTTATTCGCGAGATGGTCACAGAATGCAGTAACAATCAAGATAATGCGTAAAGTGAAAATTGTCTTAGTTATCGAGAAAATTATTTGCTTAATAGTCTGAAATATTGCGGACACAGGGGGGGAGTGTGTTCGCAATATTACTTTATATACTATGAATTCTGAAATTACACTTGAACATTAATATGTTTTTTTACAATGTAAGTAATTGTAAGAAAGGACAGAGGTGACTAGCTATATGGTTGAAAATTATAAGAAAACTGGGTATAAATGTGTTGTGATTTGGGTAGTTGCAGGGCTTATCTCAGTGAGTATGGCCTATTTTTTGAAGTTAGACATATATATTGGAGTAATAGGGTTCGCTATTGTTAATGATATCGTAATTGGATATGCAAGCAAACGCTTATTTCTTGCACGAAATCAGATTCAAGAGAAATACAAAAACGATTGGGACATTGATTCTGCTTGTAAAACATATGAGGAAATTATAGCCTCGAAATATTTAGTGGAAAGAAATGGTGTGTTATGTTCTTATTTTCTATTGTTACTAAATACATGTCAATTTGAGAGATTTACGGATGTATATAAGGAAAATAGAAATAAAATTAGAAATGTATTTATGTGGAAATACATGAGATTGCTTATATTATATACATCTTCGTTATCAAAAGACAGGAGAGAATTTCGAAAAAGACTTTCAAGATATCATTTTTCAAAATATCATAAGAAAAAAGGAAAGTTGAATAAAATAAAGGGGTGCCAAAGATTTCAAGATAATACAATAAGTATACTTCAACTTTACGAAAATGAAGAGTATCAATCAGCCATTACAATGATTGATCAGATAGATATTGCTTCTCCATGGGACAAACTATATGTTCGTTCTATAAAGGAACGTTGCTTATTTCATCTGAATGAAAAGTATAGTATTCCAGAGCAAGAGCAAACGAAGTTTTTGTTTATTAAACAGTGGGATATGCTAGTAAGAACTAACGAGGAGTATTATGATAATCGTGTCAACGAATTGCTGAAAATGATGCATGAGGATTTGAAAGTATCTTATGTGAAGTTTGTAGTTACTTTTGTCGTTATGCTACTAGTTCTTTTATGGGTCGTATAATACAGGGTCATCATTATTACATCTTGATTTGACGAAAATCAGGACATGGAGGTATATCAGCTTATGAATCAATTAATACAGTCTCGATATGGAGCCTTTGATTATGAGATACCTGGTATGAAGAGAGTGGTCGTGCAGGATATCATGTATTCTATGATAATGGTCCCATAATGCCAGATTATCTAAACTATTTCTATATAATGGCATATGATGCAGATGGAAAGGTTTACATTGGAGGGTCACATAGTAAATTGCGGAGGATAAGTTATGGATTCTAATCAAGCGTTTATCAATGCCTATGAAAAGGAATATAAGAAAACGAACAGGATTCTTTTAGGAATGATTTTGGCGGAAATTTGTTTTATCATATGTGCGAAAATTATTTTTGATTTTTATAGATTAAGTAATGGATACATATATGTAATTTTCTTTTTGTTCTGTTTGTGGTTGTATTTTTTCTTGCGATATAAGAGCAGCAGGTATAGCAGAAATGCTAATAAGATTGTTTTCAAATATAAAGAAGATTTAGATATAGACTTTGCATTGAGTGTTTTTGAAAAACTCTTAGAAAATAAGAGAAGGTTAGATCTTTTGGAAATTTTGTATAGATATTTGGATTTCTTATTTTATATAGAGCATTTTGATATGTTTGAGGAAGTGTATCAAACAAACAGAAATGTAATGAAGCTGCCTTTTATGAAAATGGTTTTAAAGCGTTTCATTACAAATTATCTTTCACTATTAGAAGACAGAAGTCACTATAAAAAACAGTTATTCCAATATCGATTTACGCGGTGGCATAAAGCAAAGGGAGATTTATCGGACAGTAGAAAAATCAAAAGATTTCAAGATGAATCTTTCGAGGTATTGCGGCTTTATGAAGCAGGGGAGTATCAGAAAGCGATTGAGAAAATTGACCAGATGCATATTGACAATCCGTGGGATCAACTCCGTTTTCAGGCGGAAAAGGAGAAATGTTTATACCATTTGGGAGAGAAATATGATTTGCCAAAAGAGGAGGATTCAACGTTTCTCTTTGTGAAACAATGGAAAACCTTGGTAGAGACTGGAAAAGAATATACATCCGAATACGCAGACAAAATGTTACCAGTTATGAAGAAAGATTTGAAATCGCGA
Source organism: uncultured Faecalimonas sp. (assembly GCA_964623905.1). GTDB lineage: Bacteria > Bacillota > Clostridia > Lachnospirales > Lachnospiraceae > Faecalimonas. The sequence goes on from CAZUVY010000011.1 coordinate 3,325, forward strand.
TATGGATTGGTAAAATTTGGATATTTATCAGCATGTATTTTCGCTTTTTTATTTGTATATTTCTTTTCACTGACTTTAAGTAAAGAGAGGCTGTTGGAAAACTATGTGCGAAATGTTGAGTCATGGGAAATTGAAGTCTCAGAAGTGCGAGCTTTTTATGAAAATAAAGATATGTCAGCGGCAGTAATTTACGCAAAATCAGCAGAGGATGAAGAACCAAAGCAGTATTATTTGGCAAATGTGGACTATTTTACAAAGGAATTTGTGCCAATGCTGAGACTGGATATTCAAAAGATATATGATGTCTCTGGTACGAATGTGTATATTACAGAAGGGGACTATTCAACATACATAGCGGTAGTTACAGAAAAGCCAAGCGAAATCATCTATGATGGAAAGATGATTGAGGATGTAAAGAAAAGTAGACTTTCATCTTATTCACCTAGTGATTCACCATATTTGTATTCTTTTGTGATAGAGGAAGAGTACGATGAAAATCTATTGGAAGTAAGAGAAGTTCAAGAGTAAAAATTTCTAACAGATAGAAACAAGTTGGGCATAGGTAAAAAAACTTACCTATGCCCATTATAATATTTCCTTATAATAATCTACGCCATTGACATTTCTAAGAAGTTGTCCCAGAGTTGTCTGCTTTCAGAACTCCAACGATTCCTTCTGTAATTGTCTGAGCCAGTGTATCTTGATATGTGGTGTCAGTCAGGTTCTGGCAGTCAGTTGCATTTGACAAATAACCCATTTCAATTAGAAGCGCAGGAATTGTGCTGTCGCGAAGTACCTGATAGTTTTGTTCCATCTCATATCTTGTTTCAATATTGCCAATATTCTTTGCAATTTGCATAAATTGCTGTGCGTATGTCTGGCTTGTCTCAGAATTTTTATGATAATAACATTCCATACCAGAAGTGTTGGCATCATCTTCAAAATAGTTACAGTGAAGGCTGACAAAAAGATCAGCACCTGTCTGATTTGAGATATAGCTTCGATCAGAAAGACTGAGTTTGTCATCAGAATCTCTGGTTAATGTTACAGTAGCACCACACTCTTCCAGAAGTGCTTTTACTTTTAAGACAACGGCAAGGTTGATATCTTTTTCGATAGCATTTTCACCAACAGTTCCGCCATCAGTTCCGCCGTGGCCTGCATCTAATACAATGTGAAGTCCAGATGCATCTGGATAAGAAAAAGGTGTGATGGTTCCGGATGTAGCGGCTGCGTCACCGTTCTCATCGTTCTGACTATCTTCTCCCTGAGAGTCAGAATTAGAATCTTCTGCATTGCTGTCTTCTTGCTTGTCCTCATTCTTTGTGCTTTCCTGCTTATTTTGGAAAACGTGTTCATAGATGTACAAACAACCGCATCCCATGAGAGTGACCATCCCGATGATGATCAAAGCACAAAGTGTTCTTGCTGCATAGGCAAGCATAATTCGTTTTCTTCGATTTCGTTTTCTCCTGTTCATTTTATACTCGTCCCCATTTGTTTCTTAATAAAATTGCATTTCTAGTATATACTAAAAAGATAAACTTTGCAATTGCGACAATGCATAAAATACGTTATACTATAAAAATAGTGAGAATAATCGTCGGAAAAGGACGGATAAAATATAGCATAAAGGAGTTGAGAGACATGGATTTAGTAACAGTAAAAGAGTTATATAAAAACCGTGAACAATATTTTGACAAAGAAGTTACAGTAGGCGGCTGGGTACGAAGCAACCGCGATTCAAAAGCATTTGGATTTATCGTAGTAAATGATGGTTCTTATTTTGAAACATTACAGATCGTATACCACGACACAATGGACAACTTTGCAGAGATTACAAAATTAAATGTTGGTGCAGCAATCATCGTAAAAGGTACATTAGTTGCAACACCACAGGCAAAACAGCCATTTGAGATTCAGGCAACAGAAGTTACAGTAGAAGGTGCATCTACTCCTGACTACCCACTTCAGAAGAAACGCCATAGTATCGAATATTTAAGAACAATCGCACATTTACGTCCTAGAACTAATACATTCCAGGCAGTATTCCGTGTACGTTCATTAGCAGCATACGCAATCCACAAATTCTTCCAGGAAAGAGGATTTGTATATGTAAATACACCACTGATCACAGGAAGTGACTGTGAAGGTGCCGGCGAGATGTTCCGTGTTACAACATTAGATATGGAAAATCTTCCAAAGAACGAAGATGGCACAGTAGACTATACAAAAGACTTCTTCAACAAAGAAACAAGTCTTACAGTAAGTGGTCAGCTGAATGGTGAAACATATGCGCAAGCATTCCGCAGCATTTATACATTTGGCCCAACATTCCGTGCTGAAAACTCTAACACAACACGTCACGCTGCTGAATTCTGGATGATCGAACCAGAGATCGCTTTTGCAGATCTGGAAGACGATATGAACCTTGCAGAATCTATGTTAAAGTACATCATCAACTTTGTACTTGAAAATGCTCCAGAAGAGATGAAGTTCTTCAACTCATTTGTAGACAAAGGTTTATTGGAAAGATTAGACAACGTTGCAAATTCTGATTTCGCTCGTGTAACATACACAGAAGCAATCGAAATCTTAGAAAAGAACAACGACAACTTCGATTACAAAGTTTCATGGGGATGCGATTTACAGACAGAACATGAACGTTACCTTACAGAACAGGTATTCAAACGTCCTGTATTTGTAACAAACTATCCAAAAGATATCAAAGCATTCTATATGAAGATGAACGATGACAATAAAACAGTTGCAGCAGTTGACTGTTTAGTACCAGGAATTGGTGAGATCATCGGCGGAAGCCAGAGAGAAGATGATTACGAGAAATTATTGGCTCGTATGAACGAGATGGGATTAAACCCAGACGATTACCAATTCTATTTAGATCTTAGAAAATATGGTTCAACAAGACATGCCGGTTTCGGACTTGGTTTCGAACGCTGTGTAATGTACTTAACAGGAATGTCTAACATCCGTGATGTTATCCCATTCCCAAGAACAGTAAATAACTGCGAATTATAGGATGAAAGAGGCGTGGGAAACTTGGTTTCTCACGCTTTTTAAATATTAAGAAAAGCTTAAGACTATACTATTTTAAGGGGAGGCGAATCTATGAACATTTTGGTAGTGGATGACGAAAGAGAAATTGCGGATATTGTTGCATTGTATCTGCAAAGTGATGAGTATAAGGTGTACAAGTTTTACAATGGGGAAGATGCCCTAAGATGTATTGAATCAGTTGATATTGATCTTGCGATACTGGATGTCATGCTTCCGGATATCGACGGGTTTGAGATTCTGCGAAGAATCCGAACAAAATACAAATTTCCGGTGATCATGCTGACAGCGAAAATTGATGCAACGGACAAGATTACCGGACTGACGCTTGGTGCAGACGATTATATTCCAAAGCCATTTAATCCGATGGAGCTGATCGCGAGAGTGAAGGCACAGCTCAGACGTTATACGCAGTACAATGAAGGCGCAAAAAACACGGGAGATGTGATCGATTTTGGCGGCTTGCTTCTCAACCGCACTTCTCATGAATGTATTTATAATGAACGTCAGCTTACATTAACGCCTTTGGAGTTTGATATTTTGTGGCTTTTATGTGAAAATAGAGGGAAAGTAATCAGTTCTGAAGAGCTTTTCCGACAGGTATGGAAGGAAGAGTATTATAAAAACAGCAACAATACGGTGATGGTTCACATTCGACATTTGCGCGAGAAGATGAGCGGACCAACTGGAAAGTCTGATTTTATCAAGACAGTATGGGGAGTGGGATACAAAGTTGAAGAATAATTATCGTAAATTGAAGCTGACGATTTTATTGCAGGCAGTATTTGTAACGGCACTGACAATTCTGGTCGGCGGATTTATTCTGGAGTATTTTTTGGAAGATTCCTCAAATGAACTGGTAGATATTCTGACTTCGTCGATCCATGTCAGCGAAGAGACAGCAAGGCACTGGTACTGGACGGTGCTGGGAAATAACAAGGACGTAGTGTTGGTAGTCGGATTTTTATGTCTGTTTTCGATTTTCTTTTACATTGCACTCTCAAAAATGGTAACATACTTACAGCAGGTAGAAGACGGAATCAACAATATTGCGTCAGATTCTCAGGAATCGATTAAAATGATCACAGAACTCAAACCGATCGAATCACGTTTGACAGAGATCAAAAAGACTTTGAAAAAGCGAGAACAGGAAGCAGCGGAGGCTGAAAAAAAGAAAAATGACCTGGTAGTTTTTCTTGCCCACGATTTAAAAACACCGCTTACATCTGTGGTAGCGTATCTTACGATGCTGGATACTTATAAGGACATGCCAGAGGAAGAACGTGAGCGATATACGCATATTGCGCTGGAAAAGTCGATCAGACTTGGAGAGTTGATCAATGAGTTTTTTGAGATTACAAAGTTTAATCTTCAGGATATTGTTCTGGAACCAGTCAATCTGGATCTGACAATGATGCTGGAGCAGGTGGCAGACGAATTCTATGGTGTGCTGCAGGAGAAGAATCTGGTCTGTGAAGTGGAAGCACAGGAGAGTTTGAAAGTGCATGGTGATGCAGATAAACTGGCCAGAGTTTTTGATAATATTTTGAGAAATGCAGTTTCTTATTGTGATGCAAATTCAACGATTCGAATTCGGGCAGAGAAAATAAAACAGGGGAATCAGATTATTTTCTCCAATAGCGGAAAACAGATTCCGCCGGAAAAGCTGGATACGATCTTTGAGAAATTTTACCGTCTGGATGAAGCCAGACACAGCAAGACCGGAGGAGCAGGTCTTGGGCTTGCAATCGCAAAAGAGATTGTGGAATTACATGGGGGAAGTATTCGCGCAGAAAGTGATAAGGAGGAGACTCGTTTTATCGTGATTTTGCCGGATCAAGAAGAGGTAATACAAGATGAAATTCATTCATATAGCGGACGTCCATCTGGGGGCAGAACCAGAAGGATTAAAAGCAGGAAGTAAGACAAGAGGAAAAGAAATCTGGGATACACTGGAGCAGGTGCTGCATGTGTGTGAATGGGAAGAGATAGATCTTTTGCTGATTGCAGGAGACTTGTTTCACCGTCAGCCATTGCTTCGTGAGCTGAAAGAGCTCAATTTTCTGTTTTCGAAATTGACGAAGACAGAAGTGGTGTTTGTTGTGGGAAATCATGATTATCTGAAGCCGGATTCCTATTATCATACATTTGTATGGAATGAAAATGTCCATCCACTCTTAAATGGACATAAAGGCGGTGTCGATTTCGATGATCTTCAAACAACGGTTTACGGACTTAGTTATCATCAGAGAGAGATTTGTGAGCCACTGTATGACCGTATGCTGGCACCGGGAAAGCAGAAGTATGAGATTTTGCTGGCACATGGCGGGGATGAGAAACATATTCCTGTGAGAAAGGATACCTTGGATAAGCTTGGGTATGCTTATATTGCTATGGGACATATTCATAAACCGCAGGCGTTGATTCCAGATAAGGCGATTTATGCAGGTGCATTGGAGCCGATCGATGTCAATGATATCGGAAAACATGGATATATCCTGGGTGAGACAACAGAAGATGGAATCAAGACAAAGTTTGTTCCATGTGCGAAGAGAGAGTATGTGCATACGATCGTGGAAGTGGATGAAGCAACTACAAATGGTGCGCTGAAAGATACCATTCGCGGACTGATTCAGGAATATGGGATCGAGCATATGTATAAAATCACGCTAACAGGTTTTCGAAGTGCGGATGCAGTGTTTGATCTGGAGAGCGCCAAGGTATTTGGCAATGTTTTTGAAATTGTGGATGCATCGGAGATCGCATATGATTTTGATGTTCTGTTGGAAAAGCATCAGGATAATCTTCTGGGAAGATATATTGAAAGTTTAAAAGACAGTAAAAAGGGAAGTATAGAGTATGAGGCTCTGTATGAAGGGGTACAGGCTCTGCTTGAAACAAAGAGGAGTTAAGGATGAAGATAAGGGAACTTTATTTGAAGAATTTTGGAAAGTTCTCGGACAAAAGAATTGTGTTAAAAGACGGCATAAACGTATTTTATGGAGAAAATGAGTCGGGAAAGACGACGATACATACGTTTATCAAAAGTATGTTGTTTGGATTGGAGCGGGGAAGAGGGCGTGCTTCGATCAATGATACCTTTAGTATCTATGAACCATGGGAAAATCCAAACTATTATGCAGGAATGTTGAAGTTCGAAAGTGGCGGCAAGAACTTTTGTCTGACGAGAAATTTTGATAAATATGCAAAGAGTGCCAGTCTGGTTTGTGAGGATGATGGAGAAGAATTTTCTCTGGAACATGGGGATCTGGAGATGATATTAAACGGGCTTCAGGCTTCAAACTATGAGAATACAGTTGCGATCGGTCAGATGAAGATCGAGACAAATCAGAATCTTGCGGCAGAATTGCAGAACTTTGCTACAAACTATTATTCAACTGGAACCAGTGAGATTGATCTGGACGGGGCAATCAGTCATCTGAATCGAAAGAAGAAGGAAATCGAAAAAGAGATTCGGGGAATCGTGCAGGAAAATCAACAGAAAAAATCCGAGATAGAACAGGAAAAGAGTTATATCTGGAGAGACATTCATAGTCTGGAAGAAGAACTGGAAGCGGTTGAAAAGAAGATGGATGAAGCTAACGACTCTTATGATGAGATAGTAGCACAGTATATCAGTAAATGGCGTATACATCCGGGCACATTTCTGGGAGGGCTTGCTGCGTTGGTATTGGTGGTCTTAGTATTGCCAAAGCCTTGGAACTATCTTCTGGCGATCGTGTTTGGTCTGGCAGAGGGTATATTTGTATGGAATCGTATCAAAGAGGGTAAGAAAAAGTCCAGAGAACAGCTTTTGGAGGAGACGCAGTCTGAGCTTCAGAAACTGCGCTGGCAAAAAGAGAGACTTCAAGATGAACTGAAAGAGAAACGCACTTTACACGGCAATATTCAGGAAAAGCTGGAAGAAATGGATGACCTCGGAGAAGAGCAAAAAAAGAAAGAACTAAAAAGAAAAGCGCTGGAATTTTCGGTGAATCGTCTGATGGAATTATCAGAGAATGTACGCATGGAACTCAGCGTGAAACTCAATGAAAAAGCGTCTGAGATTCTAAAAGAGATCACAGATGGCAAGTATGAGATGTTGTTTATTGATGAAAAGCTGAAGATGAGTCTTTATACAGCAAACCGCAGGATTTCATTGGAACAGGTGAGCAGGGGAACGATTGAGCAGATTTATTTTGCACTTCGTATGGCAGCGAGTCAAATCTTGCATGAAGAAGAATATCCGGTGATATTGGATGATACGTTTGTATACTATGATGATGTGAGACTGGAAAATACGCTGCGATGGCTTGCGAAGAATCGAAAGCAGGTATTGATCTTTACCTGTCAGAAGAGAGAACAGGAAATCTTAAATCGAATAGGGATAAAATAAGATAACCTCCAGGTAAACTGGAGGTCATTTTATTTTGTAGATTTATTAGTCGATTTTTTCGCCGTTGTTGTATTTTTTCACGATGTTCTGGATTCTTGCAGTTGGATCTAAGATGCTGCTGATTGAACCGTCGTGGTTTAATGTATCGATCATTAAAGCGATGTATTTACTTACATCACAGTTGATGTACCATGGTCTGCTTAATAATTCAGGTGTCTGATAGATTAAGTTTGTTGTAAGTACACCGTGAAGGATACCTTTTTCATATGCTTCATCAAATTTTGAAAGTCCACTTGTGAAAAGACCAAATGTAGAAGCAGCGAAAATACGGCGGGCTTTTCTTTCTTTTAATTGTTTAGCAACGTCAAGCATACTGTCCCCAGAAGAGATCATATCGTCGATGATGATTACGTCTTTTCCTTCTACAGAAGATCCTAAGAATTCGTGAGCAACGATTGGGTTACGTCCGTCAACGATTCTTGTATAGTCACGACGTTTGTAGAACATACCCATATCAAGACCAAGAACGTTTGCAAGGTAGATAGCACGTTCTGTAGCACCTTCGTCAGGGCTGATTGCCATCATGTGTTCGCTGTCGATCTGAAGGTCATCAAATCTTCCAAGAAGACCTTTTACAAATTGGTATGTTGGACGTACTGTTTCAAATCCGTTAAGTGGAATTGCATTTTGTACACGTGGGTCATGTGCATCAAATGTAATGATGTTGTCTACGCCCATACGAACAAGTTCCTGAAGTGCAAGTGCACAGTCAAGAGATTCTCTTGAGCTTCTTTTATGTTGTCTGCTTTCATAAAGGAATGGCATGATTACGTTGATTCTACGAGCTTTTCCTCCGATTGCAGCAATGATTCTCTTTAAGTTTTGGAAATGATCGTCTGGTGACATATGGTTGATATGTCCTGATAATTTATATGTTAAACTGTAGTTACAAACATCTACCATAAGGTAAACGTCTTTTCCACGGATAGATTCGTTGATGATACCTTTGGCTTCACCAGAACCAAAACGTGGAACTCTTGCATCTACGATATAAGAGTCTTTTGCATAGTCGCTAAATACGATGTCATCTTGAAGTTTATCAGCATTTTCTTTACGCCATTTTACAAGATATTCATCTACCTTTTTTCCTAATTCCTGGCATCCATCTACTGGAATAAACCCAAGTGGTCCTACTGGCATGTTTTCTAAAGTACGTTCTGTGCGGTGTAACATTGATTTTCCTCCCTATTCCTTGGTTCAATAACTTGATTTTTAGTTCATTAGTTTTTTCTTAATGCGGATATCGTCACCAGTTAACTTTAGCATTGTATAATTGCTTGTGATTCTGGAAAATGTTCTCTCCGAATAAATATCAACGAGTGATTCCAAAGAAAGGTTCGTTGATATGATCGTCGATTTTCTTCGAAGCAATCGCTCATTCAGACAGAGAAACAATTGCGAGATTGTAAATGAGTTCGCAAGTTCAGTTCCTAGATCATCAATAATTAACAAATCACAGTCAAAAATGTGTTCACACATTGATTCGGCTGCTTTCTCTTTCTCAAATTTACTCTTGGCAAGGGTGTCAAAGAGTTCAAACGATGTAAGGTAAATTACGGAAAAAGATCTATCAATTAATTCCTTTGCAATACAGTTGGAGAGAAAAGTCTTGCCTACTCCCGTGTCTCCATAAAGGAATAAATTGCGAAATTCATCTGCGAAGGATGTAACAAATTCCTGAGCAATACAATAAGCATTCTTAATATTGGCCAGAGAAGAACGTCCTGTCACAGGATCAATATGATTATCGGAATAATAAGCAAATGAGAAGGTATTGAAGTTCTCTACTTTTAAAATGTTTTTCAAATTGGACTGTGTGTACAGCAGATCGATGATCGCTTTCTGGAAACAATGGCACTTCTTGTTGCCAATGTAACCGGTATCCTTACAGTCTTCACATTCATAGATTGGTTCCAGATAATCAGCAGGAAATCCGGCAGAAACGAGTAATTCGCTCTTTCTGTCGGTCAGCCTTTTAAGTTCGTTTTTGAGTTCTTGCAGCGCATTGTCATCACCATTCAATAACTTACGTGCCTGACTTACGCTTAATAATGAAATACTATTGTGTATCTTTTCCAACTCCGGTATCAGATTATACACGGTTTTGCGTCGCTTGTCCAATAAATCTCGGTTATGTACTTGTTTTTGTTCAAAACTGCGAAAAATCGCATCATATTGAGCATTATTTATAGCCACGATGATTCTCCTTTTTTTGATTCAAGACACGCTATGGTGTGTTGAGAAGCTGCTGTTCCAACGAACTGATGTCGTAAGAGCGGCCCTCAAAGTTGTTGAAACGATTGTTTGAAACTGGTTTTGTCTGGGCAGGTTTCACGGAAGGACGCTTGCGCGCTGCACGTTCCTGTTGATAAGCCTGATCCACGCGGGCAATATCAGCCATATGGTGGACTTGCTTAGCCAGCCAGTTCTTTAAGATGGAATCTGCATATTTGAAATCAGCTTTGGAAGTATTCGAAATCGTACGATTGCAGGCTTCCAGAATAATGTCCAGTGTGAATCCATATTCTTCTGTCCATTTCTTTATGTAGCTCATTTCGATCGGCGCAGGATTGCGTCCTTTGATTCCAAATGCTTTTAAGACAGCAAAGTAAGTCTTGTTATAAGAAGCAGAAGTAGCTCTGGCTTCCGTAACACTTGTAACTTTGGCGTCGGCCCAGGCAAGCGCTACAGACTCTATGTAATGCATGCTCTTGTGCCCGTTTTCAACGCAGTATTCAATCAAATATTCAATCAAATCTATAGAAAAATGTAATTGTTCATAAAAGTAATTGATCTTTTGGATCTCTGTAACAGAGAGAGGTTTCCCCATGTACTGTTCTGCTACAAAATATAATTGACGAAGATCCTCTTGCTGTGAAGCTGGTGATACAGAAACAGGAGTCTCTGGAATCTTTGCTTCCGGAGCAGAAGCAGCGGTAAGATCTGCAGTGATCTCTTCTGCAACAACTGGAGAGGAAGGAGCAGGAGCTGCCTGAGTGCCTTTCCCAATTGCAATACCGCAGATACTTCCAGTCTCATCATATTCTATCTTTAAAAGACCTTCGTTCGCCCAGTGGTTCAGTGCACGGATAATATCTTTCTCTGTACAGTCCAGATAGTCTGCCAGTGTTGAGATGGTCAGAGAACAGTCTGGAGCATTTAAGTGGCGCAGCAATAAAAGGTATACTTTTACATATTCCCCGTTTGCCTTTACCATATAATTGTCTATAAAATCGTTTTCCACAATAGTGCTGTTGCCTTGAAAACGATTTCGAAGTGTTAATGTTTTCATAGTATATTACCGCCTTTTATCCCATTGGTAGACGTATTATAGCACTATAAACGATAGGTCAAAAGAAGATTTCCGTTGATATCTCCGTCTTTTTTGTGGATAGTTGTGTGGATAACTCAAATGTGGAAAGTGTTGATAAAGTGGATAACTTCTATTTTAATAGAGATTCTCCAATGTTTACAACGTCTCCAGCTCCCATAGTTATCAACAAATCTCCGTGGATAACTTTTTCTAAGACAAATTCTTCGATTGCCTCAAAGCTTGGTAAATAGTATGCATCTGCCCCTAATTTTTTGATTTCTTCAGCAAGAGCTTCCGAACTCATACCCAATGTATCTGTTTCACGTGCTGCATAGATATCAGCAAGGATCACGTGGTCAGCCAATGATAAAGCTTCTGCAAATTCATGGAAGAATGCTTTGGTTCGAGTATAAGTATGTGGCTGGAAGATGCACCAGATATCTTTATGTGGATAATTCTGTGCAGAAGTCAAAGTTGCTTTGATCTCTGTTGGGTGATGCGCATAGTCATCAATAATTGTAAATCCGTTGCGTTCTCCCTTGTATTGGAAACGGCGTACAGTACCACCAAATGAGAGGATTCCTTTTTTGATGGATTCCAGTGAGATGTCAAGCAAATCAGCAACTGCAATTGCTGAAAGTGCATTGGAAACATTGTGTGTACCGGCAACAGAGAGTGTAATGCGGTCTACGTATTCTCCGTATCGGATCAAGTCAAAGGAAGCATTTCCCAATTGATCAAATGTGATGTTTGCAGCAGTATAGTCTGCATCCTGACATTCAGAGTATGTGATGATTTTGCAATTTAATCCGTCTGTGATTGTGGAAAGTTCTTCAATGTTTTTATTGATCACAAGTGCACCGTCTTCTGGAAGAAGAGCTGCAAAGCGATGGAAAGAAGAACGGATATCATCAATATCTTTAAAGAAGTCCATGTGATCTTCTTCTACATTTAAAATAATTCCGATCTTTGGGAAGAAATGTAGAAAACTGTTTGTATACTCACAGGCTTCTGTCACGAATACATCAGAATTACCAACACGGATATTGCCGCCGATTGCATTTAAGATACCTCCGACAGAGATAGTTGGGTCTTTTTCTGCTTCTAATAATATATGTGACAACATAGAAGTTGTAGTAGTTTTTCCATGTGTGCCGGAAACTGCGATCGGAGTCGCATAGTTTGTCATCAATTGTCCAAGAAGCTCTGCACGTGAAAGCATAGGGATCCCACGATTTTTAACTTCTGCAAATTCTGGATTGTCTTCATGGATCGCTGCTGTATAAACTGCAACGTCAATGCCATCCATAATGTTAGAGGCCTTTAATGGATAAAATACAGAAGCCCCCATTTTTTCAAGATGTTCTGTGAGTGCAGAACGTCTGTCATCGGATCCTGAGATCGTAAATCCTTCTTTAATTAAGATTTCGGCAAGGCCGCTCATGCTGATTCCGCCAATGCCAATGAAATGTACATGAATTGGTTTGTTAAAGTCTATTTTATACATATAAATACACATCCTGTCATATTTTTTAATTCCTACCTATATATTATATACAGATATAAAGAAAAAACCAAGAGGTTTGTTTTTGTTACAATTCACCAAAAGAAAAGTAACAAAATGAATTTTTTGGTAAAATATGTTCACGTAATCTGAAGGGTATGATATAATGTTACCACTAGAAAACTGAGAAGGGGTGAAGGCATGAAAAAGAAGGAAATGATAGCGATGCTATTAGCAGGAGGACAAGGCAGCAGACTCGGAGTCCTGACTGCAAAAGTTGCTAAACCAGCAGTAGCCTTTGGTGGAAAGTATCGGATTATTGATTTTCCACTTAGCAACTGTATCAATTCAGGGGTGGATACAGTTGGCGTCTTAACTCAATACCAACCATTGCGTTTGAATGCTCATATTGGTATCGGGATTCCATGGGATCTGGACCGCAATGTGGGCGGAGTGACGGTATTACCTCCATATGAAAAGAGCACAAACAGTGAGTGGTATACTGGTACAGCAAATGCGATTTACCAAAACCTCGAATTTATGGAAAGTTACAATCCGGACTACGTATTGATCTTGTCGGGCGATCACATTTACAAGATGGATTACGAAGAGATGCTGAGTTTCCATAAAGCGAGCAATGCAGACGTTACGATTGCAGCGATGCCGGTTCCAATAGAAGAAGCAAACCGATTTGGAATCGTGATCACTGATGGAGACAATCGTATTACGGAATTTGAAGAAAAACCGGAAAAACCAAGAAGCAATCTGGCATCTATGGGTATCTACATCTTCAGTTGGCCTGTTCTGAAAAATGCACTTTTGCAAAAGAAGGACGAGCCGGGATGTGATTTCGGTAAGCATGTGATTCCGTATTGTTTTGAACAGGGACAAAAGATGTTTGCATACGAATTCGATGGTTATTGGAAGGACGTAGGTACACTGGGTTCATATTGGGAAGCAAATATGGAATTGATCGACGTGGTTCCTGAGTTCAATCTGAACGAGGAATTCTGGAAGATATATACGAATAACGGAGCATTGCCGCCACAGTATATTTCGGAAAATTCAGTGGTGGAGAGAAGTATTATTTGTAACGGCGCAGAGATTTACGGTGAAGTACATAATTCCGTGATCGGAGCAGGAGTTACGGTTGGAAAGGGCTCTGTGATCAAAGATTCGATCATCATGCAGGATACCATGATCGGCGAGGATTGCGTGATCGAAAAAGCAATTCTGGCTGAGAATGTAAAGATTGGTGACGGTGTTACACTTGGAATTGGAGCAGATATTCCAAATAAATGGAAACCAAGTATTTATGCATTCGGACTTGTTACAGTTGGTGAGAATTCAGTGATTCCATCACATGTACAGATTGGAAAAAATACCGCAATCAGCGGTCATACCGAAAAAGAAGATTATCCAGGCGGTGTGCTGGGAAGCGGAGAGACATTGATAAAGGCAGGTGATCAGGCATGAAAGCAGTAGGAATTATTCTGGCAGGCGGAAGCAGCAATAAGATGAAGGAGCTGAATCGTAAGCGTGCGGCTGCGGCGATGCCAATTGCCGGAAGTTATAGAGCGATTGATTTTGCACTTAGCAACATGTCAAATTCACATGTTTCCAAAGTTGCAGTGCTGACGCAGTATAATTCACGTTCGTTGAATGAACATTTGAATTCTTCGAAATGGTGGGATTTCGGACGTAAGCAGGGAGGTCTTTATGTATTTACTCCTACGATTACGGCGGAGAACAGCTTCTGGTTCCGCGGAACAGCAGATGCGATCTATCAGAATCTGGATTTCCTAAAGAAATGTCATGAGCCATATGTTATCATCACATCTGGTGATGCTGTTTATAAGATGGATTACAATGATGTATTGGAATATCATGTAGCAAAGAAAGCAGATGTTACTGTTGTATGTAAAGAATTGAAAGATGGAGAAGATGCAAGAAGATTTGGTATTCTCAAAATGGACGAGGATAATCGTATTCAGGAATTTGAAGAAAAACCAATGTTTGCAAGATCCAGCATCATTTCCACAGGTATTTATGTCATTCGAAGACGCTTACTGATCGATCTGGTAGAACAGTGTGTCGAAGATGAGAGATACGATTTTGTAAAGGATATTCTGATTCGCTATAAGAATCTGAAAAGAATTTATGGTTACAAGATCGATACCTATTGGAGCAATATCACAACGGTAGATGCTTATTATAAGACCAATATGGATTTCTTAAAACCGGAAGTGAGAAATCATTTCTTTAAAGAATATCCAGAGATTTATTCAAAAGTAAGCGACCTGCCGCCGGCAAAATTCAATCCGGGAGCAGTCGTGAAAAATAGTTTAGTGGCAAGTGGAAGTATTATCAACGGAACCGTTGAGAATTCTATCTTGTTCAAAAAAGTATTTGTAGGTAAGAACTGTGTGATCCGAAATTCGATCATTTTAAATGACGTTTATTTAGGTGACAATACCTACATTGAAAACTGTGTTGTGGAGAGCCGTGATACAATTCGTGCCAACACAAGACATGTGGGAGAAGGAAAAGTTAAAGTAGTAATAGAGAAAGGTGAAAGATACGGATTTTAAGGTTTAGGGAGAAGGCTCCGTATCAGAAAAAGGGAAGTAAATATGCAAATCACAGATGTACGTGTTCGTAAAGTTGCAAAAGAAGGAAAGTTAAAGGCAGTGGTATCAATTACTATGGATGATGAATTTGTAGTACATGACATTAAAGTAATTGAAGGAGAAAAAGGTCTCTTTATTGCTATGCCAAGTAAAAAGGCGCTTGATGGAGAATATCGCGATATTGCACACCCAATCAATTCTGGAACAAGAGAACGCATTCAGAGTATGATTTTAGCAAAATATGAAGAAGCGTTACAAGAAGAAGAGACAGAAGAATAAAAGAGAAAAGAATGGGCCGTCCAGATGGACGGCCTGTTTTAGTGAATATCCTTTCTACAATATTTCCAATATGCACTTCCGATTCCGATCACAGCGAATCCCATACCGATCAAAACCAAAGTTATATCCAGATTTCCATTTGTTACAATATCGGCTCCTTCTGCATATCCGAATGGAGTAATATATGTCAAAAATTCTGTGCTTTCAGTAATATTTGCAATCAGGTTCAAAAAGTACATAATGACAGCAATTCCAAGACCGATTCCTGTGCTTCCGCGTTTTAAAAAAGCAGAGATCCCATAACAGATTCCGGCAAGTTCAATCTGCACTAGAAAATATGCAAGATGAATCAGAAGCAGTTCTTTCCAAGGAATATCTTCTTTAATACAGACCATAGAGATCAGTGAAAGTCCGAGCACAACTGCGTTTAATACGATGATTTGCAGAAGAACAGCAATCAGTTTTTCTGTCACAACGCTGGAACGTTTCACGGGATGAGTCAGCAGAAATTCTGCGGTATGTTCTTTTTCTTCTTTTGCCAGTGCAGAAACGGCGGTAAGTGCAGCAAAAAATGCGCCGCCTAGTCCAAGTACATTTCCACATTCAATCGCGTAGTAACCAATCAGTGTTCCGAAATTCAGTCGATCCATCCCGAAGGCCTGGGTAAAACTGCCCATGGATGCGAATACATCGCTGACGCCATCCATTTCACCCTTCATTTCCGGAAAGAGGAAGATGCAGACTACCAGTAAAAATGAAATTGCAATTGACCAGATAGCAAGTGAGAGTTTTCCTTGTCTTAGTTCATGTTTGATCAGTGTCATTAGAATTCACCTCCGTCTGTATAGTAGTGCATAAATATTTCTTCTAGATCAGGTTCAGCGATAGAAAGATCGGTGATCTGATTCTGTGCCAGGAACTGGATTAAATTGTTTATGTCTTCACCGTAAAGGAAACTGATGCCGCCGTCCATTGTTTGAATATCACGCACGCCAGATAGTTTGGATAAGTCAAGCTCGCCATGTACCGTTACGCGTTTGGCAGATGTTTTTGCCAGTGCATCGACCGTATCGCAGGCAATCAGGCGGCCCTCGCGGATGATCGCGGCACGGCTGCAGTTATGCTGTATTTCGGATAAAATATGTGAAGATAAAAATATGGTAGTCCCGCTTTGGTTGCGTTCGCGAAGAATATCGAAAAATTCTTTCTGCATCAGTGGATCAAGTCCGCTGGTCGGCTCATCCAGGATAAGCAGTTTTGGATCGTGCTGGAGCGCACATACAATGGCAACTTTTTTTCGGTTTCCAAAGGAAAGTTCCTCTACCTTCCGCGAAGTATCCAATTGAAGTCGCCTGCACAGTTTTCCAGCTTCTTCCGAGCAGTTCTTTTTTCTTAAATCTGCAGAAAGTTTTATAACATCGCGTACACGCATTCCGTTGTAGAAAACAGATTCGGAAGGCAGGTAACCGATTTTAGATAATATCTTTTGTGTATCGGTTTTTATATTCATTCCAAGGATTTCGGCAGAGCCGCTGCTGGCGGTGATAAGCCCAAGCAGTGTACGGATCGTTGTGCTTTTCCCAGCACCATTTGGACCGATGAATCCAAAGAATTCCCCTTTTTTCACTGTTAGATTTAAATCTATGATCCCGCGATTGTTTCCATAATGTTTTGTTAGATTCGACGTTTTGATTGCGTTCATGATCAATCCTCTTTTCTAAGATAAATTTGTTTCCAAAATGCGATCATTTCGGTAAAGTCTTTTTCCATTTTTTCAATGTCCATGGCGCCATTTCCGTTTTGCAGCATTTCACGAAGGTATCCATCCGAAGCCCAGTACATTTGCTTGTACATCATTTCCAAATCAATTCCAGGGATGAACTGGTCGGGATCCAGATTTGCAAGAGTTTTATTGGCCTTGAAATCCAGAAATTTATAGTAGCTTTTCTGGATAGCCGGGCATACAGCAGGATCTTTTTCGTAAAAAGCCTTTATGACAAAATTTCCCATGTATGGATATTTTTTTAGGATTTCCATTTTGGCTTTCATGCCACGTTCCAGCATTTCAAATAAATCAGTCTGTTCATAGCAGCCGTATTTGGTCAGATGTTTGATGGTAATCTGAGCACATTTTTCCCAGAGAAAAATATAGAGCTCCTGTTTGTTTTTAAAATAATGGAAAAGCAGTGATTTGCTGATATCAGCGGAGTCGGCAATTTCGCTCATTGGGCTCTTTTTATAAGAGTTTTGGGAAAAAATGCGATATCCGGCATTGATGATTTTTTGTTGTTTTATTTTAGGTAAATTGAAAAATTTTTCGTTCATATGAGCACCTCCGTTGACCGAGTCGGTTAATTAGTATTATAGTGCGTTGACCGTTTTTGAGAAGACCTTTTGTTGTGAGAAATCGAAAGGTTTGTTATAATGAAAATCAAATGAGGAATTGGGGAGAAGTGCAGTGAATTTACGTATTTTATTTGAAGATGAGCATATTATCGTGTGTTACAAGCCGTCGGGGATTCCGACACAGACAGCAAAACTTGGAGCAGCGGATATGGTGAGTCTTTTGAAAAATTATCTTTATAAAAATCAAAAAGAGAAAAAGGAACCATATGTTGCGGTGATTCATCGCCTGGATCAGCCGGTAGAAGGCATCCTGGTATTTGCGAAGACTCCGTTTGCTGCAAAGGAACTGAACAAGGGAATGCAGCAGGGCGCAGGATTTGGCAAATTTTATAAAGCAGTGCTCTGTGGAATTCCAAAGGAAGATAAGGGTGTGCTGGAAGATTATCTTGTAAAAGATGGAAAAACAAATACGTCCAGAGTAGGAAAGGCGTCGGAGAAGGATGCAAAGAAAGCGGTTTTAGAATATGAAGTACTTTCCAAATCAGAAGAGAAATGTCTGGTAAAAGTGAAACTGGGAACAGGCCGCCATCATCAGATTCGTGTGCAGATGTCGAACATGGGGTGTCCAATCTGGGGAGATACCAAGTATGGAAGACAAGAAGCAGATGGAAGGGCGTGGAAGCAGATTGCACTTTGCGCATACAGATTAGAATTTACACATCCAAAAACAAAGAAGAAGATGAGTTTTGAAATCGAGCCGCAAGGCGAGGGTTTTGAAAGAAAATAGTCTTGACAAGAATATTCTGCGAGTGATATATTATTTGCACTCGCAGGCGGTTCTATGTAAAGGTACTGTCAACATTCAAAAAAGTTCAAAATTATTCTATATTTTAAATTCTAAAATTCATCCCGAAATCCGGGAATATCTCAAAAATAAAATCAAAATTAATATAAGTAAAAGATTGTCTGCGGTTCGTGTTTACGATATAATTAAGATAGTTTCTTTATATAGGTTTTACGGAAAGGATACTGTATGAAGCCGGATGATATGGAAAAATCAAGGAGGAACTTAGAATGACAAGATTGGGACAAATATTAGTACGAGATGAAATGAATAAAGGAATTCGTTTGTTAGTTGAGGCTTATAGAGGGTTTGGTGCGTTGAAAGAAGAAGCTGTTCAAAAAATCGCGAAGGAATTTGATAAAACTCAAGAAGAGGCTAAAAATGAGGTTGAAAAGTATTGGTAATAATTTTATAATTTTGCTAATGGAAAGGTGATAAAATGAAAAAATATATAAGTTTATTAGCGACAATTTTACTGGCGGTTATGTTATCTGCGACAATTGCATTTGCAAATGACAGCAGCAGTACAAAGCCGGATGGCGGAGAAGTCTGCAGTCTTGCAGATGGAGAAACGGATTGTGAGGTATGGTGGTTTTACAATGCAACAGAACATTGGCGTGCTTGTGTGGAACACAGAGATTCTTATGGGAATGATACAGTAGTTTCGGAGACTGAGCCGCATGATTTTGTGGATGGAATATGTACTGTTTGCGGAGCAAAAGAAACCTCAGGAATCAGCAGTGCAAGCTATATTCTGGTGATATTGATCGTTGCAGGGATCGGGATGATGATCTCAATCAAATACAAAAGAAATAGCATGGAAGCAACCACTTTTGGTCTTGACAAATTTAGAAAACTTTAATAGAATTAAGAGCAATTACTGAAATCGGCTGTGAAGAGGACTAGTAAATACAGGACGCGCCTCAGAGAGAGAGTCATTTGGTGAAAGACTCTTGCAAGAAATGTATGGAACCTACCTTGGAGCTCTGTGTGAAAACACAGCGTAGAACCAGCGTTAATGGTGTTTGAAAGAGAATTGCAGCTTTCAATTAGTAAGCATGTGATTAATTAGGGTGGTACCGCCGGAGCTTTTCGGTCCCTTTTTGGAGGGATGAAAGAGTCCGGCGTTTTTTATTTTACAAATGAACTCTTCAAGTCCCTTATATAAACAAAATAAAAGGAGAGAAACAAAAATGGCAAAGGACAAAAAATTAGTAAAAGCGATTACACCACGTGACGTGGATTTCGCACAATGGTACACAGACGTTGTACGTGAAGCAGAATTATGTGATTATTCAAGCGTAAAAGGATGCCTTAACTACTTACCTAATGGTTATGCAATCTGGGAAATGATTCAGGCAGACCTTGACAGACGTTTTAAAGAAACAGGGGTACAAAACGTATCATTACCAATGTTAATTCCAGAAAGTTTATTACAAAAAGAAGCAGATCACATCGAAGGATTTGCTCCAGAAGTAGCTTGGGTAACACACGGCGGTATGGAAAGACTTCAAGAAAAATTATGTATTCGTCCAACATCAGAAACTTTATTCTGTGATTTATGGTCAAGAATGGTTAAATCACATAGAGACCTTCCAAAAGTTTGGAACCAATGGAACTCAGTTCTTCGTTGGGAAAAGACAACAAGACCTTTCTTACGTTCAAGAGAGTTCTTATGGCAAGAAGGACATACAATTCATGCAACATATGAAGAAGCTGAAGAACGTACACTCCAGATGTTACATGTATACGAAGACTGCTACAAAGAAACATTAGCTATCCCATTCGTATCAGGTAGAAAAGCAGAACACGAAAAATTTGCAGGTGCTCAGGATACTTATACAATTGAAGCTCTTATGTATGATGGTAAAGCGCTTCAATCAGCAACAAGCCACTTCTTCGGAAGCGGATTCCCAGATGCATTCAACATTAAGTACGTTGATAAGAACAACGAACTTCACAGTGTTTATGAAACATCTTGGGGATGGTCAACAAGAAGTATCGGTGGACTTATCATGGTTCATAGTGATGATGACGGTCTTGTATTACCACCACACGTTGCTCCAACAGAATGTAGAGTGATTCCAATCGCTCAACACAAAGAAGGCGTTCTTGAAAAAGCAGACGAATTACTTGCTGCATTAAAGAAAGCAGGATACAGAGTTGATATCGATGATTCAGAAAAATCTCCAGGATGGAAATTCTCTGAACAAGAAATCGTTGGTATCCCAACACGTATCGAAATCGGACCAAAAGATATTGAAAACAATCAAGTTGTTGTTGTTCGTAGAGATACACGTGAAAAGATCGTTGTTTCAATGGATGATATCACAACAGAATTACGCAATATCTTAGAAACAATTCAAGAAGACATGTACAATAAAGCAAAAGACTTCTTAGATTCACACATTTATGAAGCTACATCATTAGACGAAATGGTTAACAAATTCAAAACAGACCGTGGTCTTATCAAAGCTTGCTGGTGTGGAGATCCAGAATGTGAAGGTGAAGTAAAATACCTTACAGGCGGAGCTGCTACACGTTGCTTGATCGAAGATGAAGAAATGATTTCTGATAAATGTATCTGGTGCGGTAAACCAGCGAAACACATGGCTTACTGGGGCAAAGCATACTAGGATTTAGCTAACATAAACTGAATTAGAACGTAGTAAGATTAATGGAAAAAATTAATCTTACTGCGTTTTTTATACTTTAGGAAACTTTTTCGATATGGTATAATATGACGACATGAAAAGAAATAATAAAGAAGGAGGGTGTCCTATTATGAAAAATACGGTAAGGATTTCATTGCCAGAAAAAGTAAGCTATATTATCAACACACTTCAGGCGCATGGATATGAAGCGTACGCAGTGGGAGGATGTGTCCGTGATTCGATTCTGGGAAGAATTCCAGACGACTGGGACATTACGACTTCAGCTACACCATTGGAGACAAAACAGCTATTTCCGCGCACATTTGATACAGGAATTGAACATGGAACGATTACCGTCATGATGGAAAAAGAAGGATTTGAAGTGACGACATATCGTGTAGATGGGAAATATGAAGACAGCAGACATCCAAAAGAAGTGACATTCACCCGTTGCCTGAAGGAAGATCTGCTTCGCCGTGATTTTACGATCAACGCCATGGCATACAACGATAGTGAAGGGATTGTCGATATTTTTGGCGGAATAGAAGATTTGGAGCATAAAATAATTCGATGTGTAGGTGACGCAGAAGCTCGTTTTGGGGAAGATGCGCTCCGTATCCTGAGAGCGGTTCGTTTTGCGGCACAATTGGGATTTCAGATTGAAGAAAGTACGCAGCAGGGGATCCGAAAACTCGCTCCTACACTGGCAAATATCAGTGCAGAACGTATTCAGGTTGAGCTGATCAAGATGCTGGTTTCACCAAATCCGGGGCTGCTTCGCACAGCTTATGAGCTTGGGATTACAAACGTGATTTTGCCAGAGTTTGATGCAATGATGGCGACTACGCAGGAGACACCGCATCACATGTATACAGTAGGAGAACATACGCTCAAAGGGATTGAAGGAATACGTGCAGATAAGATCCTGCGTCTGACGATGTTGTTCCATGATATTGCAAAACCGGTGATGAAGACAATGGACGAGGACGGAACAGCACATTTTATAGGTCATGACAGCAAAGGTGTTGCGATGACGAAAGCGATCTTAAAACGATTGAAATTTGACAATGATGCTCTTGGAAAGGTGACAAAGCTGGTGCAGTATCATGACTATCGAATTGCAGCAGAACCAAAAGAAGTGCGAAAGGCGGTCAATAAGATCGGGGAGGATCTATTCCCATATTATCAGGAAGTGCGCAGAGCAGATGTGATGGCACAGAGTGAGTATATGAGAGAAGAAAAGCTGACAAATCTTTCCGAAGTGGAAGCGTGCTATCAGGGGATTCTGGAGAGAGGCGAATGCATGACGATGAAAGCACTTGCAGTTACAGGGAATGACTTGATCGCAGCAGGTATGAAGCAAGGAAAGCAGCTTGGAGTTGTTTTAAATAGATTGCTGGAGATGGTTCTGGAGGAGCCGGCCTTGAACACAAAGGAAAAATTATTAGAATTGAGCAAAACAATAGAATAAAACAATAGAGGACGCAGTCATAGGGCTGCGTCCTTTTAGGTTTGCATGGATTTTGCCTGCCTTAGTAAAAAGCGATATTTTTTCCAGGCGGCATTGCCTTCGAAAATA
The DNA here is from genome assembly GCA_964623905.1 of uncultured Faecalimonas sp. Lineage (GTDB taxonomy): Bacteria > Bacillota > Clostridia > Lachnospirales > Lachnospiraceae > Faecalimonas. Next base: position 26,005 of record CAZUVY010000011.1, read on the forward strand.
TAACAGTCGATTAGATCAGGGTCCATGGCATTTTGAAAATTGTGATCTGCAATATCTATCTGTGTTTTTACGCGTTCAATTTCTTCTAATAGTTCATAATCCACAGGTGGACTTTCTTGTGTTTTTTTGAATAAATGCATATGAGCCTCCTGTCGTTTGATTTATTTCTGTTATGAAAAGTATAGACCGAAAATTGAGATATAATACCAAAATCTAGGTTTTTTGTATAAATTGTTTGAAACTGGCATAAGGTGTTAAAAAAGGGGAATTTGTATGAAAAAATTTTTAGGAAGAGCAATTTTAGGGATGCTTTTGATTTATGGCATCAATTATTATCTGGGATCACAGGATATTTCGGTGTATGTGGGAATGAATCCGATCAGCTTTTTGACATCCGGAATCCTTGGAATTCCTGGGGTTGCACTGCTTTATGGAATTATGGCATTCCAGATTTTATAGAAATTGCACAAAAATAAAAGATTTTCCAATAACCTCTGGACAATCCAAAAACGGATGATTATAATACGACATACAAGTTAGTTATTCTTTATATTCTAAAAAATCAATGCCGATTCCGGCAGACATTCCAAAGCAAAACAAATTGAAAAAAGTACAAGGAGGATAGTTTTGAGTGAGAAAAATTTAATGATATGTGACAAAGAGTTCCTTTTTGCAGAAGGTCTTGCTGAAAATGTGTCAGTTCGTAACGAATTTGCGGTGAAAGTCTATGCCTGTACGAATATTGACAGGGTTCTGCGTTTTCAAAATCGAAAGAAAATACATATCTTGATTATTGACGAAAGATTCCCGGCAGTTTATCGAAAAGAAATTGAGGCAGAGCAGGTTTTCGTGCTGACAAAAGACAGATGCAGGGATTTGCAGGAAAATGAAAAAGAAATCTTCAAATACCAAAGTGCAGACAAAATACTGGCAGAAGTATTTGAAACTTATTGTGAGAATACAAAAGACAATATATTAAAGAGTTTTCGAAAAGGGAAACACAGACTGATTGCAGTTTATTCTCCATTACATCGCATAGGCAAGACCACATTTGCATTGTCACTTGGAAAAGAGCTGGCAAGAAATGAAAAGGTGCTATATCTGAATTGTGAAGAGTATGCAGATATTGGTGGAAGATTTGTACGTACAGAAGGGCGGAATCTGGGAGATCTATTGTATTACATGAGACAAGAGAAAGGAAATTTCAGTTTAAGACTGACTTCCATGATTGAAAAAATAGAAGAACTGGATTCTATATCGCCGATAAATAACAGTGTAGACCTGAAAGAAGTTACCGGGGAAGAATGGATCGAATTTATCGGAAAGATTCAGAAAGAGAGTATGTATGAAACGATCATTCTGGACTTGAGTGAGAGTATGCAGGGACTGTTCGAAGTATTAAAGATGTGTGACCGAATCTATATGCCGGTTTTAGGAGATGAGATATCGGAGAGAAAGCTGCGATGCTTTGAAGAAAATCTGGCACAGCTTCAGTTTTCGGACATCATGGGGAAAACATATCAATTTACTGCCGCAGATGATATGGAGGATTACGGCATAGCGCTTGCGAAGGAGGAATGGTAGTCATGGTACAGGCAGAAGAATTACATGAAAGAATATTAGAAGAACTGGACTTGTCAAGAGATTTAGATGATGAGCAATTGATGGAGTTGATTCATAAGGTTGTAGAAGAAAAATCAAAGGAAGTACCGATTCCACTGAGAGAAAAAGCGCTTTTGGGGAAGGAACTGTTTAATGCGTTTCGTAAACTGGATATCTTACAGGAATTGATTGAGGATGAAGAGATTACGGAGATCATGATCAATGGGACAGACAATATTTTTATTGAAAAAGAAGGTCGGTTGATACAGCTGCAAAAAAGATTTGTTTCCCGAAGTAAGTTGGAAGATGTGATTCAGCAGATTGTTGCAAAAGCAAATCGTATTGTAAATGAGGCATCGCCAATTGTAGATGCAAGGCTTGAGGATGGTTCCAGAGTAAACGTAGTTCTGCCTCCGGTAGCGATCAATGGACCGATTGTTACCATTCGAAAATTCCCAAAAGATGTGATGACGATGGAAGAACTTTTAAGAAGAGAGTCGATCAGTCAGGAAGTGGCAGCTTTATTGGAACGACTGGTAATCGCCAGATACAATATCTTTGTAAGCGGAGGTACGGGCTCTGGGTAAGACGACGTTTCTAAATGCGGTATCGGATTATATTCCGCGTGATGAGAGAATTATTGTGATTGAAGACAGTGCCGAACTGCAGATAAAAGGAGTACCAAATCTTGTACGGCTTGAGGCGAGAAATGCCAACGTAGAAGGAACTGGAGAGATTACGATACGAGATCTTTTGAAAAGTTCGCTTCGAATGAGACCGTCGCGCATTATCGTCGGAGAAGTCAGGGGAAGTGAAGCCATTGACATGCTGCAAAGTCTGAATACAGGACATTGTGGCGCAAGCAGCGGACATTCGAACAGTCCGCAGGATATGCTGAGCAGGTTAGAGACCATGGTTTTGATGGGAATGGACATGCCTCTTCCGGCGATTCGGAGACAGATTGCTTCTGGGATCGATATTATCGTTCATTTGGGCAGGCTGCGTGATAAAAGCAGGAAGGTGCTGAAAGTGGTCGAAGTGCTTGGATATGAGGACGGCGAGATTCAGTTGCAGACATTATTTGAATTTCAAGAAAAATCTATGATAGATGGGAGGATAAAAGGAGAATGGGTACAATTACATGAAATACAAAATAAAGAAAAATTATTGGCACAATGGACCGATTGTTACCATTCGAAAATTCCCAAAAGATGTGATGACGATGGAAGAACTTTTAAGAAGAGAGTCGATCAGTCAGGAAGTGGCAGCTTTATTGGAACGACTGGTAATCGCCAGATACAATATCTTTGTAAGCGGAGGTACGGGCTCTGGGTAAGACGACGTTTCTAAATGCGGTATCGGATTATATTCCGCGTGATGAGAGAATTATTGTGATTGAAGACAGTGCCGAACTGCAGATAAAAGGAGTACCAAATCTTGTACGGCTTGAGGCGAGAAATGCCAACGTAGAAGGAACTGGAGAGATTACGATACGAGATCTTTTGAAAAGTTCGCTTCGAATGAGACCGTCGCGCATTATCGTCGGAGAAGTCAGGGGAAGTGAAGCCATTGACATGCTGCAAAGTCTGAATACAGGACATTGTGGCGCAAGCAGCGGACATTCGAACAGTCCGCAGGATATGCTGAGCAGGTTAGAGACCATGGTTTTGATGGGAATGGACATGCCTCTTCCGGCGATTCGGAGACAGATTGCTTCTGGGATCGATATTATCGTTCATTTGGGCAGGCTGCGTGATAAAAGCAGGAAGGTGCTGAAAGTGGTCGAAGTGCTTGGATATGAGGACGGCGAGATTCAGTTGCAGACATTATTTGAATTTCAAGAAAAATCTATGATAGATGGGAGGATAAAAGGAGAATGGGTACAATTACATGAAATACAAAATAAAGAAAAATTATTGGCAGCAGGATATCAGTAAGAAAGAATATTTAACAGCAATATCGCAAGGTATACTGCTCATCTGTGTTATTTCCTATTTGTTTTATGGGAAAGTTCTATATGCAATTCTATTATCACCTTATTTCATCCGATATTTCAAATCATGGGAAATGCAAATCATCAAAAAGAAAAGACAGCAATTTCAGGAACAATTCAAAGAGGCAATTCAGTCGCTGTCCTCCGCGCTTTCTGTAGGGTATTCTGTAGAAAATGCAATCAGAGAAGCATGGAAAGATCTGCAGTTGATTTACAAGAAGAATGAAAAAATCCTAAAAGAATTCCAGTACATGAATCGACAATTGGAAATGAATATTCCAGTGGAAACTGTTCTGAATGAGTTGGCGGCCAGAACAAATGTGGATGATGTCAGATTGTTTGTTACAGTGTTTGCAATGGCAAAAAGAAGCGGCGGTGATATGATTTCCATTATTCGAAATGCAGCAAATCAGATCAGTGAAAAGATTGATGTGAAGCGTGAAATTGACACAATGATGACTGCGAAAAGACTTGAATTTCAGATTATGAGTGTCATTCCCATGGGGATGATATGCTATCTAAAAATCAGTTTCCCAGAATTTATGGATGTTTTATATGGAAATTTGCTCGGTGTTTTCATTATGAGTATCTGTCTTCTGGTGTATTTGGCGGCATATGAAATTGGAAAACGAATCATAGAAATCGAGGTGTAATATGGCAGTTTGTTTGATTATGATGGTTTGTATTGGCGTCCTATTTGTTTTATATAAGAAAGGACTTGCTTTAAAAAGGTTAGAAAAGAAAGAAGTCCGGTATCTTTTTTTGATCCTGATTTTGAGTAATCTGGTTGCAATGATTCTATTTATATCTGCCTGGTTACAGGCATCTGGTGCAAATGAGGTTGCACGGAATGCATATGGTGAGGGCAGCAGAGAAGAGACATTTGAAGTAACTCTGAAAGGGGAACTCGAAAATGAGCCGATTACGGTGGAAGTACAAGAGCGAGAATATACCCAGGAAGAGACAAAAGAAATGTTTGCGACTATCATGGAGGCGCTTGATGAGGTCGTGCTTGGAGAAAATGAAAGTTTTGACCAGGTAGAACATGATCTGAATCTTGTGAGTACTTTAGAAGAATATCCTGTGGAGATCAAGTGGGAATTGAGCTGCTATGATGTTATAGACGAAAAAGGTGCGATTTTAGAGGAATATGACATAGAGGAAGGTACTCTGGTAGAACTGAGAGGTACAATTATTTATCTGGAGACAGAAGCTGTATATACCGTGAACGCAATGATTTATCCAGAAGCAAAAAGTGCAAAAGAAAAACTGGTGGATGAAATCAGAGACTTAATTTCTTATCAGGAAGAAGAGACCAGAAAGGATGAGACGTTTACACTGCCGGATTCTATTCATGGAAAAGAAATTGAGTGGAAGAAAGAAAAAGATCCAACTGGATATTATGTGATCATTCTTGGGATTGTGGCAGCTGGATTTATTTTTGTAAAAAAGGTACAGGATGAACAGGAGAAGCAGAAGAAAAAACAAGAACAGATGCTAAGAGATTATCCGGAAATCGTCAGCAAATTTACACTGCTTCTGAGTACCGGTATGACATTGAAAGCGGTCTGGACAAAGGTGATACAGACATACGAAGAACAGAGGAAGCATACTGGAAGACGAGAAGCATATGAGGAAATGTGCATTACAGGAAGGGAAATGCAGGGCGGTATTCCGGAGAAGGAAGCTTACGAAAGATTTGGTCAGAGATGTGGGCTGATTCCTTACATGAAGTTTGGAGCAATGCTGTCACAGAATCTGAAAAAAGGAAATAAAGGATTGGCTGAAATGCTTTCGATGGAATCCATACAGGCATTTGAGGAAAGAAAGAGTATTGCAAAAAAAGCAGGAGAAGAAGCAAGTACAAAACTCATGCTTCCGATGTTCGCGATGCTGGCGGTTGTACTTTTTATGGTGATCGTACCTGCATTTTTATCGATGCAGACATAAAGAAAGGAGAAAGTTATGAATCAGATAAAATGGTGGGGAACCTGTCTTTGCAAGAAGCAGACAAAAGGTTCTGTTATGGTAGAAGCTATTTTAGTGTTAGTGGTACTGATTGCACTTGTTGTAATTTTTAAATCACAATTGACAGATTTGGTGAGGGATATTTTTGAAAAGATTACAAGGGAAGCGATTCGTATTTAAAGGAGGCATTACTCCGTTTTTCAGTCTTGTTTTTGTTTTACTTCTGGCGCTTGTGGGAGCGATGCTGCAAAGTGCTTCGATTCAATCAGGAAAAAGTATCAAGCGGGCGGAAATGAGTCTTGCCATGGAGAATCTGTTTGCTGAATATCACAAAGAGTTGCTGCAAGAGTATGATCTGTTTGTCAGAGAAGGAAATGACATGCAGGAGATCGAAGAACGACTGGCGTTTTATGGAATCACAGATACGGAGCATGAGATTCTGGAATCAACACTGCTTTCAGATCTGAGTGGACAGGCATTTTATGAGCAGGCAGTGGCAAGTATGGGAGGTACAACAGAAACGATCCTCATTTCTGCGGATACGATAAGTGAAACGCAGGATGTGGAAGGATTGGATTCATATTTAGAGGCAGAAGGGCTGGAACTGCCTTCTGAAAATAATCCCATAGAAACAGTAAATCATTTAAAACAATTGAATCTATTATCTTTAATCTATCCGAATCAGGAAAAATTATCCGATCGAAATATCAAATTAGAAAAGCTTGCATCTCATCGTGTATTAGAAAAAGGTGAGGGAAATTCAAAAAATCAAGTAAAAGACAGTGTGAAAAATCAGACTTTATTTGCGTTATATCTGACAGAGCATTTTACAGATGTGCTGGATTGTAACGAGGAACATCCGCTTGCCTATGAAGTGGAATATCTGCTTGGAGGAAAATCCAGTGATCAGGAAAATCTGAAATATGTTGCAGAGAAGATTCTGAACATTCGAACTGCTGTTAACTATGCTTATCTTCTTACCGATGAAACGAAGCAGATGGAAGCAGAAACAGTCGCACTGGGGCTTTGCACTTTGGCTGCAGCTCCAGAGGCGGCAGCCATGGTGAAACAAGCATTGCTGTTTGCCTGGTCTTATGGAGAAAGTATTGTTGATCTGCGTTCTTTGATGAAAGGCGAAAAGGTTCCGCTTGTAAAAAAATCAGAGACATGGCAGCTACAGCTTTCTAATATTTTTCAATTAGAATCAGGTGGAGAAATTGGAGAAGAAGGAAAGTACAGCGATGGTATTACTTACAAGGAATATTTAAAGGCACTTCTTTTTGCAGAAAAAAGAGAGACTCTTTGCATGCGGGCTTTGGATCTACTGGAGTTAAATACAGGAATCCAGGCAGATCAATGTATGACACAGCTGAAAATACAAAGTACATGTAGGCTTCAACAAAGTGTGACTTATACGTTTCCAACAAATTATCAATACAAATAAAATGAAATGAGGTGAATGCAGATGTCCTTTCCATCTTTTATACAAACTCCACACAAAAATATTACCCCTATTATATTACGAAAGGAGAGCGACTCTTTTATGGCACGATATTACAAAGTTTTCTCCCACTCTTTTAAGGAAAGGGCATCTGCATTCACCTCAAAAGCAAGTATTACGGTGGAAGCAGCGTTTTCTGTAAGCTTTTTCTTTCTGGCGATCATGTGTCTGGTATGTCTGTTTGAAATTATGTCATTGCAGATTCAGGTAAAAAGTGCACTGCATTCGGTGGGAAAAGAGATGGCCGTAGAGGCATATTGGAATCCAATGCTTTTTTCAAGCAAAGTGGAAAATGAAATTGTAAAAAATGTAGGTGCAGACAGGCTTGAGCATAGTCTGATGGTGGGAGGCAGCGATGGAATTGATTGTTCGGGATCAAAGATGTACAGAGGAACTACGATCATGGATTTGTGTGCTTATTATCAGATTGAGATACCAGTGTTTGTGTTTCGGATACCTGTGATAGCAAGAGAAGAGATTATCAGGGTCAAAGGCTGGAGCGGAGATGATGACAGTTATGTTTTAGCGAAAAATAGGGAAATGGTATATGTGACAGAGCATGGAATGGTATATCACAAAGACATTTCCTGTACTTATCTTGAATTGTCGCTCAAAGCAGTTTCGGCAGATAGTATTGCGGAACTTAGAAATGAAAGCGGTGGAAAATATAATCCGTGCGAGGTGTGCGGAGCAGATTTGAAAAGTCAAAAAAATGTATATATTACCGATTACGGAACAAGGTATCATACTTCACTGGAATGTGGCAGCATTGATAGGAACATTTATGCAGTTCCTTTATCGGATGTATCTGGAATGGGAGGATGTTCAAAATGTGTGAGGTAGCAGACTGGATTATTATGATTTTTCTGGTGGTGGCAGGAGTGATTGACTGGAAAACAAGGCAGATTCCGCTGGTGTTGCTGATCAAGATGGGATTATGTGTGTTGCTTTTTCGGCTGTTATTTGTAGATATTGCGTTGAAAGCAACGATTGGCGGCATCATAATCGGAATACTCTTTTTTGTCATGGCAAAGGTGACAAAAGAGGCCATTGGTTATGGAGACTGTTGGATCATTTTGATGCTGGGTTTTTATTGCGGAGGTTTTGAAATCATTCAGATTGTTTTGCTTGCAAGTTTGGGAACAGCAATTGTTTCTATTGTATATTGCATGCGAAATGGATGGGAACGCAAATATGAGATTCCGTTTGTGCCTTTTATGGCAGCGGCATATATGGGAGTGGTTTTACTTTGAAAAAAAGATTAAAAGCAAGTCTTGCGATAGAAGCAGCAGTGATTATTCCGATGGTGCTTCTTATGTTTGCAGGAATGATCAGTGTTTTGTTTTATTATCATGACAAAATTATTATAACTGGGGCAGCCTATGAGATCGCAGCCGTAGGAAGTGCAGAAGATGAGATTACCAGAGAAGAGTTGGCAGAGCAGTTTGAAGAGCGGGTAGACAATAAATTACTTTTGTTCAGAAAAATACATATGAGTATTCAAATAGAAGAAACAGATTTGACGATACAGTGCAAGGCGGTTCAAAACAGTATGGTTTTGGAAGTCGAGGTCTGTATGTGCAGAACCGCTCCGGAAAAATATATCAGAAATATACGCAGTATAGAAAAATTGAAAAATCAGATTGGAGATAGTGAATGAAAGCGTACTATAAAAATAACCTGAAGCAGGCAGAATTAATTTTGACAGGTGAAGAAGATGAGGAAGAGGATTTTCAGGCAATGATGCTGCAGGAAAATGAGATTCCAGGATTATTAAAAACAAAGGTAAGATATATGGATAACACCAGTCATTATCATTATGATATCAGTGGAAAAGTGTCCTTAAAAATGAAACACGAAAAAGAAAAACTCAAACAGGAAGATATAAAAAGACTGGTTCAGCAACTCCTCAGCACGATCAAGGGAATACAAAAATATATGTTGGAAGGAAGAGGAATTTTGTTAGATCCACAATATATTTACTGTGAAAAACAGCAGTACCTGTTTTGTTATTATCCGCCGAACAAGGTGGAAATGAAAGAAGAATTCCATAAGCTGACAGAATTCTTTGTAAAAGAAGTAGATTATCGGGATAAAGATGGTGTTTATCTGGCATATACCCTCCACAAGGCAACCATGGAAGCGCACTATAGTATTGAACGTATCATGGAAGAAATTGTGAGTGAAAAAGAAGAACCGATCGTAGATTATCAGGAGAGAATGGAAGCAAAGGTAGATGACAATATTGCTATTGCGGAACAACCGGACTTCTGGGAGCCTGTAAAATCGCTTTTAGACAGGAAAAAGCGCGAAAAATGGGGCTATTGGGATGAGATACATATTGAGGAGGATGACTTGTAATCGAGGATGAAATTTTCTATAATGTTTTTATGATTTCTAGAAGAAAGGATGACATTATGGGAAAGAGAAATGATATGACGTGTACAATTTTGTTGATCGTAATCAATGTTGTTGTATTTTTTTATTTGTCATTTGGAGGTATGACAGAAGATGGCTATTATATGCTGCAGCATGGGGCTATGTATGTACCTTATTTTTTAGAAGGAAAAGAATACTATCGAATTATTTCCAGCATGTTTCTTCATTTTGGATTTGAACATTTGATGAATAATATGGTGACGCTTGGGATTCTTGGAAGATATCTGGAGCCTGTAATTGGAAAAACGAGATTTTTGGCGGTATATTTTATCAGTGGTTTAGGCGGAAGTGCATTGTCAATTGCCAGTGAAGTGGTTTCTGGAGACTATTATATTTCGGCGGGAGCGTCAGGTGCAATTTTTGGACTTACTGGTGCACTGCTTTGTTTGACAATTCTGAATCGTGGAAGGATTCCAACCATTACAACACAGAGAATGATTTTAATGGCTGGAATCAGTTTATATAATGGTTTTGTGAGTGAAGGTGTAGACAATTTTGCACACCTTGGCGGACTGTTTTGCGGATTTTTAGTAATCTATATTATGAGTCTTAAGCAATACCGTAAAAACAGTTCCAACACCTTCTGATGAAGATACTGTAAGTTCTCCACCATGAGCCTGGATGATCTGTTTACAGATTGGAAGCCCCAGCCCGTTCCCCTTTTTCTTATAGGTAACATAAGGTTCGAAGATGGTAGAAAGTTGTTCCTGAGGGATGCCGCAGCCGGTATCACGGATGCTGATTGTTATCGTATCATCATGCTGCGTTGCTGTAAAAAATATGGCTTTATCAGGAGATGCGGCCTCATAGGCATTTTTGAGAAGATTCAAAAATACTTCTTGTAATTTTGTTTTATCTCCTGTAATCTGATGAATAGAAGTATCGATTTTGGAAGTATATTCTATTTTGGAAGAAGCAATAGATGCAGCAAAGGAAAGTGAAATCTGTTCTAAAAGGCTATGTAGATTAAAGGTCGTTAGGTTCAGATGTTCAGATTTCGCATAATTTGAAAGATCATCTATGAGAAGATTTATATATTCGATATCCTGAGAGATGGTGGACCAATATTGAAAGTCTTTGACTTCAGGATGCTTTAGTTCCAGAAATTGAATTGTACTGTATAATGTTGTGAGCGGGTTACGTAGTTCATGAGAGAATCTGTTGAGTATGAACTCAGTGTCTTTATTGAATGTCATATAGATACCACCTTTCGAATCAAGTGTATCACTGGTGGATGGACGATTCAAATACAATCATATGACAAAAATCGACACGATTCGACAAGTATTTTACGACAAAATTTAAGAAAGTGAGAGATGAATTATGAGAGACGAAAATTGTATTTTTTGCAAGATCGCAGCAGGTGAGATTCCATCTGCAACTTTATATGAGGATGATGACTTTAGAGTGATTTTGGACATTGCTCCTGCATCAAAAGGACATGCGATCATAATCCCAAAAGAGCACTATGCAAATCTTTATGAATTGGATGATGCACTTGCTTCTAAAGCCTTAGTACTTGCAAAAAAGATGATCACAGTAATGAAAGATATTGTAGGGTGTGATGGTTACAATATTTTACAGAACAACGGAGAGGCAGCAGGCCAGACTGTATTCCATTTCCATGTACATTTGATTCCAAGATACGCAGATGATACTGTTAAAATTACATGGCCATGTGGTACATTGACAGATGAATTGAAAGAAGAAATCTTGTTGAAAATCAATCCATTATCATAATGGATAGATTAGGATAAAGCCAAGAGAAACTAAGAAGAGGATATTTATTGTGGACTATAAATCAACGAAAGAAGAAAAGTTTGACAGTATCTATCGGTCTTATTCGGATGACGTTTTCAGATTGTGTATGTTTTTTACAAAAGATAATGAGACAGCGCAGGATCTTGCACAACTTACATTTATAAAGTGCTACGATCACTTTGAAGAGGTCAATCCAGATTGTATGCATGCTTACCTTGTGCGTACAGCGAGAAATCTTTTTTATAATTATCAGAGAGATACAAAGAAGGAATTTAAGGCAGATACACCGGCGGTGGAAGGACAACGAGGAAAAATGCTGACAGAGACTCTGGAAGAAGCGTATTTTGGAGATAAGTACAGAGAACTGCAGGTGCAGCTAAGTGGAAATATTCTGGAGAAGATGCGCAAGGAAAATGAGGGCTGGTATAAAATATTCCATATGATGTATCTGGATGAGAAAACGTATGATGAGATTTCGGAAGAATTAGGAATTACAAAAGATGTATTATATAGCAGAATACATAGGGCCAAAAGATGGGTACGAAGACATTACGAGAAAGATTTTGAAAAAATAACCAGAATGGCCTAAGAAGAAACAAAAAGGTGTCGAATCGACACCTTTTTTAATCTTAGGATAAATTTTAAACAATCGGGACGCTGCACGACAGAGCTATTTGGAAGCGTTTTCAATCAATCCGATAATAGTATTGATTGAATCCTGCTGAGAAGATTGCTTCATTGTCGATATGTAAGCGTCTTTTTCTTTATATAATTTGTGGATCGCATCTAACAGAACCTGATCAGTTAATTCTTCTTCTTCCAGAACGATACTGAATCCCTGACGTTCGAAGGAACGGGCATTTAAAATCTGGTCGCCACGGCTTGCATTTGCAGAAAGTGGAATCAGTAAGTTTGGTTTGTGAAGTGCAAGTAATTCACAAATCGCATTTGCACCGGCTCTTGAGATTACGATATCTGTAAGAGCGAAAATATCTTTTAATTCTTGTTTGATATATTCAAATTGCACATATCCATCTAATTCTTTTAAAGAATCATCCACTTTTCCTTTGCCACATAAATGCACAACATGAAACTCCTTCAAAAGTTCTGGAAGAATAGCACGTACTGCATTGTTTACAGCAACAGAACCAAGGCTGCCGCCTACGATAAGGATGACAGGTTTGTCACCTGTAAGTCCACAGAGTTTTAATGCAGCTTCCTTGCTTCCAGTCATCAGTTCCTGACGGATTGGAGAGCCAGTGAGAACTGCTTTTTCCTTTGGAAGATGATCCAGTGTTTCTGGGAAATTGCAACAAACTTTGGAAGCAGAAGGAATCGAAAGTTTATTGGCAAGACCAGGTGTCATATCCGATTCGTGAATGATTGTAGGTACATGGTGCTTCTTTCCGGCCATTACAACAGGAACAGAAACAAATCCCCCTTTTGAAAAAATTACGTCTGGTTTCAAATCTTTAATTAATTTGCTGGCTTCGGAAAATCCTTTTATTACACGGAATGGGTCTGTAAAGTTCTGAAGACTGAAATATCTTCTCAGCTTTCCAGAAGAAATCCCGTGGTATGGAATTCCAAATTGTTCGATCAGTTCTTTTTCAATTCCCGTATAAGAACCAATATAGTGAATATCATAGCCAAGTTCTTTTAAACGAGGCAAAAGAGCAATATTTGGTGTAACATGGCCTGCGGTGCCGCCGCCAGTTAAAATAATACGTTTCATAACACTCCTCCAAATTCTATATGTCAGTTTCTATTATATTAAACAGTATTTCAATAAAGGTCAATAAATATGAAATTTTCAGTTTTCACATATTTTTTTATATTTCTTTATATTTTTTTTCAAAAAACGCGTCAGATTTCGGCGATAAATGTGTTTTATTTAAAAAGACGTTATCGTTGGGAAACTACTGTCACCACTGTATTTATGAATAGGTATTTTCTATTTTAATAACCACCGATAGCCTTGTTCGGGAAAGTACGAATCCATGAATGACAGTGGTGACAGTAGTTTCCCAAATTAGAAAAAGGAATGGATTCTTCACCATTCCTTTTTAAATTTCAAGATTATTCAGCGATAGCTGTTTTTAAAGCGCGAGCTAATTGATCTGGACAAGATGTTGGGCGAGCACCACATTTGATTCCTTCGATACGAGAGATTGCTTCATTTACATCCATACCGTCTACTAAAGCAGCAACACCTTGAGTGTTACCTGAACATCCGCCGATGAATTTTACATTTTTTACTTTGTTATCTACGATTTCAAATTGAATTTCGCGTGAACAAACACCGCTTGTTTTATATTGCATAATGAACTCCTCCTGCGTAAACTATTTTACGATGTTTATTATAACAAAAGCCAGGGGAAAAAACTAGTCATATAAAACAGTTTTGAACGGATTTACAAGGAATTTGTCACGTGTTAAAATGTGAAAGAAAAAGACTGAAAATGAGATCATAAAGAAGTGAGGAATATAATTATGACAATTGGAATTATTGGTGCGATGGAGGAAGAAGTATCCATTTTAAAAGAGACAATGGAAATACAAGAGACAGTTTCCTATGCAGGTATGATATTTTGCAAAGGAAAACTTTGTGGAAGAGACGTGGTAATCGTAAGAAGCGGGATCGGGAAAGTGAACGCTGCAATCTGTGCGCAGGTTTTAGTAGATAAATTTCAGGTAGGCGTGCTGATCAATACAGGAATCGCAGGTTCTTTGGATGCGGCAATTGACATTGGGGACATGGTGATTTCGACTGATTTGGTAGAACATGACATGGATGCTTCTATTTTTGGGGATCCAGTTGGACAGATTCCAAGAATGGATACATTTTCATTCCCAGCCGATCCTGTACTCGTTGAAAAAGCAAAAGAAGCCAATGCAGAGGCAAATCCAGATATTAAAACATTTACAGGAAGAGTTGTAAGTGGAGATCAGTTTGTATCTTCAGCAGAAGTAAAAGACAGACTGATTACAAATTTCCAGGCAAAATGTACAGAGATGGAAGGTGCAGCAATTGCACATGCAGCATATCTCAATAAAGTTTCGTGTGTCATTATTCGAGCAATTTCGGACAAAGCTGACAACAGTGCTACAATGGATTATCCTACATTTGAAAAGCAGGCAATTGAGCATTCTGTAAGACTTGTACAGAATCTGCTTCCTAGAATTTAGCCAGATACAATAGAGCGAATCGACAAAATCCAGCAAAAATGCGATGAAGCTGTGTTGGTTTTTGTAAAACGGTTTTTGAGTCCTCCTTGATTTTTTCCTGTATAATGCAGGTAAAGAAAAAAAGGAGGACTTTTTATGTTAGAAGCAATCGTAAAACATGGTATTATTTTTTATGCAATGGGGATCACAATGGGAATTGGAATCTTGGCAAAAGTGATTTCTCACATTACAGTCAGAAAAATGGTAACAGCAGCCAGTGAAATACAAAAGAGCGAACATAAACTGATGCGTCTTGTAAAAGCAAAATTTGAGCATGCATGTATGGTGAGCGATACAGTACAAAATGTAAAAGCCTTCGTGAAAAAGTACTTATATGAATACAGAGTTTTGGGAATGAGACTGGGAACCTGGCAGGGACTTCAGGTAAAGGCGGTATGGATTGTGGCGACCCTGGGAATCATCGGGGGATTTGCATGTTACAGTCTGCAGGGAATGAGTGAAAAAACGTTTCAATATATCAGTTGGACAGGCATTCTGACGACCCTCCTTTTGTTGATACATATGTGGACGGATGAGAAGATCAGACTGGAAGCCGCGGAAAATTATATGGTGGATTATCTGGAGAATGTATGCGTACATCGTTACGAAAAAGCGAGTCAGGCCATTCCAAAAGTAGAAGAAACCAAAGTGGCTGAGCCGGAAATAAAAGAAGAGCCGGACACATCGAAGGAAAGAATGGAGCAGGAAATGCGTATCAGGGCAATTCTTGAAGAGTTTTTGGCTTGATAATCAAAGTTACATTTGCTAAAATAAAAATCAGAGCTGCTGAAAATCGGCAGCTCTGACTTTTTTATACTATAAGGGAGGAATAGCCGTTGTTATCGAATCAGGTACTTAACAGAATTATTGCAGATATACATAGAATAACAGATATAAACTGCTCTGTTTGGAGCATGGAAGGAAAATGTCTTGTCAGCACTTGCGGTGAGAATGCGCAGATAAAAGAAAAAGTACAGACATTTTTACAGGATTTGGACATAGAAGAGAAGATCACTAAAAAAGGTGCTTTCTTTCTGATTCGAGATGACGAAGAACCAAGCTATATTCTCGCATTTCACGAGACTGGAGATCATATCAGTGTTACAGGAAGATTGTGTGTGTGTGAATTCGAGCATTTGATACGTGCATATAAAGTACGTGTAGACCGCAACCGTTTCTTTCAGAATCTGCTTTTAGACAATCTGCTTCTGGTGGATATTCATAATCAGGCGAAGAAGCTGAATGTAGATGCAGAAGCGAGAAGATGCGTATTTACTATTCAGCCAAAGCAGGAAGCAGACAGCCTTGTTTTAGAGACGATGCGAGGTCTGTATGCGACCGGAACCAAAGATTATGTTACATCCGTAGATGAATCTCAGATCGTATTAGTCAAATATCTTGAGAGTACAGAGACATACAAAGAACTGAACAATATTGCAAAAACTATCGTAGATATGTTGAATACAGAAGTAATGGTCAGCGTTCGTGTTGCATATGGTACGATCGTAGACAACCTGAAAGACGTTTCCAAGTCTTATAAAGAAGCAACAATGGCTCTGGATGTGGGAAGAGTTTTCTATTCAGAACGCAACGTGCTGGCCTACAATGAACTTGGAATCGGACGTCTGATTCACCAGCTTCCGATCTCACTTTGTGAAATGTTTTTGAAAGAAGTATTCAATGGAAATGCATTGGATCAGTTTGACGAGGAGACACTTAGCACCGTTAATCTGTTTTTTGAGAACAGCCTGA
The DNA here is from genome assembly GCA_964623905.1 of uncultured Faecalimonas sp. Lineage (GTDB taxonomy): Bacteria > Bacillota > Clostridia > Lachnospirales > Lachnospiraceae > Faecalimonas. The sequence goes on from CAZUVY010000011.1 coordinate 42,249, forward strand.
ATATTTCAGAAACAGCTAGAAAATTATACGTACACCGCAATACATTGGTATATCGTCTGGAGAAAATTCAAAAGACAACAGGACTGGATGTACGTGTTTTTGATGATGCTCTCACCTTTAAAATTGCATTAATGGTAACAAAACACATGAAATCCGTGCAATAATTGGAAAGTTATGATATAATGGGCGTCAAATTAATTAAAACTGGAGGATATGAGATATGATTAAACTTTATAAACAAGGTGCATATCTTTTAAATGGCACAGAACTGATTGAAGATACAGCCGATGCGCAGGCAATCATTGCAGCAAAGACTGGAAAGACAGTTGATAAAGCAGAAGCAGCAAAAGAGACGATTGCGTATAGTATTTTAGAAGCGCACAATACTTCTTCAAGCATGGACCGATTGAAGATTAAATTCGATAAATTAACATCACATGATATTACATTTGTAGGGATCATCCAGACAGCAAGAGCTTCTGGACTTGAAAAATTCCCAATCCCATATGTTCTCACAAACTGTCACAACAGCTTATGTGCAGTAGGCGGAACAATCAATGAAGATGACCACATGTTTGGACTGACATGTGCGAAAAAATACGGTGGAGTATATGTACCACCTCATCAGGCAGTTATTCACCAGTTTGCAAGAGAAATGCTTGCAGGCGGCGGCAAGATGATTCTTGGTTCAGACAGCCATACTCGTTATGGTGCACTCGGTACCATGGCAATGGGCGAAGGCGGACCAGAGCTTGTAAAACAATTACTCAATAAGACATATGACATCAAGATGCCAGGTGTGGTTGCAATCTATTTAGATGGAGAACCAACACTTGGAGTAGGACCACAGGACGTTGCACTTGCAATCATTGGAGCAACATTTGCCAATGGCTATGTAAACAACAAAGTGATGGAATTCGTTGGTCCTGGTGTAGCAAAATTAAGTGCTGACTTCCGTATCGGTATCGATGTTATGACAACAGAGACAACATGTCTTTCTTCTATTTGGAAGACAGATGATACGATCAAAGAATTCTATGATATTCATGGAAGAAGCGAAGATTATAAAGAATTAAACCCAGGTGCAGTTGCTTATTACGACGGAGTGGTTTATGTAGACCTTAGCAAGATCAAACCTATGATCGCTATGCCATTCCATCCAAGCAATACATATACAATCGATGAAGTTAATGCGAACTTAAAAGATATCTTGCATGATGTAGAACAACGTGCACTCGTAAGTCTTGATGGTGCAGTTGACTACTCATTACAGGATAAGATCCGTGACGGTAAACTTTACGTAGAACAAGGTATCATTGCAGGATGTGCAGGCGGCGGATTTGAAAACATCTGTGCAGCAGCAGATATTTTACGTGGTAAAAATATCGGTTCGGATGCGTTTACATTGAGTGTATATCCAGCAAGTACACCAGTATTTGTGGAGCTTGTGAAAAATGGAGCAGTAGCTGATCTTATGGCAGCAGGTTCTATTGTGAAAACAGCATTCTGTGGACCATGCTTTGGTGCCGGAGATACTCCTGCAAATAATGCATTCAGTATCCGTCACTCAACAAGAAACTTCCCTAACCGTGAAGGTTCTAAACTTCAGAGTGGACAGATTTCTTCAGTTGCTCTTATGGACGCTCGTTCAATCGCAGCGACAGCAGCAAACAAAGGCTTCTTAACATCAGCAGCAGATGTAATGGATATTGAATACAAAGCACCAAAATATCACTTTGACAGCAGCATCTATGCAAACCGTGTATTTGACAGCAAGGGTGTAGCAGATCCAAGCGTAGAGATCCAGTTTGGACCAAACATCAAAGACTGGCCAGCAATGTCAGCGCTTCCTGAAAACTTAGTATTAAAAGTAGTTTCAGAAATCCATGACCCTGTTACAACTACAGATGAACTTATCCCTTCAGGAGAGACTTCATCATACCGTTCAAATCCACTTGGACTTGCAGAATTTGCACTTTCAAGAAAAGATCCTGCATATGTAGGACGTGCAAAAGAAGTACAAAAAGCACAAAAGGCAATCGAAGCAGGTACATGCCCACTGGATGCATTAGAAGAATTAAAACCAGTAATGGATGTGATCCGTGAGACATATCCAGAAGCAGGCAAAGGAAATATCGGCGTAGGAAGTACGATCTTTGCAGTAAAACCAGGTGATGGTTCTGCACGTGAACAGGCAGCTTCTTGCCAGAAAGTATTAGGCGGCTGGGCAAATATTGCAAATGAATATGCGACAAAAAGATACCGTTCAAACTTGATCAACTGGGGTATGCTTCCATTTATCACAGAAGAAGATCACACAGCACTCAGCTTCAAGAATGGAGATTATATCTTTGTTCCTGATGTGAGAAAAGCAGTAGAAGAAAAGCAAGATAAGATCAAAGCATTTGTTGTTGGAGATACATTAAAAGAAATCACATTAAAACTTGGCGATCTTACAGATAATGAAAGAGAGATCATCTTAAAAGGATGTCTGATCAATTATTATAGAGGTTAGAAAAACAGCCAATCAGGGTTGCTGTATTAAGTACAATTAATACAGCAGCCTTTTTGATTTGCAGAACAGGAAACTTTGTTTTAAATAGTAGGAAAAATATATCAGAAACAAAATGGTCTGACAATTTGTGGTTAATACAAAAGAAGAAAAATAATTTGAATAAAATATGAAAATAGTGTTGACAAATTATGGACGGAATGTTATTATAATATCAACAAATAAACAACACAACATTTTAAATAACGGTACTTACGGAAAGAGGAATTTTCTTAAAAGATACTCTAAAAGAAATTTCCGAAAAACAAATTTAAGATTCTCAAGTACGAAAAGATTTTATATTTATTTCTGACGAGAAAGGAAGTAAGATATTTAAAAATCATCCGAAATGGGAATGGCAAATTTAAAAAGTAAGAAAATAAAAAGAGTAGATTTGAAGAAAAAGAATTTCCATTAAGAATAAAAAAGAAAGAGAGGGCTTGAATCCAATGGACAAATTCGAATTTAAAACTCAATATGTTAGTGGTATGGCAAATGTAAATACCTGTGAAGAGAGCCTTTACCATAGATTATAATTCCAGACAGATATGAAAATAAAAATAGAATTTGGAGAGTAACAAAATAATCTGGATGAAATAACAAAAATGATATATTTGCAAACATATTGAACAAATACCACAAAGATTAAAGTTATTTAATTAAAAAGATGTGTAAAGAAACATCATTTAATCAGATGATAATCGTATAACTTTAATAATCCGAATAAAAGAAGACGGAAAAAGGGCATACAGGTTAAGTCATTAGAATCCTCCAAATATTTAAAAATATATAGAGAAAGAAAAGTGAAAAATGAATAAAGAGAACATAATATAAAGGGGTAGTCATTATAGAAAGTATAGTGGCTACCTTTTTTGTGTACTTTAGAAAAACGTCATAAAATCTTAAGGTAATTTTTGTTACATATTTGTTACATGTTTTTGACATTGTTAGTGTCGTGTGATAGAATGAGAAATAATTACAATGAAATAAGTATGAAATTTGATAGTTAAAAATATAGAGGTGAAAACGATGGATAAACATGAATATCGTGCAAAAACAGAACAAATGCTTGAGTATATGAGACAGAAATCGTATAAGCAAGCCAGCGATATCGCTGATGTAATTGACTGGAGAAGAGTAAAAAATGTTTCGATGCTTTGTGCGGTGAGTGAAATCTACGAATACAATGGCGAATATGACAAGAGTCGCGATATTTTATTCCTGGCATATGAACGTTCACCAGAAAGCAGAAAGATTATTTATCGTCTCGGTACTTTAGCATTAAAGATGGGAGAAGTTCAGGAAGCACATGACTGTTACGATGAATTTGTAAAGATTGCTCCAAATGATCCAAATCAGTATATTTTGATGTACAAGATTCTAAAAGCGAAAAAGGCACCGATCGAGCAGCAGATTGAAGCTTTAGAGGAGTTCAAGGAGAAAGAATACGTAGAAAAATGGGCGTACGAGTTGGCTTGTTTGTATCACAACGCAGGTATGGCGTCAGAATGTATTGAAGAATGTGATGATTTGATCCTCTGGTTCAGCGAAGGAAAGTATGTTGGAAAAGCAATGGAACTTAAAATGAAATACAAACCATTGACACCATTGCAGCAGGAAAAATATAACCTTTGCAAGAAAAATGCATCAGACAATGAGGCAGCTAAGAAAGCAGAAATGAAAGCAGAAAAGGTTGTTTCAGAACCAGAAGTGAATAAGGCAGAAGAACTTGTTTCAGAAGAGCCGGTACAGGCTGAAGTAGAAGAACAGGTCGAAGCAGCAGAACCATCTTCAGTCGAAGACGTAGTTGTTGCAGAACCTGTTTCAGAGGAACCTGTAAAAGAAGCAATCGTTGAAGAAGCAGAAGAAGATTTGATCGATGAAGCGGAAATGATGGAAGAACCTGTTGCAAAAGAACCAGCCGTAGAAAAAGTGGAAGTAAGCCAGGAAAAACGTCAGGCTCCAGTACTTAGTATTGAAGAGATGCTTCTTGAATGGGAAGAAAAGCAAAAAGAAAATGCACAGTTGATTCAAGCTGAATTTCAAAAGGTAGAGCAGGAAAAAGCGCAGGACGAATCTCAAAGAGCGGAAAAGCAGGAAGAGAGCATCTTGCCAGATGATATCCGAAAACTTATGGAAGAATTGGAATCGGAAGCTGCAGATATCGCCGCTCAAAAGGTGACGAAACAGGAAGTAGCAGTTCAGACAGCAGTTGCTGAGCCTACAGAGGATGAGAATTTTGATGAGTGGCTGATGATGGATGAAAAAGAAGAAGTGAAACCTCTGATTCAAAAAGTTGCAGAACAGATCAAATCAATAGATATTTTGAGTGATTTTACAAATAAAGAAGAACCTGCAAAAGAAGAAGTGATCAGCGAATGTGAAGCACCAGAAGCAGTTCAGGAAGCAGAACAGGCAGCAGATGTGCAGATCGCATTTGAAGAAGAAAATTTAGAGAAAGTTGTTTCTCACAATTTTGAACCTTCTGTTGTGGAAGAAGCACCGGGAATTAAGTTAGGAGATACACAATCTATGGCATCAGTGGCAAAGGCATTAAAAAATAACGTGGAAATAGAACTTCCAGAGGACCAGGTGAAGAAAACAGCAAAACCAAGACCACGAGTAAAGGGGCAGAATCCTTATGATACTGGATTTATTGTTCAGGGACGTTACGATCTGGATGCACAGAGCGAAGTCGGTCTGAAAGCGGGACTTACAGAAGAACAGAAGAAATTGTTCTCTTACTTCGTTCCTGTTCATGGCATGAGCGAACAGCTTGTAGAAGTATTGCAAAATGATAAAAAATGCAGAGCAAGATATGGTACATCAAGAATCGGAAACTTATTGATCATTGGACGTAAGGGTTCTGGTAAGACAGTTCTTGCGGTAGATGTAGTAAAAGCAATTCAGAAAGCAAGAAAATTAAAGCAAGGCAAAGTTGGTATTGTAACTGCAGATTCTTTGAATAAGAAAGATGTAGGAGAGATCCTTTCAAAATTACATGGCGGTGCGATCATCATCGAAAAAGCTTCTCATCTGAGCCGCAGATCGATTGAAGATATGTGTGATGTGATGGAAGGTCAGACAGGCGAACTTCTTGTTGTATTGGAAGATGAGAGAAAACCATTAGAAAGACTTTTGGAACAATATCCACAATTTAAAAAGAAATTTACATCACGTCTGGAACTTCCAGTATTTATCAACGATGAGCTTGTTACATTTGGACAAACTTATGCAAAAGAAAATGGATATAAGATTGATGAAATGGGAATCCTTGCATTATACAGCCGTATTGATATGATGCAGAGAGATGAACACATCGTAACTGTTTCAGATGTAAAAGATATTCTGGATGAAGCAATTGAAAATTCTCAGAGAGCTAGTTTCAAGAAACTGATGAAAAAAGTATTTGGTAAGAATACAGATGATTCAGAAAGAATTCTCCTGAGAGAAGAAGATTTTAAATAAATTTAGGAAAAGATTAAGGGCTTGGAGAAATCCAAGCTCTTGTTTTATGTCTTAAAGTAAAGTATAATGATAAAGCTGAAATGATGTAATAGTAGTTAAGAAGGTGGAGAAAATGGCAGTAGTAAAAGAGGCTTACGAAATTGGTGAACTTGACCAGTATTATTTTGGAAAAGGAAATCATTATGAAATCTACAAAAAGATGGGAGCACATTTTGTAAAAAAAGGGGAAGAACAAGGTGTGTATTTTGCAGTATGGGCGCCAAATGCAGCGTCTGTGTCTGTAATTGGAGATTTCAATAGTTGGGACGCAAAAGTGAATAAAATGACAAGAGAGGAACCTCTGGGTATTTATACTGCATTTATTCCAGAAGCGAAAATAGGAAGTCGTTACAAATTCTGTATCGAGACAAAAGCAGGAAAGAGCGTGATGAAGGCGGATCCTTTTGCAAATGCTTCAGATTTGCGACCAGGCAATGCATCGGTAGTCACAGATATCAGTAATCTGAAATGGACAGATGAAGCGTGGATGGAAGCACGTAAGACATGGGATCAGAACAAGAATCCTGTTTCAATTTATGAAGTGCATATTGGTTCATGGAAAAAGCATCCAAGCAGAGAGGATGCTAAGGCATTTTATACATATAGAGAATTTGCGGAAGAAGCGACAAAGTATATCAAAGACATGGGGTATACTCACATCGAATTGATGGGGATTGCAGAACACCCATTTGACGGTTCCTGGGGATATCAGGTAACAGGGTATTATGCACCAACTTCGCGTTATGGAACACCGGAAGATTTTGCATATATGATTGATTATTTCCATAAGAATAAGATTGGCGTTATCCTTGACTGGGTACCTGCTCATTTCCCAAAAGATGAGTATGGTCTTGCCAACTTTGATGGAACTCCTATTTATGAATATGCAGATATTCGTAAAGGAGAACACGCAGAATGGGGAACAAAGGTATTTGATTTTGGAAAACAGGAAGTGAAGAATTTCTTGATCGCAAATGCATTGTTCTGGATTGAGCATTTCCATGTGGATGGTCTGCGTGTAGATGCAGTTGCATCGATGTTATATCTGGACTATGGAAGAAGTTATGGACAATGGGTTCCAAATTCATACGGCGGCAATGAAAACCTGGATGCAGTAGAATTCTTCAAACATTTGAATTCAAGAGTCTTAGGACGAAATTCAGGAGTTATGATGATCGCGGAAGAGTCTACAACATGGCCGAAGGTGACAGCGTCTCCAGAAGATGGAGGACTTGGATTTACAATGAAATGGAATATGGGATGGATGCATGATTTTACAGAGTATATGAAGCTGGATCCATATTTCAGAAAAGGTTCTCATTATAATATGACATTTGGTATGACTTATGCATATAGTGAAAAATATATTCTGACATTGTCACATGATGAAGTAGTACATTTGAAAGGTTCTATGCTTACAAAGATGCCGGGACTGGGCTTTGATAAATTTGCGAATCTGAAGGTCGGATATGCATTCATGATCGGATATGTAGGAAAGAAACTTTTGTTTATGGGACAGGATTTTGCACAGATCAGAGAATGGAGCGAAGCACGTGAGCTGGATTGGAATCTTCTTGCGAAAGACGAGCACCAGCAGATGCAGAACTTTACAAGAGATCTGCTTCAATTATATAGAAAAAATAAAGCATTATACGAATGCGATTGCGAGCCGGATGGATTTAAGTGGATCAATGCGGATGATACAAGCAGAAGTATCTACAGTTTTATGAGACATTCAAAGGATAAAAAGAAAAATCTTGCGTTTGTATGCAATTTCACGCCTGTTGAAAGACCGGGATATCGCATTGGAGTTCCAAGAGGAAAACAGTATAAATTGATTTTAAACAGTGACGAATTAAAATATGGTGGAAAAGGAACAGAGCGTCCAGTTGTATACAAAGCAGTAAAACAGGAATGCGACGGAAAACCTTATTCATTCGAATATGATCTGCCACCATATGGAGTTGCAGTTTTCGAATTCTAGAATAGGAGTTTAGGAAGGAAAAAATATGAGATTAAGAAATATTCCTGGTGCACATGATGTGATTCAAAAACATCCGATTGCAATTAAAAATGAAGTGCAGCACAAGGGAAAGTGGAATGAAGTGTTTGGAAATGACAATCCGATTTATGTCGAGATTGGGATGGGGAAGGGACAGTTTCTCCTGCAGCTTGCAAAGCTGAATCCAGATGTGAATTATATCGGGATTGAACGTTATTCCAGCGTACTGCTTCGAGCATTGGAAAAGTTTGATTCAGAAGAATTTTGTGAGTTAAAGAATATTCGTTTTATTTGTATGAATGCATTTGAATTGCCAAATGTTTTTGAATACGGTGAAGTGGCGAAGATTTATCTGAATTTCTCGGATCCATGGCCAAAAGCAAGACATGCAAGCCGAAGACTGACTTCGACCAATTTCTTTGCACAGTATGATAAAGTACTGGCAAAGGATGGCGTAGTAGAATTCAAGACAGACAATCGTGGATTATTTGAATTTTCACTCGAGCAGGTAGAGGAAGCCGGTTGGAAGCTGGTCGCACATACATTTGATCTGCATCATGATGAGAGTATGAATGCAGGAAATGTTATGACAGAGTATGAAGAAAAGTTCTCTAGCCTTGGAAATCCGATCCATAAATTAATCGCAACAAGAAAATAGTCAGCATATCTTAATTAATAAGATAGAAAATGACGGTGGACAGGATGGGATTTTGTGATTTCAAAATAAATTGTAGTTTTAGAAGACTAAAGAGATCTTTCCGGGAAGTGTATTTTATTCTGAACCGCAGGTGCAGATTCTGACGTACATAGTTTGTGCGTAAGGAGGTGCGGTATGGGAGCGAAAATGATAGTGCTGTATGCACATTGGTGTCCAAAATGCAATATGATGATGTCGCTTGTGGATGAAGCAAAGATGCGTTATGGAGAAAAGTTGCAGATAGTGCGGATTGACGTCGAGGAGATTCCGGATGCGATGGAACAATACAGTGCGGAAATTGTGCCAACATTTATTCTGTATCAGAATGAATCCGAAATTGGGCGAATGGCTGGTATGATAGGAGAAAATGTATTTTATCAACGAATAGATGCATTGTTTTTATAAGTTATTCTTGAATGATTTTTGCAAAAGTGCTAAAATAAACTATAGTTTATGAAAAAGGGAATCGTTGGTGAGAAAGATGCAGTTGGAAAGTACATGCAGATTTCAATTAAATAAAGAGATATAAAGCAAGCCAAAGCGGCTTGCTTTTCTTTTGCTCTTTACTATACTAACATGATAAAAAGGAGATGTGGGAGAATGCATATGGATTGGAAGCAGGAACTGAAAAATGTATTTGATTTGAAACGACTGATGTGGGTTATATTGGGAAATACGATTTATTGTGTAGGCGTTGTGGCGTTTATTCTTCCACTGGGACTGATCACAGGTGGAACGACAGGACTCGGTCTGATCGCCAATCATTACTTTCAGATTCCGATTGAATTATTTGCAGCCGTATTCAATGTGCTGATGTTTGTGATTGCCTGGTGGATTCTTGGGGCGTCCTTTGCACTGACGACTATGGTAAGTACCTTTTATTATCCGGTGATTCTCGGTGTACTTCAAAAAGTTGAGTTGTTGCAGGGGATGACAACTGATCCACTTCTTGCTACGATCTGTGCCGGGCTGTTAATTGGCGTGGGAATCGGCGTCGTAATTCGTGCAGGAGCTTCTACCGGTGGTGTAGATATTCCGCCGCTGGTGCTTAACAAAAAGTTTGGCCTTCCTGTTTCGGTTGGGTTGTATATTTGTGATTTCGCAATTTTAATCGGGCAGATTCTGTTTCGTGACAAAGAGAAAACATTGTATGGAATTATTCTCGTGCTGATCTATACAGTTGTAATGGATAAAGTGCTGGTAAATGGAAAATCAAAGATGCAGGTGAAGATTATCAGTGATCACTGTGAAGAAATCAATGAATTGATTCACACAAAGCTGGACCGAGGTTCTACATTTTTCCTGTCAGAGACAGGATATCTTCGCAAAGAGATGAAGACATTGATGACGGTTGTGTCAAATCGTGAGCTGGTAATGCTGCAGCAGATTGTAAAAGAAATTGACCCAAATGCCTTTATTGTGATCAATGAAGTGAAGGAAGTTATGGGAAAAGGCTTCTCGATTCGCAAAGAATATAATCAAAAATAGAAAAAAATTAAAATAAAATCAAAAAAACACTTGCATTTGTGAGGAAAGGGTTATATAATAATCCTTGCGTTACAAATTGCATATGCGCCTTTAGCTCAGTTGGTAGAGCACCTGACTCTTAATCAGGGTGTCCAGGGTTCGAGCCCCTGAAGGCGCACTAAATCGAAGTCGTTTTATCGGAGATTCCGGTAGAACGATTTTTTTGTTTTCATAAGTTTAAGAGAACGGCAAAATCTATCTCGTTCGATTATTTGTAAGATACGGGGTTATAGGAATGGTATATTGAATATCCTTGGGAGGGAGGATATACTAGATTCAGTAAATTGGAAGTTAACGAGGGGTTTATTATGATAAGAGAAGTGACAGAAAAAGAATTATATTAATAAGAATTTGACGAGGTAAATATGAACATTAAAACTATTACACCATCAGATGAAGTGTGGGGCAGAGTGCGAAATTATGCAGACAGTTGTTCGTGGAGAGCAGGAAGATCATTGGCAAACGCTATGGACAATAATGTATTTAAAGATTGGGAAAGAGTTATTGTTGCATTAGATTATGAGAAAATCTGTGGATATTGTACAGTTACAAAGACAGACTGTATTCCAGAGATATGTTATACACCATACATTGGCTATCTGTTTGTTGATGAAGAATACGGAGGAAATAGGTTAAGTCAAAAACTGATTCAGTACGCAATGGATTACTTAAAAGTGGTTGGTTTTGATAGAGTGTATATAGTAAGCGACCATGAAAATTTATATGAAAAATATGGTTTTGAGGTAATAGACCGCAAAATTGCCCCATGGGGTTCAGAAGAAAAAATATATATGCAGGAATTTTGAGTTGTGTTAAAGGCGGATAGTTGTCCGTCTTTTCTTATTGACAAATAATAGGTAATGTGTTACCTTTTTAAAAAGTAATATATTATCTATTGGAGGATGATATGAATATAAACGAAGTAATCAATAGTGGCAAAGTTGATTTTACAGGAATTGAGTCATCGTATTTTTTGCTTGGATTATTGAGCGCATTTGAAAATAGATTCCAAGCAGTAGCAGATAGCGCGATGAAAGAGGTTAGTTGGAAACAGTTTTTTGCTATTATCTGTATCAATATGTGCAAAGAAAAGCCAACTGTAAAAGAACTTGCAGAGATAATGGGCAGCTCTCATCAGAATGTAAAACAGATTTTATTAAAACTGGAAAAGAAAGGTTTTGTTGATATTACAGTAGATGAAAACGACAAGCGTAAGCAGCGTATTGAGCTTACTGACTATTGTAGAGAATTCTGTGCAAAAAATGATGGGATGACTATGAGTATTATGAAGAAAATGTTTGCAGGTATCTCAGAGGAACAATTACAAGTAACAATACAGACCATTATACAGATTGAAGATAATTTGAAGGAGATTTGAGATTATGAGTAGAGGTATTATTCTATACCAATCAAAATATGGATCAACTAAAAAGTATGCTGAGTGGTTAGTGGAAGAGACAGGGTATGACTGTGTTGAGGCCAAAAATGCTAAAGTTGCAGATCTGAAGAATTATGACGTAATCATTTTTGGGGGAGGTGTTTATGCTTCCGGTATTGCAGGATTACAATTTCTAAAGAAGAATATAGGTCAGTTAGCTGATAAGAAGATTGCTGTATTTGCAGTAGGTGCCTCTCCGTATGATGAAAAAGCCATAATGCAGATAAGAGATATGCATTTTAAAGATGCGCTTCATAATATTCCTTTGTTCTATTGCCGTGGGGCATGGGACGAAGAAAAAATGAAGTTTGCTGACAGAACACTTTGCAAGATGCTGCAGAAAGCAGTTGCGAAACAAAATTCAGATGAATACGAACCCTGGCAAAAAGCGTTGATGTGTGCAGTTGGAAAGAAATGCGATTGGACGGACAAGAATTATTTGGAAACGCTAATAAAATATATAAATGAAAGTGCAGGACTACTTGGTAGGGAGGATATACTAGATTCAGTAAATTGTAGTTTGTATTGTTAATGATTACATGAGTTGTCGCTGAGTTGATTTCATCAACTTTCATCAT
>CAZUVY010000012.1:0-40417 GCA_964623905.1 uncultured Faecalimonas sp.
CTATTATTATAATAAAAGATATAATCAAGGAGGGAACAGATATGTTAAAAAATAAAGTGGCAGTTATTACAGGCGGTACGAGAGGAATTGGTCTTGCAACAGTAAAAAAATTTTTAGAGAATGGGGCAACCGTAGCTGTTCTGGGTTCCCGCCAGGAAACAGTGGACAGAGCAATCGGAAAACTCAAGGAAGAAAATCCGGATTATTCTATTGCGGGATATTGGCCGGATTTAGGAAAATATGCAGAAGTGGAAGAAACATTTGAAAAAATAAAGGAAAGATTTGGTGCATTGGATATTTTGGTAAATAATGCAGGGATATCTGCCAGAGAGAAACTCTATGATTATTCTGCGGATGATTTTTCAAAAATCATAGATTTGAACGTAAAGGCAGTGTTCCATTGTGCAAAGGCGGCTGCCAAAATCATGAAAGAGCAGGGCGGCGGAGTGATTCTGAATACAAGTTCGATGGTAAGTATTTATGGTCAACCAGCAGGATGTGGTTATCCAGCATCGAAATCGGCAGTAAATGGGCTGACAAAATCTCTGGCAAGAGAGCTTGGGCCGGATCATATCAGAGTCAACGCAGTGGCTCCGGGTGTGATTAAAACGGATATGGTGGCAGCGCTTCCAGATGCTGTGATTCAGCCGCTTATCGCTACGATTCCACTTCGAAGGGTGGGAGAACCAGAGGATATTGCCAATGCATTCTTATTCCTGGCAAGTGATATGGCAAGTTATATCACAGGGGCAGTTTTATCAGTAGATGGTGCAACAATGAGTTAGAATATATGAAAAATATAAGTAACGCTAATAATTATTAAATCGTAAAAAGAATAGCCTAAGGTCTAGTAATTTAGATGGACTTTAGGCTATAATTGTGTTGTGATGAGAATTTTCTCATCTTTTGGCAAAAAAACAAATTATGACGATAACCGAAAAAAAGGAGAAGTATTCATGGAAATGTTATCAATTGCAAAAGAATTACAAGAAAATGCTTACCCAGGACGTGGGATTATCATTGGAAAAACACCAGATGGAACAAAAGCTGTTACAGCATATTTCATTATGGGAAGAAGTGAAAACAGCAGAAACAGAGTATTCGTAAAAGATGGCGAAGGAATCCGTACACAGGCATTCGATCCATCAAAATTAACAGATCCAAGCTTAATCATCTATGCACCGGTTCGCGTTTTAGGAAATAAAACAATCGTAACAAATGGTGATCAGACAGATACGATTTACGAAGGAATGGACAGACAACTTACATTTGAACAGTCTTTAAGATGCAGAGAATTCGAACCAGACGGTCCAAACTACACACCTCGTATTTCAGGTATCATGCATATTGAAAATGGTAAATATAACTATGCAATGTCAATCTTAAAGAGCAACAATGGTAATCCAGATGCTTGCAACCGTTATACATTTGCATATGAAAATCCAGTAGCAGGTGAAGGACATTTTATTCATACATACAAATGCGATGGAAATCCACTTCCAAGTTTCGAAGGGGAACCAAAATTAGTAGATACTATGGATGACATGGATGCATTTACAGAAATGTTATGGAACAGCTTAAATGAAGACAACAAAGTTTCTTTATTTGTTCGTTACATTGATATTGCAACAGGAACATACGAAACAAAAATCGTAAACAAAAACCAATAATTTTACATAGGAGAAATCAAATGAAAGAATTAGAATTAAAATATGGTTGTAACCCAAATCAAAAACCTTCTAAAATCTACATGAACGAAGGCGAACTTCCAATTAAAGTGTTATGCGGAAGACCAGGATATATCAACTTTTTAGATGCATTTAACGGATGGCAGTTAGTAAAAGAATTGAAAAAAGCAACAGGACTTCCAGCAGCAACTTCTTTCAAACACGTATCTCCAGCAGGTGCAGCAGTAGGTCTTCCATTAGATGAAACATTGGCAAAGATTTACTGGGTAGATGATCAAGGCGAATTATCACCACTTGCATGTGCATATGCAAGAGCAAGAGGCGCTGACAGAATGTCTTCATTTGGTGATTTCATTTCATTATCAGATGTTTGTGACGTTGCAACAGCAAAATTAATCAAACGTGAAGTTTCTGATGGTGTTATCGCTCCAGGTTATGAACCAGAAGCATTGGAAATCTTAAAACAAAAGAAAAAAGGAAACTATGCTGTAATCGAAATCGATCCAGATTACGAACCAGCTCCAATCGAACATAAAGAAGTATATGGTATTACATTCGAACAAGGTAGAAACGAACTTGTAATCAACGATGAATTACTTGCAAATGTAGTTACAGACAATAAAGAGATTCCAGAAGAAGCAAAAATCGACCTTGCAATTGCACTTATCACATTAAAATATACACAGTCAAACTCTGTATGTTATGCAAAAGGCGGACAGGCAATCGGTATCGGTGCTGGACAACAATCACGTATCCACTGTACACGTCTTGCAGGACAAAAAGCAGATAACTGGTGGCTGCGTCAATCTCCAAAGGTATTAGGACTTCAATTTGTAGATGGTATCGGAAGAGCTGATCGTGATAACTCAATTGATTTATACATCGGAGATGAATATATGGACGTATTGGCTGACGGCGCATGGGAAAAAATCTTCAAAGTAAAACCAGAAGTATTTACAAGAGAAGAAAAACGTGCATGGTTAGACAAGATGGAAAATGTTGCACTTGGTTCAGATGCATTCTTCCCATTTGGAGACAACATCGAACGTGCTCACAAGAGTGGTGTAAAATATATTGCACAGCCAGGCGGATCAGTGCGTGATGACAATGTTATCGCAACATGTAATAAATATGGAATGGCAATGGCATTCACAGGAATCCGTTTATTCCATCACTAATTCAAATAGAAAGAGCTTACAGTGGTAGGCTTTTTTTTGCTGTGCGAGAAATTGTTTCCGCAGGGTTATTCCTGTGAACAAAAATGTACACCTTATCCAAGACACTTTAGTGTAAAAAAGTGTTGTATAATAAAAAAAATACATATATAATAATAACGTTAAAAATAGAAGTACAAATTGCTGGTATAAAGTCAGCGTGTATGGAGGAAAATTAATATGGGAAAATATTTTGGAACAGATGGTTTCCGTGGAGAAGCAAACGTAAATTTAACAGTAGAACATGCATTTAAGGTAGGACGTTTCATCGGATGGTATTATGGACAGAATGACGAACATAAAGTAAGAGTTGTGATCGGAAAAGACACAAGACGAAGCAGCTATATGTTTGAAGATGCGTTGTCAGCAGGACTTACTGCATCCGGAGCAGATGTATACTTATTACATGTAACAACTACACCAAGTGTTTCATACATTACAAGAACAGAAGATTTTGATTGTGGTATCATGATTTCAGCAAGCCATAATCCTTTCTATGATAATGGAATTAAATTGATCAATGCACAAGGTCATAAGATGGATGCAGAAGTGGAAGCTAAGATTGAAGCATACATCGACGGTGAAATCGGAGAAATTCCATATGCAACAAGAGAAAAAATCGGCCGCACAGTGGACTATGCAGCAGGAAGAAATCGCTATATCGGTCATCTGATTTCCTTAGCAACACGTTCATTTAAAGATAAAAGAGTAGGTCTTGACTGTTCAAACGGAAGTGCTTCTTCTATCGCAAAAAGTGTATTCGATGCGTTAGGAGCAAAGACATATGTGATCAACAGCGAGCCAGATGGTACAAATATCAATAGAAACTGTGGTTCTACTCACATTGAAGTATTGCAGGAATATGTAAAAGAAAAGAAATTAGATGTAGGATTTGCATATGATGGTGATGCAGACCGTTGTCTTGCAGTAGATGAAAATGGTAATCTGGTAGATGGAGATTTGATCCTTTATGTTTGTGGAAAATATCTAAGAGAACAAGGCAGATTAAATGGAGACACAATCGTAACAACAGTTATGTCAAATCTTGGTCTTTACAAAGCTTGTGACAAAGTTGGATTAAAATACCAAAAAACAGCAGTTGGTGACAAATATGTATATGAAAATATGTTACAGAATAACTTCTCACTTGGTGGAGAACAGTCTGGCCACATTATTTTCAGCAAATATGCAACAACAGGAGATGGTATTTTAACATCATTATTATTAATGGAAGTAATGTTAGAAAAGAAACAACTTCTTAGCACTCTTACAGAAGAGGTAAAGATTTATCCACAATTATTAAAGAATGTCAGAGTGTTTGATAAGAAAACAGCAAGAGAAAATCCAGCAGTAATCAAAGCAGTAAATGATGTAGCAGAGGCTCTTGGTGATGACGGACGTATTCTCGTAAGAGAAAGTGGTACAGAACCATTGATTCGTGTCATGGTAGAAGCGGCTACAGATGAGCTTTGTGCAAAATACGTAAATGATGTAGTGGAAGTAATCTACGCAGAAGGATTGGCAGTACAATAAGGTATAAATTAAGAGGATGCAAAACGCATCCTCTTTTTGTTATACAGTATGAAATCCTTTTCCGATGATCTCACTTGTATTTGAGATAAGAATAAAAGCACCAGGTTCCACATTTTTGATGTGGTTACGAAGTTTTACTGCCTGATGTCTGTTAAGTGCTGTCAGAACGAGATAACGGTTTTCGCCGGAAAAAGCACCTTGCGCCAGCACGATTGTGGCACTTCTATGTAAATCTTTTTTAATAAAATCACAGATTGGTTCCGGATTGCAGCATACAACATTAAAATATTTTGAAAGATTAAAACTCTCGATGAAGTTGTCGATCATGAAAGATCGAACAGCAAGTCCAAGAATCGAGTAAAGACCGGTTTTAATATCAAACACAATAAAACTTGCAGCAGCAAACAAAATATCAGTGTATAGTAAAGCACGGCCAATATTTACACTGGTATATTTTTTGAAAAGTGCTGCGATGACATCGGTTCCGCCGCTGGAAGATCCCATATTAAAGAATACAGCAGAAGCAAACGCAGGTAGTGCGATAGCAAAACAGAGTTCCAGCATAGGCTGATCTGTAAGCGGCTGTGTCATTGGGAAAATACGTTCAAACAGTGAGAGTGCTACAGAGAGCACGATGGTACTGTATGCAGTTGTGATTGCAAATCCTTTCCCAAGAAAAATAAGACCGACAACCAGCAATATCATATTTGCAAGAAAAGAAAAATCACTGGCTGAAATGACTCCTGTTTTAGCGATGAGAACAGCAAGACCAGTTACTCCGCCAAAACTAAAATTGTTGGCAAATTTGAAAAAATAGACACCGATCGCCATAATAATGCTGCTGCCAGTCAGCATGATAAGCGATTTCATTTTAGATTCCATAACCCCTCCAGAAATGTTTTTCTAATCGAATTGTAACGCTGAAAATAAGTGAAGTCAACGTGAAAAGATAACATATTTGCAAGAAAAACAGCACATACTAGTGTGGGAAAAGGAGGAGAAAACATGCATCGTTATTTACCAATTACGGACGTGTACGCAAGAGAAATTTTAGATTCCAGAGGGAATCCTACGATAGAAGTTGAAGTCCTGGCAGGAGATGTGTTTTCAGGAAAAGCAAGTGTTCCATCAGGTGCATCAACAGGTCAGTTTGAAGCAGTGGAGCTTCGGGATGGCGGAGAGAGATATCGAGGTCTGGGAGTACAAAACGCAGTAGATCATGTGAATTCTAAAATTGCGCCGGCTATTATCGGAATGAATGTGTTCGAGCAGACTGCGATTGACAAACTGATGATTCAGTTAGACGGGACAAAGGATAAGTCGAATCTGGGAGCAAATGCAATTTTGGGTGTCTCACTGGCTGTTGCGAAAACCGGAGCCAGTGCATTGCAAATGCCTCTTTATAAATATATCGGCGGTGTTCATGCAAAGAAAATGCCAGTGCCGATGATGAATATTTTAAATGGAGGAAAGCATGCAGATAATCAGGTGGATTTTCAAGAATTTATGATCATGCCTGTAGGTGCATGCTGTTTTAGAGAGGCGCTTCGAATGGGTGCGGAAATCTATCATGCACTCAAAAGTATTCTAAAAGAAAAAGGAATGCAGACAGCAGTAGGAGACGAAGGCGGGTTTGCGCCGGATGTCAAAGATGCAAAAGAAGCATTGCAGCTTATTGTAGATGCAATTCAAAAAGCGGGATATAAGCCAAAGGAAGAAGTGGCGATCGCACTGGATGTGGCAGCGACAGAGTTATATAACAAAGACTTTAAAAAGTATGTCTTTAAAGGAGAGTCCAAGATGAAGGGACAGCAGGTGATTCGATCGGCAGAGGAGATGGTGAATTATTACAGAGAATTGTTAGAAGAATTTCCGATTGTTTCGATTGAAGATCCACTGGATGAGGAAGACTGGGAAGGATGGGAATTGCTTACAAACCGTATTGGAAGTAAAGTACAGCTTGTAGGGGATGATCTATTTGTGACAAATGTAGAACGTCTGAGAGAAGGGATCCGAAGGCGAGTTGCCAATGCGATTTTGGTTAAGGTAAACCAGATTGGAAGCCTGACAGAAAGTTTTGAAGCAGTAGAATTAGCCAAAACTTCTGGATATCGTACCATTCTATCTCATCGTTCCGGGGAGACGGAAGACAGTACCATTGCGGATCTGGCGGTTGCATTTCAGTCAGGGCAGATCAAGACAGGAGCACCATGTCGTTCCGAAAGAGTTGCGAAATACAATCAGTTACTTCGAATTGAAGAAAGTCTGGAAGACGGAGCGGTCTATACAAATCCATTTAAAAAATAGCCAAGATTCCTGAAAGAAACACTTGCGGAGTTAAAATACATGTGTTAAAATATACATGTTGTATTCTCGGGAGGTGTAAAAATGGAAATCTTAAAAATAGTTCTTACAATTATATTTGCTATAGACTGTATCGTATTAACAGCGATCGTATTACTTCAAGAAGGTAAATCAGCAGGCCTTGGGGCAATTAGTGGCGGTGCTGACACATTCTGGGGACAAAACAAAGGACGTTCAATGGAAGGTGCATTAGTAAAAGCTACAAAGTTTGCAGCAATCTTATTTATTGTACTTGCAGTAGTATTGAACTTGAGCGTATTTGCATAAAATAATACGAAGAATATAATATGGTAGAAATGATAAAACACTCTTGCAAAAGGGTGTTTTTATTTTTGATTTTATAGAAAATTTTGCAGGTACATCATAATGATATCGAGCAGGGAATGCTGGAACTGGAGAGACAGATTTATAGCGGCTAATGAAATTCAATTGACGTATCAGGTGGTGGAAGCTATAATTTTAAAGGTGAAATTTTCCAAATAGATATTATGATAAAATGTAGAGTTGCGAAATGAAATTTGGAAACACTATGTTACACTGATAAAGTTATCAAAATTATGTGATGGAAACAGTGAGGAAAATAGAATGGATCAATTATTTGAACAACGTAAGAAAATGATTTATGACTTTATCTGCGATGAATTCTATGTACCGATGAAATTGAAAGAACTTGCCATTCTATTGCAGGTTCCAAAGGAGCAGAGAAGCGAGCTTAAGAAAGTCATGGATACTCTGGAAATGGAAGGAAAAGTAAGAGTATCCGCAAAAGGGAAATATACAAAAAATGAGGACAAACCGCTGGTAGGCACATTTATTGCCCATCCAAGAGGATTTGGATTTGTGACAATTGAGGGTGAAACAGAAGATGTTTTTATAGGAGAAGATGACATCAATGGGGCATTCCATAATGATCAGGTAGAGATTGTGATCAAAGCAGCTCCAGCCGGAAAACGGAAAGAGGGAAAGATTGTACGTGTGCTGTCGCACGGAACTACCAGACTGGTTGGGTATTTTGAAAGAAATAAGAATTTTGGATTTGTGCTTCCGGATAATCAGAAATTTGTAAAAGATATCTTCGTGCCACTGGAACGTTCTAAGGGTGCTGTAACTGGCCACAAGGTAGTTGTGGAGCTTACGAAGTACGGTGGAGAGAATAAAAAGCCGGAAGGAAAGATCGTGGAAATCATCGGACATGTGAATGACCCTGGAACCGATATCATGTCGATTGTAAAAGGATATGATCTTCCAACTGAATTTTCAGAGAAAGTGCTGAATCAGGCAGAGCGTGTAGCGAAAGATGTCAGTGAAGCGGATATGGCAGGGCGTATGGATATCCGTGACTGGCAGATGGTTACGATAGATGGGGAAGACGCAAAAGATTTAGATGATGCGATTACGATCTCAAAAGAAGGGGAACTGTACAAATTGGGTGTTCACATTGCGGACGTTACAAATTATGTGCAGGAGAATAGTGCGCTTGACAGAGAAGCGTATAAGCGCGGTACGAGCGTATATCTGGTAGACCGTGTGATTCCAATGCTGCCGCATGCATTATCCAATGGGATCTGCTCGCTGAATGCAGGTGTGGACAGACTTGCGCTTAGCTGCATTATGACGATCAATGAAAAAGGAAACGTAATCGATCATAAAATTGCGGAGACCGTGGTCCGAGTAGACAGACGTATGACATACACAAGTGTAAAAAAGATTTTGGAAGAGCAGGACGAAGAAGAAATTCAAAAATATCAGGATTTTGTTCCAATGTTCCAGTTAATGAGAGAACTTGCAGATATTTTACGTGAAAAGAGAAGACAAAGAGGTTCTATTGATTTTGATTTTCCAGAGACAAAGATGATTCTGGACAGAGAAGGAAGACCGATTGAAATCATGCCTTACGACAGAAATGTAGCGACAAAGATCATCGAGGATTTTATGCTTCTGGCAAATGAAACGGTAGCAGAAGATTATTTCTGGCAGGATATTCCATTTGTATACCGTACACATGATATCCCAGATGAAGATAAGATTAAGAAACTTGCGACCTTTATCCAAAATTTTGGGCATTCTATGCACATCGCTAATAAAGAAATACGTCCAAAAGAAATTCAGAAATTATTGGCAAAGGTAGAAGGAACGAATGAAGAAATACTGATCAGCCGTCTTGCACTTCGTTCTATGAAGCAGGCAAAATATACACCGGAAAATACGGGACATTTTGGTCTTGCGGCGTCGTATTATTGTCACTTTACTTCACCGATCAGACGATATCCTGATCTGCAGATTCATCGTATCATCAAAGATAATCTGCGCGGCAGAATGAATCCAGAGCGTATCAAACACTATGAGCAGATTTTGACAGAGGTTGCAAAAAATTCCAGTGAGCGTGAACGCCTTGCGGAAGAAGCAGAGCGAGAGACAATTAAGCTGAAGAAAGTGGAATACATGGAAGAACGTATTGGGGAAGAGTTTGAAGGCGTGATTTCCAGTGTCACAAAATGGGGAATTTATGTCGAACTTCCAAATACAATTGAAGGTTTAATTCACGTGACAAATATGCGTGATGACCATTATAATTATATAGAAGAAAGATATGAAATGGTTGGCGAGCGTACAGCTAAAACTTATAAGCTTGGTCAGACCGTACAGGTTCGAGTAATTGGCACAGACTTTTTACAAAGAACCATCGATTTCGAACTGGTAGAATAAGCGATAATAACAGTGATCCAAAAGGTTGGATCTGAAAGGAAAGAAAACCATGGCGAAAGAACAGACAAAGTTGATTGCAAACAACAAAAAGGCATATCATGATTTTTTTATCATCGATACGTATGAAGCAGGAATTGCCCTGCATGGCACAGAAGTAAAATCACTCCGTATGGGAAAATGCAGCATCAAAGAATCGTTTCTCCGTATTGAAAATGGAGAGGTGTTTATTTATGGAATGCATATCAGTCCATATGAAAAGGGAAATATTTTTAACAAAGATCCTTTGCGCGTGAGAAAGTTATTGCTTCATAAGGCAGAAATCAACAAACTCCTTGGAAAAATCAAAGAAAAAGGGATGGCTCTGGTTCCTTTAAAAGTATATTTAAAAGGAAGCCTTGTGAAAGTGGAAATCGGACTTGCAAAAGGTAAAAAACTGTACGATAAACGTGATGACATTGCGAAGAAAGATCAGCAGCGTGAAGCACAGAGAGATTTCAAAGTGCGTAATTTTGATTAGTCAAAGCAAAGGAGAAGGAATATGGTACCTAGAACAAAAGAAGAGTTAAGAAAACTGGTGTCAGAGACTACAGTTGAAATGTATGAAGAGATGACCCCTCAGCTTATTAAATTAATAGATGAGACAAAACACAATGACAATTTGACAGAAGCACAAAAGCAGGATGAGATTTCGCTCCATTTTTTAGGATATACAAAGGCATGTACAAATGAGATTATTATTGAAGTGCTTGGCGAGATATTAGGATTGGAGTAAGATTATGGAGATAAAAGCAATATTATTTGATCTGGACGGAACTTTATTGCCTATGGATCAAGATGTGTTTGTGAAAACATATTTTAAGGCATTGGCAGCAAAACTTATGCCAAAAGGATATGAACCACAAAAACTTTTGGAAAGTTTATGGGCAGGAATTGCGTCTATGGTCAAAAATGATGGAAGCTGTATCAATGAAGAGGCCTTTTGGAAGACATTTTCTCAGATACATGGAGAAAAGGCGATGGAAGACAAACCTTTTGTAGATGAATTCTATCGAGAAGAGTTTAATAAGGTGCAGACTTCTTGTGGGTTCACGCCTTTTGCAAAAGAAGTGATCGATGAAGTGAAAGCGAGCGGGAAAAAAGTGGTATTGGCAACAAATCCGTTATTTCCACAAATGGCAACTGCACATAGAATCCGATGGGCCGGGCTTGCTCCAGAAGATTTTTATATATACACGACATATGAAAATAGCTCTTATTGTAAACCAAATCCTCAATATTATCTGGAAATCTTAGAAAAGATCGGATGCAAACCAGAGGAATGTATCATGATAGGAAATGATGTTTCAGAAGATATGGTAGCACAGCAGCTTGGAATGAAAGTGTTTCTTCTTACAGATTGTCTGATCAATAAAGAAGAAAAAGATATATCGGTATATCCAAATGGAAGTTTTGAAGAATTAAAAGCTTTTTTAAGACAGTGGATTTGAAATATATGGAAATCTGAAAAATGATGTGAAGATTGTTACTAAATAATGATACGAAGTGGCTGAGAGTGCTTATTAAAAGGCAGCTCAGCCTTTTTTGTGGTCAAATGATACTAAAATGCAACTATTGTATTTTTTGAATGCGTTTCACAATATCATCATGAGTAGATGGAAATAAATGTGCATAGGTTTTCATAGTAATATTGGGTGATTCGTGTCCCAGACGCTCTGCTACCAATACAGGATTTGCTCCTAAATCTATGAGTAGTGAAGCGTGTGAATGGCGGATATCATGTATCCGAATGATTTTTACGTTTGCTTTCTGGGCACGATTTATCAAAAATCTCCGCAGATATTGTGGGCGTTTTTGAAAGATTCTCTGGGTTGAATCGAGTTTGGGAAGGGTATGCAGATACTCTTGAATTTCAGAAGATAGAAATTCGGGCATCTTAATGATACGGTCACTGTGTTCGGTTTTTGGTGGATTGATGATGTCTTTACCGGTAATTCTGCAATAGGTTTTGTTGATAAAGATTGTCTGATTTTGAAAATCAATGTCATTTGGCGTAAGAGCCAGCAGTTCGCCTTCACGCATACCTGTGTAATATAAGATTTCAAAAATAATGAAATATTCTTTGTTATCTCTGCATGCATCGGAGAAGCTTTTGTACTCATCGGGAGTCCAGAAATCTAATTTCTTTGTTTTGAGTGAACCAATGGATTTCTTACATGGATTTTGAGGCAGGTTCATATAATCGACGGCGTAGCGGAAAATTGCTTTT
Organism: uncultured Faecalimonas sp.; assembly: GCA_964623905.1. Taxonomy (GTDB): domain Bacteria; phylum Bacillota; class Clostridia; order Lachnospirales; family Lachnospiraceae; genus Faecalimonas. The sequence continues at coordinate 11,772 of CAZUVY010000012.1, forward strand.
AGATAGAGATTGATATTATACATATAGGTATTACTCAGTTTTTTGGACAGTAGCTCGGTCTGCCATGCTGCAATGTCAGCAGGAGTGATACTAGATACAAGACGAGTTCTGAAAAATGGCAATACATGTTTATCTAACATTCGAAAACGGGAAACAGCAGTACTTTCTCGAATACGGGGGATAATATACAGTTTATATTTTTCGTAAAGTGCTTCAAAAGTAATATCGGGATTTCTGGCAAATTGTTCGAGAAATTTTCGTTCGTATTCCTTTGCATCTCTCTGCAATTTAAAACCACGTTTGAATTTTTGCTTTTTTTCACCTTTCCAATCAGTATAGTAAAACTTACAATACCATGTTCCGGTAGAATGATTTTTGTAAACAGGCATTTTGACTCCTTTCATTATAGAAAATAGGGAAAGTGGGTGGCTGAGGTATTAAGTAGCATAACATAAAATACTGCTGAAATGATACTAGACTGCTACTATAAAAACAGAGTGACAAAAAAACAGGTTCGCTTTCTGGTTGAATCACTTCGCAAATCGCGCCATTGTTTTGCCGGAAGACTCAGAATATAATCTAATTGTAAGCTTACAAAATACAGATTTGAATGAGGTAAAATATATGGAATTAGGAAATAAAATAAAAATGCTTCGTTTGAAAGCGGGACTTACGCAGGAAAAACTCGCGGATGAATTAAATGTCAGTTTTCAGACGATTTCTAAATGGGAAAATAATGTGTGTGCTCCAGATATTGCAATGCTGCCAAAACTTTCTGTGTTTTTCGGAGTAACAATAGACGAACTTTTTGATCTGACGAAAGAACAGAAATTAAAACGCATTGAAAATATGCTGGATATGGAGCGAGAACTTCCACACAATACTTTTGTAGAAACAATCGATTTCCTGCAGGAAAGGCTGGAAGAAGGAGAAGAGAAAGGAAGGATTTACTCGTTTCTGGCACATACCTATCATCATAGAATGATCAGTGACAGTGAAAAAACAGCAAAATATGCAAAAAAAGCAATGTGGGAAAAACCAGAAGTAAAAGATTGTCAGTGGCTTTTGGAAAAAGCAGAAGGGGCAGTTACTTCTGATTGGAACTGTAGGAATCATAATAAAGTAATCAATTTTTATAAAGGATTGGTTGAAAAGCATCCAGAGATTGCAAGAAACTATTTATATTTAATGGATAATCTGTTGGCGGATAACCGCACGGGAGAAGCAAAAGAGTATTTGAATAAATATCGCACTTTGGAAGGACATAAAGAATTTTTAGTATTTAGTTATGAAGGGATGATTGCACTGGCAGAACACGATGCTGAATTGGCGAAAAGGAAATACGAAGAAATGGAAGAAAAATTTCCGAAAAATGAGGGTGCGATGTTTGCAATAGCAGATTACCATGCAAGCCAATGCCATTATGAAGAAGCAATTCAATATTATGAAAAATGCTATGAAATGGATGAAAAGCCTAGATATTATGATCCGCTGCAAGGGATGGCAACCATTTATGAAATCCAGGGGAATTATTTAGAAGCAGTGAAATGTTATGATCGCATTTTAAAGAATTTAGAAGAAGAATGGAATTTTACAGAAGGAGAGCCAGTCAGAGTAATTATAGAAGAAAAACAAAGACTGTTGGAATGCATAAAATAGTGAAAATATAGACTATCATACAATGGAATTTTGATTGTATGATAGTTTTTTTATATAATTGAAATTTCTGATATATCCGTGATGTTTCAGAAAAGAACAGAATTCAAAATGAAATTACAAAAAAATATTTATTCAAATTTTCAATAATAGAGGCATATATTTTAGGGGAAGAACAGATAAATTGCATGACACGTAAAAAAAGTTGCAAAAACTTGCAAATTTTTTACGTTAGCGCGTTAAAACGCATTGACTTCGTTAAAAAATTATAATAATATTATAAAATGAAATGCACATACACAACTATAAGTTTTAAAAATAGAAATGTGATGTGGAAAATAAAAAAGGAGGAAGAATTTATGAAAAAAATCTCTAAAAGAATCATCGCTCTTTTACTTGCTATGATCATGGTTTTATCTATGGCAGCTTGTGGAAGCAAAGATGATGGAAAAGATGCTGAAGATAAAGATGAAGAACTTTCATACGAAGAAATCTCAGCACAAGTTTATGAAAACGCTTTCGGCGAATTTTCAGAATACTATGAAACAGCTAAAGAAGCTGAAAACGTTTCTGAAAGATATGCATTAATGGCTGTCGCAGAAGCAAAATTAATGGAAGCAGCAGTAGTTGTTCCAATTTATGCATTAGGTGGAAACTATGCGATTTCTAGAATCGCTCCATACACAGTTCCATATGCATTATGGGGTGGAGATGCTGATAAAGTTTACACAGCATTAATCACAACAGAACCTATTACAACAGAACACAGAAATGAAATGAAAGCTAAATGGACAGAAGTTAAAGGTACAGGTGAATATTATGCTTGGGCTGAAAACTACTTAGTTTCTAAAGGCTATACATTAAAGAATACACACGAATTATCATACAATGGTGATCCAGATACATGGGATGCACATGCTTCATACCTTGCAACAGTATCAGAAAATACAGTTCAAACAGCAGACAGCTTACTTGAATATGACTGTGAAGGTACACTTCAACCAGCACTTGCAACAGAAATGACAGTTTCTGAAGATGGTCTTACATATACATTTAAGATCCGTGAAGGCGTTAAATGGGTAGACTCTCAAGGTCGTGAAATCGGCGAAGTTAAAGCTGATGACTGGGTAGCAGGTTTACAACACGTATTAGACGCTGAAGGTGGTCTTGAATACTTAGTTCAAGGTGTTATCAAAAACGCTACAGAATATATCACTGGTGACGTTACAGACTTCGCAGAAGTAGGTGTTAAAGCTCTTGATGATTACACATTAGAATACACATTAGAAGCTCCATGCTCATACTTCACAACAATGTTTGGTTACTCAATCTTTGCTCCACTTTCAAGAGATTACTATGTATCTCAAGGTGGTGGATTTGGCGATGACTACGATGCAACAGCAGCTTACGGTTCATCACCTGACAACATCGCTTACTGTGGTGCATATTTAGTAACAAGCTTTACAGAACAAAACTCAATCGTATACGAAGCAAACCCATCATACTGGAACAAAGATGCAGTTAAGATCGTAAAATTCACAAAACTTTACAATGACGACTCAGAACCAACAAAAGCTTACAATGATATGAAAGCTGGTACAATCGACGGAACAGGTCTTAACAGCTCAGCATTAGAATTAGCAAAAGCTGATGGATGGTTCGATCAATACAACTACGTTGTAACACCAAATGCTACAACATATACAGCATTCTACAACTTAAACCGTACAGCATTTGCTAACGCATCTGATAACACTGTAGCTGTTTCAGCACAATCTGAAGAAGATGCAGAAAGAACAAATGCAGCTATGCAAAACGTACACTTCCGTAGAGCGCTTTCATTCGCATTTGATAAAGCATCTTACAATGCTCAATCAGTTGGTGAAGAATTAAAATATGTTTCATTAAGAAACTCTTACACACCATGGAACCTTGTATACCTTGATGAAGATGTAACAATCGATATCAACGGTACAGCAACAACATTTGAAGCAGGAACATCATACGGTGAAGTTATGCAAGCACAGCTTACAGCTGATGAATCTTCAATCGTAGTATATGATCCAGCAGCAGATGATGGAAATGGTTCAGGTGATGGATACGATGGATGGTATGATCCAGAAGAAGCTGCTGCTGAATTAGCAATCGCTATCGAAGAACTTGCTAAAGAAGGCGTTGAAATCACAGCAGAAAATCCAATCTACGTTGATCTTCCATATGCTTCAAACGTAGAATCATACTCAAACAAAGCTAACGCTTACAAACAATCAGTTGAAGCAGCTCTTGAAGGAAAAGTTATCGTTTCTCTTGTTGCTTGTGCTGATACAAACGAATGGTTATACACAGGATACTATACATCATATGGTTATGAACAAAACTACGACGTCTTTGATTTATCAGGATGGTCTCCAGACTATGGTGATCCTTCAACATTCCTTGATACATTCTTAGGTGACTGGGCAGGTTACTGCACAAAATCATGTGGTATCTTCTAGGATTATATTATAAATAATAAGAAATCGCATAAGAATGGGCACTGCCCATTCTTTTGCGGTATATAGTGAGTGATAAATTATGGCAAAATATTTATTTAAACGATTGTTATACGGACTATTTTCAGTAGTAGCCGTAATTGCGATTGTTATGGTTATGATTTACTCAATCATGGACCGTAACTTAATTTTCGCTAACGATGGAACATATGTAAAAGTAAAAAATAACGTAAAGATAACCTATAAGTACCAAAAATGGGAAGAATACGGTTACTTAGATTATGTTTCTTATGCTGATTGGCTCAATGAATTAGTTGCAAACGGTGAGCTTACAGAAGAAGAAAAGGCAGAAATCGTTTCTATTGGAAAAACAGAATCTGCTGATTCTAAAGCAGTAAAAGAAGCTGTAGAAGAATTTACAGACTATTATGAATCACAGGGATATGCTGTTGAGCGTCTTGACGCAGTCATGATGGGAGCAAAAAAAGTTGCAGATGGTGGTCAGGCTCAGCTTTTTGCTCATAAAGATGTTCCATTATTAAACCGATTATGGGATTATTTGTCAGGGCTGATTACCATTGACAATATTAATACTGTAAAAGGCGATGTAGGAGAAAGGGGAATCTCTTTCACGTTATATGATCCAGTTTATGGTGGAGAAAAATTCTCGCCAGCAATCATGGGAAATGGTACAAACCATAAATATTTGGTTTACTTTAATTCGAAATTTCCATATATTCATCAAAATATTGTTTCAATAAATCTTGGTACATCATATTCCGTAAATAAAGGTATCGATGTATTTACCACAATGACATCCAGCCAGGGATCATATGTAAAATCAACGATTACATACCCAAGCGGATTAACTGAAGAAAGTGCAGATGACCTCCATACAGCGACGTATATGGCAGGTTCGATGGCAACAAGTAAAGTGTATGCAGCACGTTATACAGATGATTATACTAATACAATTACGACAAGAGGTGGAATGTCTAAGATGGGATATTCTTTCGTAATTGGTATTATTGCGACAATTATCTCATACTGCCTTGGACTTCCAGCCGGACTTGCTATGGCTAGAAAGAAAGACAAATGGTTCGATAAACTTGGAACAGTATATATTATCTTTATTATTGCAGTACCATCATTGGCTTATATTTTCTTATTTAAAGCAATTGGTGGAAGTTTAGGATTACCAACAACATTTGATATCAGTAATATGAATAAATTGATGTACGTGCTTCCAATTATTTCATTAGCGCTTCCTCAAGTTGCAAACTTAATGAAATGGAGCCGCCGTTATATGATCGACCAGATGAATTCAGACTATGTTAAATTTGCAAGATCAGGTGGTCTTACAGAAAATGAAATTTTCTCAAAACATATTTTGAAAAATGCATCTATTCCGATCGTTCATGGAATTCCAGCAGCAGTGCTTTACGCAATGACAGGTGCGATCATTACAGAACGTGTATATGTAGTTCCTGGTGCTGGTAACCTGCTTACAACAGCAATCAACCAATATGATAATGGTGTTATCGTAGGTGTTACATTATTCTACGCATTATTATCAGTGGTATCTATCATTTTAGGTGATATTTTAATGGCAACTGTAGACCCAAGAATTTCATTTACATCGAAAGACAGGTAGAAATATATGAATTATGATTTAAGTACATTAGGTATATCAGAAGAAGAACTGTTTTCGCGCGTAGAACATGACGATACAGATTCTGAAAAGATTGCGGCACCGAGATATTCATATTGGCAATCAGTATTTCGTGTTTTCTTTAGAAAGAAGATCAATATTGTGATTCTTGGTGTTTTAGCCGTATTAATTCTGTTCGCATATATTTATCCAATGCTTACAGAATACGATAAGTATGCACAGCTTATGAATGCTTCTGCAAAGCACTTATCACCATCCAAAGCAATTGAAAAATTTGGATTCCAGCTCAAATATATTTTGGGAACAGGTTCAGCCGGACAATCAACTTTTGACGCTATCTGGTATGGCGCAAGAATTTCGATTTCGTTAGCATTTGTCTGTGCGATCATCAATATGACAGTAGGTGTTATTGTTGGTGCAATCTGGGGATTCTCAAAGAAAGTAGATACAGTGATGACACAGGTATATAACATTGTCGGAAATATTCCTTATATCTTATTTATTTCCGTAATGGTTATGCTTTTCTCGCCAAGTTTCTGGACAATGGTATTGGCACTTACAATTACAGGATGGCTGAGCATCGCATATTTTATCCGTACACAGGTAGTTATTATTCGTGATAGAGAATACAACCTTGCTTCTAAATGTTTGGGGACATCTACATTTAAGATTGCAATGAAGAATATTCTTCCATTCATGACATCTGTTATTGTTACTCAATTGGCAACTGAAATTCCTTCTTATATTTCATACGAAGTATTCTTGGCATACATCGGAATGGGTATTTCAGATATGTCTCTTGGCCGTTTGATTTTCGAAGCAGAAAGTGCGATGGTTACACCAGGCTGGGAATTCGAATTCTGGTCACCAGTAGCAGTAGCATCCATCATCACCGTTGTATTATATGTTGTAGGTCAGAATCTCGGTGATGCATCTGACCCAAGAACACATATGTAAGGGGTAACAGACATGGAAAATAAAAAAGTATTATTATCAATTGACGATTTATATGTTAAATTCCGTGTCCGCGGTAGACAATTAACTGCGATTCGTGGAATTTCACTTGACATTTATGAAAATGAATCGATTGCAATCGTAGGTGAATCTGGTTCAGGTAAATCAGTATTTACAAAGACTTTTGCAGGGATGCTTGACAGCAATGGATATGTAAGCAATGGTAAGATCATTTTCAGTGATGATGAATTGGCAGCTACTACAGTAGTGAAAGATTCCAGAGCGAAGAATATGATTGCAGATTCGCTCAAAAAATTAAATGAATATTCTCGTCTTGAATTTGGTGCGGAAACTTATAGAGAAATGTTAAACCTGGAATCTGAAAAGAAACAAAGAGCTACTTTAAGTGAAGAAGAAAACGCTGCATTAGCTGCGGAAAAGAAAGAACTCACATTAAAGAGAGCTGAAGTTTACAACTATAAGACAACTTTAGACCATAAGAAAGACAAAGAAGAATATAAGAAAACATCTGACGAACTTGACAAAATCGAAGCTGAATTAAAAGGCTTAGATAAGAAAAAAGAGCAGATGGAAAAAGATAAGAAACATGCGGCAGCAAACGATGCAGCATATAATAAAGAATATGATGCAAAAATGGCTGCATTAAAAGCAAAACATGCGGAAGAAACCAAACAGGAAATCACACCTGAAACAATTGCAAGAAATGAAATCCTTGCAAAAGAAATCTATCTTTCAATCGGAAGATATGATCTCCGCAGAAGAATCAAATTAAAAGCAGGACTTCTCGATGCATTGAAAAAAGCAATGCAGATGGGTGTTGATTTATCGAATGAAGAAATCAGAAATAAAGTCTTCGATGATGTAGCATTCCGTGTACGTTTCGTGGAAGAAACAGAAACTGAGCTTCATGGTGTATGTATTCTTAACCTGGCAAATGTGAAGTATGAAAAAGACTGGAGCCAGATCCGCGGTGGTAAGATTGCGACTGTATTCCAGGATCCAATGACATCTTTAAACCCAATTATTACAATTGGTAAGCAGATCACATCAATCATTAAGAAGCATCAGACTTGTACTGATGTAGAAGCAAGAGAAAGAGCTCTGGATTTGATGAGAAAAGTAGGTATCCCAAATCCTGAACTTCGTTTTGACGATTATCCATTCCAATACTCAGGTGGTATGAGACAGAGAATCGTTATTGCGATCGCATTATCTTGCCAGCCTAAGATTTTGATCTGTGACGAGCCTACAACAGCGCTTGACGTTACAATTCAGGCTCAGATTCTGAAGCTGATTAAAGACTTACAGAAAGAATTTAACTATACAATTGTATTTATCACACATGACTTGGGTGTTGTAGCCAACATTGCAGATCGTGTTGCAGTATTGTATGGCGGACAGATTGTTGAGCTTGGAACAGTAGAAGAAGTATTCTATGATCCACGCCATCCATACACATGGGCATTATTGTCATCTCTGCCACAGATTGCAGAAAGAAACACAACGCTTTATTCGATTACTGGTACACCTCCATCACTTTACAACGAAATCGTCGGTGATGCATTTGCACCAAGAAATCCATATTGCTTAAAGATTGATACATTGTTGGAACCACCAATGTTCCAGATTAGTGAAACACATTATGCCAAAACATGGCTTTTGGATCCAAAAGCTCCAAAGATTGATAAACCAGAGCAGATCCATAATATTCACGAAAAACTCATCAAAGCATTTAATATATAGGGAGATTTGAACCGTGCTTAAACAAAAACGTGATAATGAAGAAAAAAACCGTGTTTCACGATTCCCAGAACATGGACCAATCGATGAAAACAACGGGAAAGAAATTTTACTTTCAGTAAAGGATATTGATATTACTTTTGGTAAGGGTGATAAGGCGGTTAAAGCTGTAAAAAATGCTTCTTTTGATATTTATAAAGGAGAAACATTCTCACTCGTAGGGGAATCAGGTTCTGGTAAAACTACGATTGGTAGAGCAGTGATCCGTGTTAACCCATTAGCAAAAGGGGAGATTCAGTACAAAGGCGTGCCTATTTCAGGAAAAATTGATAAAGCGTTAGACCGTGAGGTTATTCGTAATATCCAGATGGTATTCCAGGATCCGGCCGCATCTCTGAATGAACGTGCAACGGTAGACTATATCGTTTCAGAAGGTCTGTACAACTTCCATTTATATGAAAACGAAGCAGACCGTGCAAGAAAAGTAGAAGATATGATCAAAAAAGTTGGTCTTCTTCCAGAACATTTAACAAGATATCCACATGAATTCTCAGGTGGACAAAGACAAAGAATTGGTTTGGCGCGTGCAATGGTTATGGAACCAGAATTGGTAGTTGCCGATGAGCCTATTTCAGCGCTTGACGTATCAATTCGTGCACAGGTTCTGAACCTGATGAACAAATTTAAAGAAGAGAAAGGTACTACATACTTATTTATCGCTCACGACCTTTCTATCGTAAGATTTATTTCAGACAGAATCGGTGTTATTTACAAAGGAAATATCGTAGAAATCGCAGAAGCAGAAGAATTGTTCAACTTCCCTCTGCATCCATATACACATTCTCTGATTTCAGCAATTCCTCTTCCAGATCCAAAACTGGAAAAGAACAAAGAATTGTATATCTACGATCCAAGTATGCACGATTACAGTGAAGATCAGCCAGAACTTGTTGATATTGGAAACAATCACTTCGTGTATGGTAACAAAAAAGAAATCGAAGAATACAAAGCAATCCGTGAAAAGAATGTTCCACTTAAGACAATTACAATTCTTTCAGATGAAGAACTTGCTAAGAGTGGAGAGACTCGCAAGGATCAGGATATTCTGCGTTTAGATGAAATTGAATTACCACCTATCCATGATACAGGAAGTGTTTGGTACAAAGTATTATCATTTATTCTTCCACTTCTTGGTTTGATCATGGGACAGATTTTCAAATCAAAGAAACATTATCGTAACTACAAAGCTTGTAGAAACGGTGCGATTGCAGGTCTGATCACATTTGCAGTTGTAATTGCGTTCTTCTTGCTTTGCTTATTATTAGTGGTAATCTAGTATGGCGGTTTGGAAAAAGAAGAAATCTTCACATGATGATTCAATCAATATTGAGTTATCGGAAAAGCATTCAAAGTTAAGAATGATACTTTTTGTTTTGGTTCTGGCGTTTGGATTGACGATGATCGGACGTGGATTATATCTAATGCTCACAGAAGATCCGGGCTGGAGAACAGTAGAGCCGAATAAGACGAAAGAGCTTAATTGCAGTGAAGATTTTGTGTTTATGTATAACATTGGTGCAAGTGGAGTTTCTGCTACACAGGAATACAGAGACATTGTTTCTATTTATTCAGATGCGACGATGAAAGCATACCAGCTTTTTACAAGCTATAGCAGCTATGAAGATATCAACAATGTCTATTATATCAATCAGCATCCGAATGAAGAGATTGAGGTAGATGAAGTATTGTATGAGGCATTTTCGCTTCTGCAGAAATATGAAAACAGAAATATCTATCTTGCTCCGGTTTATGTTCAGTATGATGACTTGTTTTACTGTGAAGATGATTCATTGATCAAGGAGTTTGATCCATTTACAAACGAAGAAGTAGCGGAATATTATCAGGAAATTGCCACATATGCGGCAGATTCACAAATGGTAGATATTCAGCTCCTCGGAGATCATAAGATCATGCTGTATGTCTCAGATGAGTACATGGATTATGCAGAAGAAAATTATATCTCAACATTTATTGATTTCTTTTGGATGAAAAATGCATTTATCGTGGATTATCTTGCAGATGTCATGATAACAAATGGTTATACACTCGGAACCATTTCAAGTTTCGATGGTTTTGTCAGAAATCTGGATGATAGTGAGACAACCTATTCATTTAATATTTTTGATAAAGCAGAAGAAGATGATGATGGAGTGTATGCCGCAGCGATCATGCAGTATAGCGGACAAAACAGTATTGTTTACCTGCGAAACTATTCTATGTATGAACTAGATACGGAATATTATTATCAACTGGATAACGGAGAAGTCAGAACATCCTATCTTGATATACAGGATGGAAAGTGCAGAAGTGCGATGAACAATTTGGTGTCATATTCATATGATATGGGGTGCGCAGAAGTTCTGATGCAGACAATCCCGGTTTATATTACCGAGACGCTGGATGAAACAGCAATCGAAGGGTTACAAGAATCCGGTATCTATTCCGTCTATTGCGTAGATAAAGTCATTAAATATAATGATTCCAATGTAAATATGGAAGACGTTTTCGAAAATGAAACTGTGAAATATACATTAGAAAAAACTATGAAATAAAAAAAGAGCATTTGCGGTTATCGCAAGTGCTCTTTTGAGTTTCATTAGCATTTTTCTGGTTCGTCGTATTCTACGCCTTGTGTATCTACAGTTACAGATTTCATAACTTGTGGAACAATTGGCTTGTCACGGTAATCTGTCATTGTTTCTGCAATCTTGTTCACAACATCCATACCTTCAATGATCTTACCGAATGCAGCGTAAGAACCATCTAAGTGTGGAGAAGTTTCATGCATGATAAAGAATTGTGAGCCTGCAGAGTTTGGAACCATTGTACGGGCCATAGAAAGTACACCTGGTGTGTGTTTTAAATTGTTTTTAAAACCGTTTTGAGAGAATTCCCCTTTGATTGTATAGCCTGGACCACCCATACCAGTTCCGTCTGGGCATCCGCCCTGGATCATGAATCCACAGATAACACGGTGGAAGCTGATACCATTATAGAATCCTTTTTTTACTAATGAGATAAAGTTATTAACTGTATTTGGAGCGATTTCAGGATATAACTCAGCCTTCATCACATCTCCGTTTTCCATTTCAAATGTTACAATTGGATTTGCCATAATCTGATTTCCTTTCTGTTTGTAAATGCTTCTTATATTTTAGTATTCAGAAGAAATTTTGTCAACATTATGGAGATTGTATCGATATTGGAGCATAACTGTGTCTTGCAAATAAAATAGAGATGAAGTAAAATATAACGCGATAAGAAGAAAAAAGAAAGAGGTCGTCTATGAGCATGATTAAAACAGAAAATCTTATATTTGAATATGATAAGCGCGATGATGAAGGCAACATCATAGGATCACAACGTGCCATCGACGAGGTGAATCTTGATATAAAGCCGGGACAGTTTATTGCCATTCTAGGGCATAACGGTTCTGGTAAGTCAACACTTGCAAAGCATATGAATGCGATTTTGAGTCCGACATCCGGAACGATGTGGGTGAATGGAAAGGATACTCGTAAGGACGAGGATATCTGGGATATTCGTCAATCAGCAGGTATGGTTTTCCAGAATCCAGATAATCAGATCATTGGTACTGTAGTAGAAGAAGATGTTGGGTTTGGACCTGAGAATCTGGGAGTGCCGACAGATGAAATCTGGACACGCGTAGAGCAGAGCCTTTCGGCAGTTGGAATGATCGAATACAGACATCATTCACCAAACAAATTGTCAGGAGGGCAGAAACAGCGAGTAGCGATTGCGGGTGTTGTGGCAATGCGTCCAAAATGTATTGTACTGGATGAACCTACAGCGATGCTTGATCCAAACGGTCGAAAAGAAGTTCTTCGCACAGTTGAAGAATTGCGTAAAAAAGAGAAAGTGACGGTAATCTTGATCACACATTATATGGAAGAAGTGATTGGTGCGGACCGTGTCATTGTAATGGATAAAGGTCACATCGTGATGGAAGGGACTACAAGAGAGATCTTCAGTCAGGTAGAGCTGCTGAAAAAATATAGATTGGATGTGCCACAGGTAACACTTCTGGCGTATGAATTAAAGAAGAAGGGGCTTCCAATCCCAGATGGTATTTTATCGGTAGAAGAGTTGATCCAGGCTTTGGAAAAATGTGGTATCAAAGAAAGTCATCCACAAAAAGCAGAAGTATATTCAGGAGAGACTACAGCGAAAAAGGAACATACAGAAGAACCAATTTTGAAACTGGAAAATATCAATTATGTATACAGTCCTGAGACTGCCTATGAAAAGAAAGCATTAAAGGACATTAATTTAGATATTTATGAAGGACAGTTTATTGGTGTGATCGGTCATACCGGTTCAGGAAAGTCTACAATGATTCAACATTTGAATGGTCTTATCAAAGCTACAAGTGGTGCGCTCTATTATAAAGGTGAAAATATTTATCAGGAAAAATACAATCTGCGTGAACTTCGCAACAATGTAGGACTTGTGTTCCAATATCCAGAACATCAGTTGTTCGAAGTGGATGTATTGTCAGATGTATGTTTTGGACCAAAGAATCAGGGATTATCAGAAGCAGAATGCAAGGAAAGAGCGTTGGAAGCATTGAGTCTGGTGGGACTTCCTGAGAAATATTATGATGCATCTCCATTTGATCTTTCCGGTGGACAAAAGCGTCGTGTTGCAATCGCAGGTGTGCTTGCAATGAAGCCGAAGGTCTTGGTACTGGATGAACCTACAGCCGGACTGGATCCAAAGGGACGAGATGAGATATTAGATCAGATCGCATATTTACAAAAAGAAGGAAATCTGACAGTCATTCTTGTATCACACAGTATGGAAGACATTGCGAAGTATGTAGATCGTATCGTGGTGATGAACAAAGGAAATAAAATGTATGATGGAACACCAAAAGAGGTATTTGCACATTATGTGGAACTGGAAAAAGTTGGACTTGCAGCACCTCAGGTAACTTATATCATGCATGCATTAGCAGAAAAAGGAATTCCTGTGAATATCAATGCAACAACAATTGATGAAGCTGCAAGAGAGATTTCAAAGGTAATGTAACAGAGGGAAAAATATGATTAGAGATATTACGATTGGACAATATTATCCTTCGGGGAGCAGACTTCACCGTCTGGATCCAAGGGTAAAGATTGTATGTACATTATTATACCTGGTATCCCTATTTTTATTTGATAATATCTGGGGATATCTGGTTGCAACTGCATTTCTGGTGTTTGTGATCCGTGTTTCAAAAGTACCATTTAAATATATCGTAAGAGGATTAAAGGCGGTTATCATGCTTCTTATGATCACAGTGGTATTCAACCTGTTTTTGAACAAGACAGGAAAGATTCTGGTATCGTTCTGGATTTTCCAGATTACAGATGAAGGGCTTAAGACAGCCATATTTATGGCGATTCGTTTGATTTATCTGATCTTGGGATCGTCTATCATGACATTTACAACGACACCAAATGCACTTACAGATGGAATTGAAAAGTTATTGTGGCCGCTGCACAAGATGAAAGTACCGGTACACGAGATTGCGATGATGATGTCGATTGCGCTGCGTTTTATTCCAATCTTACTGGAAGAGACAGATAAGATCATGAAAGCACAGATTGCAAGAGGAGCTGATCTGGAAAGCGGAAATATCATCCAGAAGGCAAAAGCGATGATTCCGATTCTTGTTCCATTATTTGTATCTGCATTCCGCAGAGCAAATGATCTGGCAATGGCAATGGAAGCAAGATGCTATCGCGGTGGAGAAGGACGCACCAAGATGAAACCATTGGTTTATACAAAACAAGATTATGTGGCATATGCGATTACAATTGTTTATGTAGTGGTAGCGGTAATTGTTGGCAGATAACTGCCGGAGAATAGTGATAAAAGTTTGAGGTATGGTGTGTGAAACGAATTAAATTGACAATTGCCTATGATGGCACCAATTATTGTGGCTGGCAGGTGCAGCCAAATGGGATCACAGTGGAAGAGGTGTTAAATAAGGCTTTACAGAAGCTCACGGGGGAAGCTATATTAGTGATCGGTGCAAGCCGGACAGATTCTGGTGTACATGCAATGGGAAATGTGGCAGTTTTTGATACAGAGACAACAATTCCGCCGGATCGGATTGCAATGGCGCTCAATCAGAGACTTCCGGAAGACATTGTGATTGTAAAATCAGAAGAAGTACCACTTGATTTTCATCCAAGATATTGTGACTGCAGTAAAACATACGAATATCACATTATCAATACAAGAATTCCGATTCCTACAAAAAGACTTACAAACTATTTTGTGTCATATCAGCTTGATATGGAAAAAATGCGTCAGGCAGCATCCTATTTAGTAGGAGAACATGATTTTGTGAGTTTTTGCAATGTAAGAACAGACGTGGAAAATACTGTGAGAACCATCACAGCGCTGGATATTCTCCAGAATGGAGAAGAAATCACAATTCGTATCACAGGAAATGGATTCTTATATAACATGGTCCGCATTATTGTGGGAACCTTGATCCGCGTGGGTCGCGGCTTTTATGAGCCAGAGAAAGTGAAAGAAATATTAGAAGCAAAAGACCGAAAAGCGGCAGGTGTGACAGCGCCGGCGCATGGACTTATGCTGATGGAGATTAAATATGAATAAAAAGGCAGGTCGGTTCCGATTGGAATCGACCTGTTTTTAGTGACTAGAAAAATACATTGCCTCCGATTACAGTACCAACGTGGCCACTGCTTGCAGAGCGGAAATTAAGACAATCACCGACATTATTCTTGCCGGCGAGTGCATCATTTGCAACCTGAACGCAGGCATCTTTGACACCGCGCTCCAGGACACGGTCTATACTGCCATTGTGTGCCGGAGTAAATTGTCCTGCCTGATAAATTACACCGCGGAGGGTGTCAGGATAGTTTGGATGCTTCATACGGTTGACTACAACAGAGGCAACAGCCAGCATACCTTCATAATCTGTACTTCCTGCTTCGCATTCGATCAAAGCAGCAAACAATTCAATGTCAGATACGGTAGCAGAAATATTGGAGTTTTCGTTATTAGAATCATTGTAGTTCGGTTCATTAGAGATCTCAGGTTCTTCCGGTTCCGGTGTGGTTGGCTCTTCCGGTTCAACTGGGATCACAGGTTCTACTTTTTGGTCCAATTCTTCCTGTGCCTTTCTGGCTTCTTCTCTGGCAGCAGCCAGTTTTTGTGTAATATTCGTTAATTCAGAAGAAGTATTTGAAATTTTTGCATTGATAGCAGCTTCTTTCTGATTCAATTCTTCCTGAAGGGTATATAGATTCTCCTGCTTTTGTGCAAGAGCCTCTTCCTTTTGTGCGATACTTTCTTTCGTTTCAACCAATTTCTGGAACTGTGCCTGATCGTATTCATTGATGGCTGAAAAAATCTCAGCACGATTAATAAAATCAGCAAGACTTTCAGAAGAAAGAAGAATATGAAGGAAACTGGTTGTGCCATTTTCATACATATATTGTATGCGCTGTTTCATGGCTTCATATTGTTGTTCTTCCTGACCTTTTGCGATTGCAAGTTCCGCTTTTGTCTGGCGAATCTCTTCTGTGGTGGATGAAATCTGGTCTGCTATAGACGAAATCTCATCACTCAACGCGGCAAGCTCATCTTCGAGACTGGAAAGTTCGTTTTCCAATGCAGAAGAGGAGTTCTCCAGAGAATCGATGCTGTCTGTCGCGTAGACAGGCGCGATCAATGTGACTGTAATTGAAAAAATGATTAGAATCGAAAGAATCCGTAAAAGAAATTTTGATTTCATAACAGTTTCATCCTTTCCAAATTTTAGGGCAGTAAAAGGGGCTGCCCAGAATGTATAAAATATTATACTATAAATTGCGTAATGAATCAAATTTTGATACAATGAAAAACGTAAGCAGCAGGAAAAGGGGAAAATTTATGCGTAAATATGAAGAAAAACGTTATCTGTTTGAGAATATAAAAGACAAGATTTATCCTTGGGTGAAAGAGACTTTGGTAGATCACAAAGCCCTCAACGGAAAATATATCTCACCAAATGACACGCCGATCGTTTCGTTTGTAGGAGATCTGATGATCATTTTTGTAATTGAACGCGGCGAAGATACATATGAAATCTTAAAAGACAATATGCTTCCGCCAGAAGCAGACATAGAAGAGATTTATCAGATCGCATGCCAGAATCTGGTAAATAATGTAAAATTTGTGATTTCGAATACAATGTATGGCGGATTTGGTATCATAGCAGATGGACATCATGAAGCAAGTTCACTTTGCTTCAGACATATCTGGTCAGTGTGTGTAGAGAAACTGAAAGAAGATATCGTGATCATGGTTCCGTCAAAAGATATGGTACTTTTTGTACCGGCAAATGATCAGAAGCTGATCGATGCGATGTATGCGTATGGATTGCAGGCATATGAGCGTAATCAGGATAAAATCAGTAAAAAACTTTTGAAATTTACAAAAGATACAAAGGAATTGATGGTTTATGAAGCATAAGATTAAAATGATAGGGCTGGATCTGGATGGCACGCTTCTCACTACAAAAAAGGAGATGACACCTTACACAAAAGCAGTGCTGGAGGAGGCGCTTTCTAAGGGAATCACGGTACTGGTTTCGACGGGACGCCCTATTTCGGCTGTTCCAAAAGAGATTCTTGCGATACCGGGAATGAAGTATGCAGTTACGGCAAATGGCGCGAGAGTCCTGGATATTGTTACCGGAGAAGTGCTTGTAGAGAATATGCTTTCACTTGAGACAGCGGAAAAGGTACTTCACGTTTTCCAGAAATACGATACGATTCATGAGATTTTCATTGGCGGAGCAGGATATACATCAAAGAGCGTTGCTCATGCATATGATTATTTTAAAAATCCAAGTATGGCAGAATATTTTATGAACACAAGAATTCCAGTAGAAGACGTTGCACTGAAAATGTTGGAAAATGGAGAACCGGTAGATAAGGTACAGGGGATTTTTAAGTGCGAAGAGGAAAGACAAAAGGCAGCCAGAGAATTGGAACGGATTGCAGGCATTACCGTTTCCTGTGCAATCGGCAATAATCTGGAAGCGAATAAAGAAGGCATTGACAAAGGGAAGGCGCTTGTGCAGCTTGGTCAGATGCTTGGAATCAAGCGAGAAGAGATCATGGCCTGCGGGGACGGCATGAACGATTATGAGATGCTAAAGACAGTAGGATTTGCCGTTGCTATGGAAAATGGTGACGATAAGTTAAAAGAAATTGCGGATTATATTACTGTTTCGAATGATGAAGACGGTGTGGCAAAGGCAATTCAAAAATTTGCATTATAAATAGAAAGACAGGAGGATATTGATGGAAACAATATTAGAAATTTTAAAAGTAGTAGTATTGGGAGTGGTAGAAGGGATTACCGAATGGCTTCCAATCAGTAGTACCGGGCATCTGATTCTGGTAGATGAATTTATAAAACTAAGTGCCAGCGAAGAATACATGAAGATGTTCAACGTAGTAATTCAGCTTGGTGCGATCATGGCGGTAGTTGTGCTTTATTTTCACAAATTAAATCCATTTTCAAGTAAAAAGACACCAAAGCAAAAACGAAACACGATCCAATTATGGTTTAAGGTAGTAGTGGCATGTATTCCAGCCGGAGTGCTTGGAATTTTGTTTGACGACTGGATGGAAGAACATTTCCACAATTATATCGTAGTTTCGCTGATGCTCATTTTATATGGTATTTTCTTTATCCTGATCGAAAACTGGAATAAAAAGAATACACCAAAGGTGACAAAACTGTCTCAGCTTTCGTATCAGACAGCACTTGCAATCGGAGCATTTCAGGTATTGTCTCTGATCCCGGGAACATCTCGCTCGGGAGCGACAATCCTTGGAGCATTATTGATCGGAGTGTCACGTCAGGTTGCAGCAGAATTTACTTTCTTCCTTGCAATTCCGGTTATGTTTGGTGCGAGTGGGATTAAGATTTTAAAATTCATAGCAAATGGCGGCGGCTTTACAGGAATGGAAGCGATCATGCTGATCGTGGGATGTCTGGTAGCGTTCATTGTATCTGTCATTGCGATCAAATTCCTTATGGGATATATCAAGAAAAATGATTTCAAAGTATTTGGGTACTACAGAATCGTACTTGGAGTTCTGGTTCTTGCATATTTTGGAATTCGCATGTTAATAGCATAAATGCATAAAAATGTCAAGTGTTTGTATAAATAAACACTTGACTTTTTATTTTGTTGTAGTAGAATAAGAGCCGTGATTGCATTTTTATGCACGAAAAAATATGGGAGGAATTTAAAATGAAAAAATTAGTTAGTTTATTATTAGCAGTTGTGTGTATTTTTACAATGACAGCATGTGGCTCTAGTGACGAAGGCGAAAGCCAGGGTCCTGTTACAGCACAAGTAATGGAATACGACCTTACAAGCGAACAATATGCATTTGGCGTTGATAAAACACAACCAGAACTTTTAGAACAAGTAAATGCATTTGTAAACAAGATTAAGACAGATGGAACTTTAGAAGCAATCTGTGAAAAATATTTCGGCGACGGAGAACCAGAAGCAGTTGTTTCTGCAGAAGAAGATGCTTCAAAAGATCAATTAGTAGTTGCAACAAACGCAGCATTTGAACCATTTGAATATACAGTTGGTGACAAATATTATGGTATCGATATGGAAATTGCTTCTTTACTTGCAGAAGAACTTGGAAAAGAACTTGTAATCAAAAACATGGATTTTGATGCAGTATGCCTTTCAGTAGGACAGCAAAAATGCGATATCGCTATGGCTGGTCTTACAATCAACCCAGACAGAGAAGAATATGTAACATTCTCTGAACCATACTATGAAGCATCTCAAAGATTGGTTGTAAAGAGCAATGATACAACATTTGCTGACTGCAAGAGCGCAGATGAAATTATCGCTGTTTTAAATGAAATGACAGAACAAACAGTGATCGGTGTTCAGGCTGGTACAACAGGTCAGTTCTTTGTAGAAGGAAATGAGGACTGGGAATTTACAAAACTTCCAGTAACATGCAAAACATACAAGAATGGCTCACTTGCAATTCAGGATATGTTAAATGGAAATATTGATTACGTAATCATTGATGCAGCACCAGCAGCATCTATCACAGCAGCAATCAACGAAATGCAATAAGATTTGATTGGTGGATTAAGACATGGCAGGTAGAATTTGGCCTTTTTCGGAAGTGTTTTCGAAAAAGATATATAAGTTTATAGAAATTTTCATAGAGCAGGATGGCTACAGAAAAGTAGTAGAAGGTCTGCAAAACACGCTCATCATTGCTGTGATCGGTTTGATCATCGGTATCCTGATCGGTACAGTGATCGCGACAGTAAGAGTACTTCCAAAGTACAAAATGTTGCCAAGAGTGTTGAATGCAATTTGCAGT
Source organism: uncultured Faecalimonas sp. (assembly GCA_964623905.1). Lineage (GTDB taxonomy): Bacteria > Bacillota > Clostridia > Lachnospirales > Lachnospiraceae > Faecalimonas. Next base: position 31,784 of record CAZUVY010000012.1, read on the forward strand.
TTTTACGTTGGTTTATTCCGAGGAACTCCAATTGTAGTGCAATTACTGGTATTTTATTATGTATTGCTGCCAACGATCGGCTGGAGAATTTCCGGCGTACAGGTGGCGGTGCTGGTATTTGGTCTGAATAGTGGTGCATACATATCAGAAATCATGCGAAGCGGTATTCAGTCTGTAGATCCAGGACAGATGGAAGCAGGACGCGCAGTCGGACTTAGCTTTGGAACAAGTATGATGAAGATCGTGATTCCGCAGGCAGTAAAAAACATTCTTCCAACATTGGGAAATGAATTTATTGCATTGATCAAGGAAACATCCGTAGTAAGTTTTGTGGGTGTAACAGACCTCTATGTTGCATTCAGCTATATTGGAAGTAACAGTTATGAATTTATGGTTCCATATCTTGTAATGGCAATCATTTACATTGCACTCGTAATGTTTATTTCATTACTGATCAAATTGATGGAAAGGAGCCTGAAGAAGAGTGATAGACGTAATTAATCTGCAAAAGAATTTTGAAGATACGGTAGTTCTCAGAGGCATCAATGTAACCATCAATAAAGGAGATATCGTAGCAGTAATCGGGCCTTCTGGTTCTGGAAAAAGTACATTTTTGCGATGCCTGAACTGTATGGAAGACCCATCAGGCGGAAGTATTATTTTCAATGGAGTAGATATTGCTGATATGAAAGTAGATATCAACAAACATCGACGTCATATGGGAATGGTATTCCAACATTTTAATCTGTTTAATAATAAAACAGTATTACAAAATATCATGCTTGCACCAGTTCATTTACAGTGCAAGGATCTGAAAAAAATAAAGAAACACAACATGGTAAATAAAGTCCTGAATCTGTTCCGCAGTAAAGCAAATAAGAAAGAGATGATTCCGGTCAACACTACACAAGAAAAAATCAAAGAAGATGCAAAGCAGCAGGCAATGGATCTTTTAAAACGTATTGGGCTGGAAGATAAGGCAGATGTATATCCATCTACATTATCCGGCGGACAGAAACAACGTATTGCGATTATCCGTTCACTTGCAATGAATCCAGATGTGATCCTGTTTGATGAACCAACATCAGCGCTGGATCCGGAAATGGTTGGCGAAGTTCTGGAATTGATGAAAGAACTTGCAAACGAAGGTATGACAATGGTTGTAGTGACACATGAAATGGGATTTGCAAGAGAAGTTGCAAATCGCGTGATCTTCATGGATGAGGGCGTGATCAAGGAAAGCAATACACCAAAAGAGTTTTTCGAAAATCCACAGGATCCACGTCTGAAAGAATTTTTATCAAAAGTATTATAAAGACTACCCAAGGAACGCAGATCGAAAGATTTGCGTTTCTTGTATCAATAGGAACTGGTATAGAAGAGGTATATTTGTTATGAAATATGAAAGAATCGGGCGTGGTAAATTTTTAGAGCGCCCGAATCGTTTTATTGCGTATGTTGAGATAGAAGGAAAAAAAGAAACAGTCCATGTTAAAAATACAGGGCGCTGCAAAGAACTGCTCCAGCCCGGAGCAGAGGTCTTTCTGCAAAAATCAGACAATCCAGAACGAAAGACGCAGTGGGATTTGATTGGCGTAAAAAAGGGAAAACGTATGGTCAATATGGATTCGCAGATTCCAAATAAAGTCGTAGAAGAATGGATCCGAAAGGGGAATCTGTTTCTGAATGCGACATTGATCAAGCCGGAAAAGACGTACAAGCAGTCTCGCTTTGATCTGTATGTGGAAGAAGGCGAGCGCAGGATTTTTATAGAGGTCAAAGGGGTTACACTGGAGATGGACGGAGTTGTAAAATTTCCGGATGCGCCGACGGAGCGCGGTGTGAAACATCTCAATGAACTATGTGAGGCAGTGCGAGAAGGCTACGAGGCATACGTCTTTTTTGTGATCCAGATGAAGGGAGTGAAATATTTTACTCCGAACATGGCGACACATGCCGCATTTGGAGAAGCACTGAAGCATGCAAAGGAGCAAGGGGTTCATGTGCTTGCATATGACTGTAAAGTTTCAAAAGACAGTATTGAGATCGGAAAAGAAGTTCCGGTTGTATTTCGTAATGAGAATTTAAGGCAGATTGCAGAGCCGCTGGTAAACTGGTATCGCAGTCAGAAAAGAGATCTTCCATGGAGAGTAGATGTAAATGCATACAAAGTCTGGGTTTCTGAGATCATGCTTCAGCAGACGCGGGTAGAGGCGGTAAAGCCGTACTATGCCCGGTTTTTAAACGCATTTCCTACCATTCGGGATCTGGCAGAGGCAGAGGAGGATTTGCTTTTGAAAATGTGGGAAGGACTTGGATATTACAATCGTGTCCGCAATATGCAAAAAGCAGCGATCCAGGTGATGGAAGAGTATGGTGGAGTATTTCCGGCAGATTATGAAGCAATCCGCAATCTGACCGGAATCGGGAATTATACGGCCGGTGCGATCGCATCGTTTGCCTTTGGGATTCCAAAACCTGCGGTAGATGGCAATGTGCTTCGCGTGATTTCAAGATTGACAGCCAGTTACGAAGATATTATGAAAGCGAGCACACGGGAACGTGTGGAAGAAGAATTGGAAGAATTGATCCCTGCGGATGCAGCGAGTGATTTTAATCAGGGACTGATTGAACTTGGAGCAATTGTGTGTGTTCCAAATGGGGCACCTAAATGTGAGGAATGTCCTTTGGCAGGAATTTGTATGGCGCATGCGAAAGGCATTGAGCTTGAACTTCCGGTTAAGGCAAAGGCGAAAGCGAGAAGAATCGAAGAAAAGACGGTGTTGGTATTTCAGGATGGAGAACATATCGCAATCCAGAAGCGTCCTGCGAAAGCATTGCTGGCGGGATTATATGAGCTTCCGAATGTGGAGGGGCATCTATCAGAAGAAGAAGCTGTTTTATACAGCAAAGAAATTGGGCTGGCACCGATCCGGATTCAGAAGCTGGGAGAAGGAAAGCATATTTTCAGTCATGTGGAATGGCATATGATCGGATATAAGATTCGGGTGGATGAGCTGGAAAAGGCGAATACGAAGAAACTGCTGTTTGTGCATCCGGAAGAGATTCAAGCGGAATATCCGATTCCGGCAGCGTTTGAAACTTATACGAAACAGATACAGATAAAACTGGGACAGGAAAAATACGAAGATTGACAGTATTTGGTGAAATGTTATAATAAAAAGGAGTGGGTAACCACTCCTTTTAGCTTACAAGAAAGGAATAGAGTAAGAGATGTACGATATTATTATAGTTGGAGCAGGTACAGCAGGATGTGTTGCTGCCAGAGAACTTGCGGAAAAAGATAAAAAAGTTTTAGTTTTAGAAAAGAAAAATCACATTGCAGGAAATTGTTATGATGAAAATGACGAACATGGTATTTTGATCCATGTCTACGGCCCGCATATTTTCCATACAGGAAGAGAGAAAGTATTTGAATATCTTTCAAGATTTACAGACTGGTATTTCTTCCATCATGAAGTGGTTGCCAATGTACACGGGAAATACGTTCCGGTGCCATTCAATTTACATACACTGAAGGCAGTCTATGGAGAAGAAAAAGGTGCTGAATTAGAAGAAAAACTGGTTTCCATCTATGGAATGGGAACAAAAGTACCGATCTTAGACCTTATGAATCATGAAGATGAAGATTTAAAAATGATCGGAAAATTTGTTTATGATAATATTTACGTTTATTATACGATGAAACAATGGGGCAAAAAGCCAGAAGAGATCGATCCGGCAGTAACAGCCCGTGTTCCAGTCAATGTATCTTATGACAACGGTTATTTTGCGGACAAATATCAAGGCGTTCCGCTTCATGGCTTTACAAAAATGTTTGAAAATATGGTAGACCATGAAAATATTGAAATCCAGCTTGGCGTAGAAGCAAAAGACGTACTTACGATCAAGGATGATCAAGTATATTACAATGGAGAAGTGTTTGATGGTAAAGTGATCTTTACAGGTCCGATCGATGAATTCTTTGACTGCAAATATGGAAGACTTCCATATCGTACGCTGCATTTTGGCTTTGAACATTATGAAGAGGATGATTTCCAAGGTCATGCTGTTGTAAATTATACAGTAGATCAGGATTATACAAGAATCACAGAGTATAAGTATCTGACGGGACAGACATGCAGCGGTACTACGATTTCAAAAGAATACCCAAGTGCATATACTGGAGAAGATGGACAGATTCCATATTACTCAATTGCAAATGAAGAAAATCATGCATTATATGCAAAATATAAAGCAGAAGTAGCAAATATTAAGAATTTCCATTTGCTTGGAAGACTTGCGGAATATCAATACTACAATATTGACGTGATGGTGGAAAAAGCAATGGAGCTTGTGGAAAAATTAGGTGAATAAATATGATTCAGTTGACAAGTAGATGGGGAAAAGAAGTAGACAGAAAAAATCCCCTGCCGGAATACCCAAGACCAAATATGGTGAGAGACAGTTATCTCAGTCTGAATGGAGAGTGGGATTATTGCATCAATCAGGAGGAGACAACCGATGCTTATGACGGTAAGATTCTGGTTCCGTTTTCGCCGGAGACGACACTTTCTGGTGTACAAAAAATGGTGATGCCAGAAGATTACCTGCATTATCGCAAAGTATTTGTGCTTCCGGAAGGATTTCAGAAAAAGCATGTGCTCTTGCATTTTGGCGCAGTAGATCAGGAATGCAAAGTGATGCTGAATGGAAAGCTTTTGGGAGAACACAGCGGAGGATATCTGGCATTTCAATTTGATGTGACAGAGCTATTGACAGCCGGGGAAAATGTTCTGACACTTTGTGTGAAAGATAAGACAGAGAAAGCTCCTCACGCCCGCGGCAAACAGAAACTTGTCAGAAAAGGTGGTATGTCCTCACTTTTCTATACACCACAGAGCGGGATATGGAAGAGTGTCTGGATGGAAAGTGTACCAGAAGAATACATAGAATCGGTGCAGATTACACCGATGTATGATGAAGCATCGGTGAAAATCAAAGTAACTGCAAAAGGAAATGAAAACCAAGTGCATCTTTCTGTTTTAGAAAAGGGCAGCGAGATTGCGAAATGTGTTTCTGAGGTGGGTGAAGAAGTGATGATTCCGCTGGGAGAATTCCAGGCGTGGTCACCAGAACATCCATATTTGTACGATTTGAAAGTGTGCTATGGAGAAGATGAAGTGGCGTCTTATTTTGGAATGAGAAAATTCTCAGTTGGAAAAGACAAAAAAGGACTCCTTCGTTTCTATATGAACAACAAGCCGTTTTTTTTTAATGGTGTGCTGGATCAGGGATATTGGCCAGAGAGCCTTCTGACAGCACCTACAGAAGAAGCACTTCGATATGACATTGTGAAACTAAAAGAACTTGGCTATAACACGATCCGAAAGCATATTAAGATTGAACCAGAGTGTTTCTATTATCTGTGTGACAAGCTAGGGATGATCGTGTGGCAGGACATGCCAAATGGCGGAGGAGAATACAAACTTTTGCATGTGATGTATCTTACAAATGTGTTTGAGTGGTATGGGCGCATGATCAAAGACCATCATTACGGCATGTTTGCAAGAAAAGACGAAGCCGGAAGAGCGCAGTATTATAAAGATTTAAGAGGAATGGTAGAGCAGTTATACAATCATCCAAGTATTGCGGTCTGGGTTCCATTCAATGAAGGATGGGGTCAATTTGATGCAGTAAAAGCAACGGAATTGATTAAAAGTGTGGATAACACCCGTCTGATCAATGAAGCGTGTGGATGGTTTGACCAAAAGGGCGGAGATATGTACAGCATTCACAATTATCTTCGCAAATTGAAAGTCAGACCACAGAAAGACCGAGTGGTGGCTCTTACTGAATTTGGCGGCTATGCATTCCCGATTCCGGGGCATATGGCATGTGAGAAAGAATTTGGTTATAAACATTACAAGACCAAAGAAGAACTGACTGCAAGTTACGAGAGACTCTGGGAGGAAGAGATTTATCCAAATCTGGAACAGGGGCTTTGCAGTGCAATCTACACGCAGACCAGTGATATTGAAGAAGAAATCAATGGACTTATGACTTACGATCGTGATGAAGTGAAATTCGTGGAAGAAAAATTAAAACAAACACATGAAAGATTGTATCAAAAGTTTCAGGAAATAACAGAATAAAGCAAAAAAACAAAAAGACCGAAAGTGATTTCGGCCTTTTTTATTATTCATAAGTGATGTTCATGATGATTCCCTGAGGATAATCTCCGAATTTTTTACCGAAGATGTTTACGCCGCCGACATGTTTGGTATTTTCTTTTACAGAAACTTTTAAAGAAATATAGGAGTGTCCGGATAGATTCAGATCTTTTAAGGTGATCGAAGTATTCTGCAAATGCCCATCGATATAACATCCGTCGCGTTTTACAGAAAATGTTTTGAGTAATCCGTACTGTGTGGAACCATTGGCCCAAATTTCAGGAGTGAGCTTTCCTCTGCGGGCACCAAAGTCGCCAGGACTTAGGTAAGTGGCAGTGTCGATTCCGTTGATGGAGATTGTGATATCGGAAGGCCAGTTCTCGAGAAAACCAGCAGCTTCTGAACATAGCTCCATACTAAATGAAATATCCTGAACTTCAAGCGCTGCGTTTAAAATGTTAGGGAAACGATACTCCAGATATCCCTTAGAAAACCAGATAAGCTGTGCCTGCGTTCTTTGTGGTGAAAAGAAGGTATTGACAGAGTCGTATGCACCAATTGTTCCATTCTCGTCCGCGATTCCGCAAGTTGGATAAATTTTACAGTCGAAATAGTTGCCGATAGGCATTTCCAAAGAAACCGTTTTATCGATAGAGGCTACATCTGCATTGAAAAGAGTCAGGGAAAATGTGTTAAAGCTGCATACGCACACCCTCATAGAGCCGCGTGCCCCAGATTGATTTTCTGTAACTACAAGTCCCGCTTCTTCTAGTGTTTTGATGTGAAGCGCAGTGGAAGATAATGGTATATCTAACAGGCTGGAAATCTCCTGAAGAGAACGTGGAGTGTTTTTTAAGATATCAATGATCTGCAGACGCGCTGGCACGGAAAGCGCTTTCCCGATTTTAAGAATGCGGTCAAAATGTTCAGGATTGCCCAGATGCAGAGAGATATCCCGGTCTTTACTAATTCTGATGTTGTGTGTTTTTCTTTTTGGCATAATAATTGACTTCCTTTCAAGATTTATGTTGGAAAAATGATTTAAATACGAAGAGTATTACATAATTTATGAAATAAATATACCATAAAAACAAAAACAAGACAACAAAATTGTGCAGAAAATAGAAAAAGAGTCTTCAAAACGCTTGATTCTTGTCAAAGTAAATAAAAAATGCTATCATAAAAACTGTAATAAATAACGGATGTTCAAGGAGGAGGAACAAATTATGAAAAAGTTATTAGCACTCGTATTAGCAGGCGCAATGATGTTATCATTAGTGGCTTGTGGAAGCTCTGGCGATGAAGGTGGTTCGGACAATGATGGACCTCTCGCAGGCAAGACAGTAGGATTCTCTCAAACAGACAGCATGTCTTCTTGGAGAACAACAGAAACAGACAGTATCAAAGCAGCAGTTGAAGCAGCAGGTGGAGAATTTGTAGTAAAAGATGCACAAGGTGACATCGCAACTCAGGCATCTGATATCGCTGACTTAATTGCTTCTGGTGTAGACTTCCTTGTAGTAGCACCATTAGAAGACAATGGTCTTCAAAATGTTTTACAAGAAGCTATGGAAGCTGAAATCCCAGTTATCTTAGTTGACCGTGCAATTGACGGAGAAGCAGGCGTTCATTATACAACAGCTATCGCTTCTGACTTCGTTTGGGAAGGTGCTCAATGTGCAGCAGCTTTAAATGCAGCTTTACCAGAAGGTGGTAATGTAGTAATCATCAACGGTGGATATGAATCATCAACATCTACAGACAGACAAAAAGGATTTGTAGAAGGTCTTAATGACAACTTTACAGTAGTTGCAGAACAAAACGGTAACTGGTTAATGGCTGACGCTCAGGATGTTATGGAAAATATCATCCAGGCTCAAGGCGGAGAAAATATTGATGCAGTATTCGCAGTAACTGATGACATGGTTCAAGGTGCTATGAATGCTATCACAGCTAACAACTTAGTACCAGGTACAGACATTCTTACACTTGGTATTGATGGAACAAAAGCAGCTTTAGAAGCAGTAGAAGCAGGTACACAATTAGCTTCTTGTACATGTACACCATATTTTGGACCAATCGTTGTGGAAACAATCACAGCATTGATCAATGGAGAATCTGTTGACGCAGCTATCGTTAACCCAGATACACTTTATACAAAAGAAAACGTTGACGTATCAGTAGGATTCTAATATCAAATTGTAATCTATATCGACTGTCGCAAAAAGATTACTTTTTGCGACAGTCTTTTTATTACATAAATTAAAACGGAAAAACAAAGTGGAAAGGAGTAATCATATGTCAGAAGTTTTACTGGAGATTAGAGGGTTGGAAAAGACATTTCCTGGCGTACGTGCCTTAAAAGGAGTACAACTCACAGTAAATAAGGGAGAAGTGCACTCTCTCATGGGGGAAAATGGTGCTGGTAAATCTACACTGATCAAAGTGTTGACAGGTATTT
>CAZUVY010000012.1:40517-53171 GCA_964623905.1 uncultured Faecalimonas sp.
ATGGGGGAAAATGGTGCTGGTAAATCTACACTGATCAAAGTGTTGACAGGTATTTATCAAAAAAATGGAGGAACAATTAAGTTCGATGGAAAGGAAATTGATTGTAAGACTCCTATCGAAGCAAACGAAGTAGGCATTTCTACTATTTATCAAGAATTAAATCTTGTCTTATTCCAGACCGTATATGAAAACTTATTTCTTGGTCGAGAACCAAGAACGAAATTTGGAGCAATTGATCGTAAAAAAATGATTTCCGAAGCGGAACATATCCTGAAAGATTTGGGAATCGAGGTAGACGTAACAAAGCCACTTTCGAACTACTCTACAGCGATTCAACAGATGGTTGCGATTGCCAGAGCAGTAAGTCTTGATGCAAAATTAGTTATTATGGATGAACCTACATCTTCTTTGGATAAGAAGGAGGTAGCAGTATTATTCCGTATCATCCGACAATTGAAAGCAAAAGGTATCAGTGTTGTTTTTATTAGCCACAAGCTGGATGAAATCTTTGAAATTGTGGACCGACTTACCGTATTCAAAGACGGTGAATATGTCGGTGATTACGATATAGAAGAACTTGATCAGTTTAAATTAATTTCATTAATGGTTGGTAAAGATACAGTTACATTGGAACGTAGTAAATCAGGATATAAGTTCGATAAAGCTGAAACAGCAGTTGAAATGAAAAATATCCGTCAGGGTATGAGACTCAATGGTATTGGTATCGATATTAAAAAAGGTGAAATTCTTGGTCTCTCAGGTCTGCTTGGCTCTGGGCGAAGCGAATTGGCACAAGTGTTGTTTGGTACACGTAAACCTGATGAAGGCGAAGTTTTCTGGTGGGGAGAACTGGCAAACATTAAAAAACCATCCGACGCTATTAATAAAGGTATGGGATTCTGTACAGAAGACCGTAAGACAGAAGGTATTGTGCCACACTTATCTGTAAAAGAAAATATGACACTTGCTTTACTTCCGAAGATTCAAAAGATGGGATTCGTGGACAACAAAAAGCAGGATGAAATTGCAAAGCAATATATCGAAAGATTGAAAATCAAAACACCTACTCCAGAACAGTTGATTTGTAATTTGAGTGGTGGTAATCAGCAAAAAGTATTACTTGCCAGATGGATGTGTATGAATCCGAAATTAATCATTCTTGATGAACCTACACGTGGTATTGATGTAGGCGCAAAAGCAGAAATCGAAGTGCTTATTCAGGAACTTTCTGACGCAGGTATTTCAATTCTTATGATTTCTTCTGAAATCGCTGAACTTGAAAGAAACTGTGACAGGGTTATCGTAATGAGAGATGGCAGAGCAGTTGGTGAAGTGATCGATAAAGATATTAATCAAAACAAGATTATGGAATTGATTGCAAAGGGTAGTGAAAGTGAGGGAAAGAAGAATGGCTAAAACAAAACAAGATAAAATGGCTTTAGTCCAAAAATATAGTGCCATTACGATGTTGTTGTTTTTTATTGTATTTAACTCTATATTTACAAATAACTTTTTTGCACCTGGCACATTAAACAACATCATTACACAGATTTGTCCTACAATCCTTTGTGGCATGGGTATGACACTTGTCATTTCAACAGGTGGTATTGATATTGGTGTTGGTTCTGTTATGGCATTGGCGGGTGTTATGACAGCAAAATATATGACAAGTATAGGATTGATTCCTGCACTTATTGTAGCGGTACTTGCATCTTTATTGGTAGGATGTATTAATGGTATCTTTGTTGGTAAATTAAAATTACAGGCGATGGTAATTACACTAGGTATGCAATTAGCTATTCGTGGGGTTGCACAGGTGCTTTGTGACGGCCGTGATATATATTTCAACAAATTAGGTGCTGTAGGTGAAGAACTTGCACTTTGGGGTTCATACAAAATTGCAGGTATTATTCCTGTTCAAATCGTTCCAATTGTGATTTCAGTAATTGTTATTTGGATTTTGGCAACAAAAACTGTTCTAGGAAGACAAATTCAGGCAGTTGGTGACAGTATCAAATCAAGTTCACTTGCTGGTATCAATGCCGCAAAAACATTGATGATCGTATACGGGCTCAGCTCGATTTTAGCTGCATTTGCTGGTGTATTTCAGGCAGCCAGAGTAACAGTAGCAGCGGGTAGTTCATTAGGACAATTAGCAGAGTTGGATGCCATTGCTGCAGTAGTTATTGGTGGTACACCAATGACAGGTGGTAAACCACATGTATTTGGTACAGTAGTTGGTGCACTAATTATGCAGATGATTACATTAACTTGTGTTATGAACAATATTCCTGATGAATATGCTCAAGTATTAAAGGCTCTTATCATTGTATTCGCGGTATTTATTCAAAGGGAACAGGCTAAGTAGGAGGTTAAGGAGTATGAACAAAATAAAAAAAATTTACAATTCATTTTATTCCAAAAGTACTATCTTAGCATTTTTACTTTTGGTAATTGCAGCAAGTATCGCATTTGCTGATAAAAATTTCCTTTCGGCAACAAATATATTCAATATTTTATTAAAGGCAGCCAAAAACGGTGGATTTCTTGCAATTGGGATGACATATGTTATCCTTTTAGGAGAAATCGACTTATCGGCAGGTGCAGTATATGCCCTCGCAGGAGTAGTAATGGGTGTTGTCGGACAAATAAATCCAATACTCGGGATTGCTGCTGGTATTTTAACAGGTGTTGTTTCAGGTTACATGATTGGTTTTATGGTAACAAAAATGAGAATTTCCTCATGGATTGCTTCGCTTTCTATGATGTTTGCTCTCAGAGGTTTGATTTCAATCATTGCACATGCTTCTGTAAAAATTCCAGATGGAATCATGAGATTTGCAAGTTTGAAATTTTTAAAAGGTTTCCTGGATGTAAAAGCAGGGATTTCTATTTTGATTCCGATTCTTTTTATACTCGTATTTCTCTGTATGTATATTGGTAAGTATACAAAATTTGGTATGGGTATGTATGCAGTCGGCGGTAATAAAGAAGCGGCCCGCATGATGGGAATTGATGTAGATAAAATTACAATCAAAGCGTTTATTTTTTCAGGTGTGATTGCATCTATCTCAGGTGTACTCTTAGCATCTAACAGTGGTAGTGCTACACTCAGTGCCGGTAATGTGTATGAAACATATGCGATTGCTATGTGTGCAATTGGTAGTGTTAAACTGTCAGGAGGAGAAGGGAAATTCTCTGGTACATTCTTTGGTATGATGATTTACTTCATTATCAATACAATTTTTACATATTTAAATGGTGTTTCAGTTCACTGGCAATCAGTTATCATGGGAATCCTCGTATTGATTTCTGTAGGTTTACAATCAGAAGTATTTCAGAATATTAAACTCGGAAAAAAGAAAAAATAGGAGAGGTTTCATATGATCCAGTTAAAAAGTAGATGGGCACAGGAAGTGAGTCAGCTAAATCCGCTTCCAGAGTACCCACGACCAAATCTTGTGAGAGACAGTTATCTCAATTTAAATGGTAAGTGGGAATATTGCATTAACCAAGAGAAGACGGTAACGGAATACGATGGAACTATTTTGGTTCCATACTCTCCGGAAACTTTATTATCTGGTGTACAAAAAATTGTAATGCCAAAAGATTTTCTACATTATAAAAAGACTTTTTTGCTTCCCAAAGGATTTCTGAAAGAACGAGTTCTCTTAAATTTTGGTGCAGTCGACCAGGAATGTTCGGTTGCAGTGAACGGAAACAAGGTTGGAGAACATAAAGGCGGATACAATTCATTCAGTTTTGACATTACGGAATATTTGGTTGAAGGGGAAAATGTTCTTACACTTTGTGTTAAGGATATGACGGAAGAAAAACCACATGCCCGTGGGAAACAAAAACTTGTAAAAAAGGGAAAATATGGTTCTTTATTTTATACACCACAGAGCGGTATTTGGAAAACGGTATGGATGGAAAGTGTTGCAGCAAATTATGTAAAGGCGCTTAAAATCACTCCAATGTTTGATGACTGTGCAGTAAAGATTCATATCCATACAAACGGACCCGCCGGAAAAGCGATTGTTAAAATCCTTGATGCGGATGATTTGGTGACAGAAGTTTCGGTAGAAACAAATGCAGATGTGGTCGTTCCAATCGGCGAATTCAAGGCATGGACACCAGATACACCACATTTATATGATTTAAGAGTAACATACGGGGAAGATGAGGTCGCATCTTACTTTGGTATGAGAAAATTTTCAGTAAATAGAGACAGTAAAGGTATTTTAAGATTTTTCATGAACAACAAACCAGTCTTTTTTAATGGGGTTTTGGACCAGGGATATTGGCCGGAAAGTCTTTTGACACCACCTACGGATGATGCTTTAAAATATGATATCGTGAAATTAAAAGAATTGGGATACAATATGATCCGGAAACATATTAAAGTGGAACCAGAGCGTTTCTATTATCACTGTGATAAAATCGGTATGTTCGTATGGCAGGATATGCCAAATGGCGGCGGAGATTATAATATGATTTTTGTTACATATCTTACAAATGCATTTGACTGGTTTGCAAGAGGTGTAAAAGACAATCACTATAAGATCTTCAAACGTGATGATGCGGAAGGAAGAGCTCAGTATTACAATGACTTGAAGGAAATGGTGGAACAGTTGTACAATTATCCATCAATTGCTGTTTGGGTTCCATTCAACGAAGGATGGGGACAGTTCGATGCAAGAAAAGCAACGGAATTGATTAAGAGTATCGATCCAGGAAGATTCGTGAATGAAGCATGTGGATGGTTTGACCAACATGGTGGAGATATGTATAGTATTCATAACTATTCTCCAGGATTAACAGTACAGCCCCAAAAAGACCGAGTGGTAGCATTGACTGAGTTTGGCGGATATTCATTTGCAATGCCAGGACATTTGGCTTGTGAAAAAGAGTTTGGATACCAGTCTTTTAGTTCAAAAGAAGAGTTGACTACAAATTACAAACGTTTATGGGAAGATGAGATTTATCCAAATCTTGTAAATGGACTTTGCAGTACGGTATATACACAGACTAGTGATATTGAGGAAGAAATTAATGGTATCATGACTTATGATCGTGACGAAGTGAAATTTACCGAAAAAGAAGTCTATGATCTGAATCAGAAATTATATCGTTTGTTTGAAGAAGTAATCTAAAAATAGGCTGTCTGAACGAAGTTCAGGCAGCCTATATTGGTAACCTTGACAGAGCGTGTGAACGCTTTCGCTCTGTTGCATATGCAAATCGATAAACAATCATGGATAGCAGGACAGCTCCAATTACATCTATAATAGAATGCTGTTTAAGGAACAGAGTAGAGAGAATGATAAGTACAGTCAATATAAGAGAACCAGTTTGTACAAATCTCTTTTCTCTGAGCAGTTCGCTGCGATGTATGGTAATGTATGCGCCAATCGAGTTGTAAACGTGTATGCTCGGGAAGATATTGGTAGGTGTATCGCTTTTATAAAGTAACTTCACCATGTCAACAAATATATTGTTCCGTTCAAAGGTTGTTGGACGGAGAATCTGGCCATTTGGATAAAGCGTAGAAAAAAAGAGGAATATGGTCATCCCCGTTATTAAAAAGGCCACAAGCCTATAAAATTCTTTTTTGTCTTTCAAGAAAAAGTAGAGCACTGTGGCAGCTATGAATAAAAACCATAATAAATACGGAATGATAAAATATTCGATAAATGGAATCATTTCATCAAATGCAGTGTGTATTATGTTGTATTTTCGTGTAACGTGCTTTTCTAAATAAAGAAACCAAGGCATATATATGAAACCATATAAGAAGACCCAGGCATGCTTATATTTTTGAAACAGCATCTTCATATTAACACCTTCTTATCGCTTTAAAGTTCTAAAACCGAGGTGATTATAGCATTTTTTTCTCAGAGTCACAACATTCTTTCAAAAAACTTTCAAAATCTTTACATTTTCTTCGAAGTTATTACACGCAGCTTCTCAGAAAGGCACGCAGCAGTGATGTCGTGTTGAAGGAAAATTGGCTCGCCATCGGTATGAACAGGTAATGCATGTTCAGCATGTATGGAAACTTGTTTACATCTATAAATATATACACCTTTAAAGAAAGTATGCCATCCAAAAAGTGCCAATGGAATAAGTAAGAGTACTTTTAATTTTGAAACATTTGCTGCGATCATAATATCCAGATAATCATCTGTAGGAACTGCTTTTGGACAGAACATTACACCACCGCCTTCGTATTTATTGTTCATCACAGCAACAAGATAAGTGTCTGGAAGGGTGATTGCTTTGTTGTTGTCTAAAGTAATCGTTGCAGTACATGGTTTCGTGACAAATAATCGATGTAGAGCGATTGCTACATAGGTAAGTTTGCCAAGTTTGAATTTGTTCAGTATGTATTTTAGATGAGAAACTACGGCTTCGTGACAGATATCAGCATCGAATCCAATACCGCAGCTTACTGCAAAACGCCTTTTCTTGTGCTTATAAGTAAGTTCTCCAACATTCATCGGAGTAAGATACTTGCCGCTTAAGATGTTTTCTAAAGCTTTCACAGGAACTGTTGGAAGTCCAAGACCTCTTGCAAAATCATTGCTGGATCCAATTGGAATATATCCAAGAATCGTTTGCTCAAAATTTTGAATCCCATTTACCACTTCATTGACGGTGCCGTCTCCGCCGAGTGCAACGATGATGTGTTCATTACCATCAGATGTAATCTTGGCAGTGATGGATGTGGCATGCTTTTGGTGTTTTGTAAAATATACTTGAAAGGGAATATTTCGTTTTCTTAAAAGTGCTTCTAATTCATTCCAAACGACTTTTCCTAAACCGGATCTTGCATTTTGATTTACGATAAAAGTATACATGGATTTTATCCTCCTATTATGATTAAATAATATTATAACAGTTGGAGTAATTATCAGCAAGCAAAAGAGGAGAAAACGTATGATAACAAAACTTGTAGAAGAATTTAAAGAGATTTATGGTGCGGAGGGGGATATTCGTACTTATTTCGCTCCGGGACGTGTGAATTTGATCGGAGAGCACACGGACTATAATGGAGGACATGTTTTTCCGTGTGCATTGACACTTGGTACATATGCGGTTGCAAGAAAAAGGAAAGACGATGTCATTCGAATGTATTCGGTAAATGTGGGAAAAGTAGGAGTCATTAAGACGAGTCTTAACGATCTTGTACCATCAAAGAAAGCAGGATGGACCAATTATCCAAAGGGTGTTATGTGGGCTTTTGAACAGAGAGGATATAAAATGCCAAATGGGCTTGATATCCTGATCTATGGTAATATCCCAAATGGTTCAGGACTATCGTCTTCGGCAGCACTGGAGGTATTGACGGGTGTCATGTTAAAGGATATGTTCGGATTTGATGTCTCTATGGTAGATATCGCATTGATCGGTCAATATTCAGAAAATAATTTCAATGGATGCAATTGTGGAATCATGGATCAGTTTGCAAGTGCAATGGGCAAAAAAGGAAATGCGATTTTCCTGGATACCAGTACGCTGGAATACGAATATGCTCCGGTTGTTTTGGAGGACGCCAAGATTGTTATTATCAATAGTAAAGTGAAACACAGTCTTGTGGACTCTGCATACAACGACAGAAGAAATGAATGTGAAAAGGCACTTTCGGAGCTTCAGAAAGTTGTGGATATCAAGACCCTTGGTGACCTTACGGAAGATGAATTTGAGGTACACAAAGACGCGATCAGATCAGGAGTGTGTCAAAAACGTGCAAAGCATGCGGTCTACGAAAATCAGCGTGCAATCAAAGCGGTTGCAGCATTGAGGGCAAATGATGTGGAAACGTTCGGGAAACTTATGAATGCCTCTCACGTGTCTCTGCGTGATGATTATGAAGTATCCTGCAAAGAGATTGATATCCTGGTCGATTTGGCATGGAGCATGGATGGCGTAGTCGGTTCACGTATTACAGGAGGCGGATTTGGCGGCTGCACAGTAAGCATTGTGAAAAATGATATCGTGGACGATTTTGTAGAAACGATCGGTGCAAAATATGAAGAGAAAGTTGGACACAAAGCAGAATTCTATGTAGTAGATATTGGAGAGGGAGCAGGAGTGATCAACCTGTAATAAATATAGAATAGGAAGGAGAACAATATGGAACAAAGAAGTTTTGGGAAAAATACAAAAGGGGAAGCAGCTACGCTGTATACCTTTGAAAATAAAAACGGAATGGTGATGGAAGTAAGTGATTTTGGAGCGACATTATTTTCCTTGCTGGTTCCAGATAAAGATGGAAATATGATCGATGTAGTGCTAGGATATGATGATCCAATCGGATATGAAGGTCCAAGTGGAACATTCTTTGGGGCAACAGTAGGAAGAAATGCAAACAGAATCGGAAAAGCTGCTTTTACGCTGAATGGAAAACACTATCGAATCGATAAAAACGACGGTAACAACAACTTACACAGCGGTCTTGATTTTTACAGCTTCCGCATCTGGAATGTAAAAGAAATAACAGAAAACAGTATTTGTTTTAGTCTTCACAGTCCAAGTGGCGATCAGGGGTATCCAGGGGCACTTGATATTGAAGTGAGATATACTTTGACCGATGACAATGAAGTGCAGCTCGATTACTACGGTGTGCCGGAAGAGGATACGATCGTTAATCTTACAAACCACAGCTATTTTAATCTGAATGGACATGCTGCAGGTCCTATCACAAAACACATGGTATGGGTAGATGCAGATGCATATACAAGAGCTGATGCAGAGTCCATTACAACAGGAGAAATCACAGCAGTAGAAGGAACACCTATGGATTTCCGTGTAAAAAAAGAAGTGGGAAGAGATATTGAAGAAGAATACGAAGCATTGATCTTTGGAAAAGGGTATGATCATAACTGGTGCTTAAACAACAAAGGTGAATTTGCGAAAGTAGCAGAGATGGATGCAGATATCAGCGGTATCCGCCTTGAAGTGTTTACAGATCTTCCTGGTGTACAGATTTACTCAGGAAATTTTCTTGTAGAAGAACCAGGAAAGAATGGAGTGGTATACAAACATCGTCAGGGTATCTGCTTTGAAACACAGTACTATCCAAACGCAATCAATCATGATAACTTCGAAAGCCCAGTATGCAAAGCAGGAGAAGTGTATCAGACAAGAACTGCTTACAAATTCAGTTTGATCTAGAAAAAATAAGCGCGATCACAAGGTGATAAACCCTGATCGCGCTTTTGTTCTCACAGAAGATTCTCTAGGAAATATGCAATGATAATTTCAGCACGATTTGCTTCGTCAGGAACTGTGAGAGCATTATCTTTTGGAAACAAATGCAACAGTATGGCCAAAATAGTAACAAATAATTTATTTAAAGTTTAATAAAAATGTCTGTCTATGAAAAGAAAGCATTTGTTGCGTTTGTGTCAAAATCTGTCACGCATCTCTTTCCCCCTGTTAAAAATGCTTGCGCAAGTAATTATTGCTAGTTGTCAAGCAATGCTTGCTTGTATGTCGGTTGAAAAAATGTTAAAAGTTAATGAAAAAAAGTTGACAGAAGATAATAATATAAGGCGTGACTAAAGGATAAAACCTTGGTCACGCCTTTATTATCTTAGAACATTCTCTAGGGAATGTATACTATAGTTTGAATTTGATTCCGTGTTGGCTACATCAATCATCTATCAGCCATGAGTAGTTATTCAAGGAAAGGTAGTTGCTTATTTACGGTGCGATTTTTAGTCAATACCATACCATTTTTCTCATCTAAAATATAGCTACTGAAATTACTTCTCCTCCGTCTAAAATAACACTCCAACCATTGTTACCAACTTGGAAAATAAAATAATTGTTTGCAATATAGAAATGAGCTCCTGCAAGCATGCTGCTGGTTTCATTTTGGACAAATGAATTAATTTTTGCCCAATAATTGACCACTTTACCATTTTCCTCTATTGCTGCAGTACCTACTTCATAAAAGCTATCTAATTTATCATATGAATATTTATTAATTGTAAACGATATTCCATCAAATGTAAACATACGATTCGCACCAATTTTGATGTCACTAATAATTAATGAGCCATTTTCCATGGTATATTTTGTTGATGTAGACGTTTCTGTACCTGTCAAACTGTGAGTAATATACCTAGCAGCAGTATATGTTCCATCGTCATATAATGTAATAGAATATACGTCTCCAGCTTCTGTTTCACGCGATGCCCTTTCTTCAACATTTCGAATAGACATCACTCTTGCTTTCTGCTCTACTAATGTATTTGCAATTGCTATTTTTTCACTATATTCTGGAAAAACATTGCACAATTCTTCTTTTGTAATAGTAGTTGGTGTCGCATCGTCTTCTTTTGCGTTTACTTCCCAATTAACTGGTAATACTACCAGACATAGCAATAACGATAATATTGATACATATATTCTTCTCTTCATCTTCACACGTTCTTTCTCATAGTAAACATAATCCATGGTTTAAATAAAGGTCTCTTACTTCCGAACTATAAACATTCTTTTATCTAACACTTGAAATCAATTCATTGTAATAAGCAATTAAGTCATCTTCTGTTAAATACTTCATCAGTGAATCACCTTCTCTAACAATTATTGTGTGCATATCGTAAATATAAAAATAGCCTAAATAATTGTCATTTTCATAAAACGAAAAGATAGCCCCATTAGTAAATGTGGGTTGAGTTGTTTTACTTGCTTTGACAATAGGAAGACTTTCAAAATAAGAACATACTTCTTGACTCTTCCTTTCATCTAACTCATATATTTCATTCATAAATTCAACAGTAATTCGATTCACATTTGGGGGAACGCCTAGTTCTTTGCTACTTGGAAATAAGACAAAAAACGCAATTCCCATCAAAAGCCCTAAACAAATTAGAAATATCAAAATAACTTTAATCGCTTTATTCATTTTAACCTCCATTCCGCGCCTTTGGTTGGCTACACAAATAGTAAAGTAATAAGAAACTTAAAAAATTCTCATTGGGCTCAGTTCTTTCTTTAAGTATTTGCTAGGTTTTGATCTGATTTTATTAAAGATATTAGTCTTTGAAAAGAAATTAGTTGTTGCATTTAGTAGAAAATTTGTCTTTTATCATGATATTCAACTTTACAGGGATAACTAATATAAGCTGGTTTTTCTACCCAAGATAATCCGTCAGTTTCATATGTTTCAGTCCAGCTTTTTCCATCAGCTTCAAATGTAATTTCAGCATATAGTAAGTCTGGCTGTTTTAAATAAAATACTAAATAATTTGTATTGGAAATTCGAACATTATCTGAAACAATACAGCCACTTGAAGCTTGTCTTGCTGATTTGAAATGATAACTTCCGTTTTGCATTTTTTGGAAAAATGCAATCCCATATTTCTGGTTATCATGTGTTCTAAAAGTAGAAACAAGATAGCTGCATTCTTCATCCAGAAAGATATCAAATATATTTTGATAATTCTTGCCTTTTGCAGAAAACGGACATTTTCACGCACAAATAGACTACTTTTTATTTCATAGGGATATGCATTGTCCCCCCGAAATGAAATCCCATGTAGTCACTCCTAAAATTCTATCTTTTCACCAGTCTCACTATCGATGCAGTATGTCATACCAAACTGAAAAATTTTTTCATTTGAAATTTCATAATTCGCACCAACTTCTTTCATTACAGATATTATATTAGTTTCTTCCAAAGTTTCTTTATTTATTTTCAAGTATTCATCACCACTAATACTTAAATAAATGTATTCATTATCATATCTTATATTCGCGTTGTCGTTATACAAGTCGAACTCTTTTATTAATACCTTATTTTTTCCATCTAAATCAACTCGATATAGATTGAGAGAATTCCAATCACTTAAGTTGTCCAAATCCACATTATTCGGATCATCTAACTTAAATGCCATATAGAAGACGTAAGAATTTGTATAATTCACATGACTTAATATTACGCTTTCATCTTCAGCAGAAAACAGAGTCATGTTTCCATTAAACGGTGTTACATAAAGTCTTCCTAATTCATTCTCTATTTTTTTTGTGAAAATTGTTTTATCAGATGTAATATATTGACTTAATATTTCAGAGTCTGCATGTTCAAGGGTAAGAGTATCAGGATCTACACGATAGACAGCATCTGAGTCACCGACGATGAAATAAAGATCATCTCCAAAAATGTAAGGTGTAGGAGTAGGTGAAACATACTCTAAAGTTTCTTCCGACGCATCCAATGAAAATGTAGACGTTAAAAGATTTTTGCCGTCTTTATCCATGGAAATAAAATCACCTTGATAAGTAAGAAAATATAATCTATCTTCGAAACATTCGAACGTAGTGACAGGGTTAGAAGTACTCTCAAATGTGTAAACAGCCTCAACCACACTATCTGTCTTAGACATTTTTTTAACAGTTGAAAAATCAAAGAAATAAATAAAATCCTCATCTTCAGACGTAAGAAAATTTCTATTATTATTAGAAACTACTGAATTAGCTTTGGATAAATTATCAGTATGATTTTCGCTCTCCTTACTTACGTCACAACCTACTAAGACTAAACAAAAAATAGCACTTAAAATCATAGCTAAAGTTCTTTTCATATTAATCTCCATTCCGCCGCCTTTCAGTTGGCGGCACAAATAGTCATTAAAG
>CAZUVY010000013.1:0-51906 GCA_964623905.1 uncultured Faecalimonas sp.
TTCCAGTTCACATACCTTGCCATTACATACCAAGTACCGTTATCTTCATTCTTAAATACTGGCATTTACATTTCCCCCTTTTCTGCTCCGTAGAGCCTTTCGTAAAAATACTGGCGGTTTACACGCCCTGCAATCGTAATAAAACCCTTTGCTTTCAATTCCTCATTTAATTGTCTGATGAGTTTATAAGCATAAGGTTTTGATACGTTTAGTTCCTGAGCCACATCTTCAGCTCGGATAAATTTGTTCTCCATATCCTTTTTCTTCCTTTCCTATAATTTTTTTGTTGCCGCTTTCTCCGGATTAAAGTTCCAACAGGCACTCCTGCTTGTCGGCAGGCGCTGTGCTGTCCCAATGTACCGTAGTACATCAGGCGCTCGCTTGCGGTCAGGCAAGGTCTTGGCGGTTTGGCTTTTCGGACGGTCATTTAGTTGTTGTATTAAGCGTATTTGTTTAATGTGTCATTTATTTTACTAAACATATTTGCTATTGTCAAGTGGTTTCGAAGAAAATATTAAACATTTTTGTTTCGGTTTATCTTGACTTTCACTAAGCATTTCTGCTATACTTATTTCACTACATATAAAAGGAGCGAATCATTATGGCTATCAGCGAAAGAATACATTTTTTCAGACTAATGCGTGGTATGACACAAAAGTACCTCGGTACAGCAGTCGGTTTTCCAGAAAAGAGTGCTGATGTGCGTTTAGCACAGTACGAAACTGGCACACGCAAACCGAAAGCAGACCTTACAAATGCATTAGCACAGGTGCTTGATGTTTCCCCACAGGCTCTTGATGTTCCTGACATAGACAGCTATATCGGTCTTATGCACACTCTGTTTACTCTTGAAGATATTTATGGTCTTACTGTCAGCGAAGCAGACGGAGAGGTATGCTTAAAGGTCAACAAGGACAAAGGCAGAGAAGCATACGAACTTCTCAAAATGCTGTACGCTTGGAAAGAGCAGGCAGACAAGCTATCTTCCGAAGAAATCAGCAAAGAAGAATACGATAACTGGCGTTACCATTATCCAGAGTTTGACACCACACAGCGTTGGGCAAAAGTTCCATCACAGGAACTCAGTGATTCATTAATAAAATCTTTAAAGGAGGAACATCTATGAAGCACCTATTCAAAGCAACAAAAATGGGCTGGACAAAAGAAAAAGAAATCATCTATTTCGATTCAAGGGACTTCACAGTTGCAGAAGCTAAGCAACAATTCAAAGAATATCAAGGTATTACAAACAGAGGATATTCTTATACTGGTTACGAATACGATGGTCAAAAATACCACGATGTAACTTATTTAGGCGAATTTGAAGATGATGAATTACCACATAATGATATCGACCTACTAGATATCCTTTTGAAAAGACAACAAAACAATAAATAAGCACGAAAAAAAGCCCTTAACTATTGTTATTAACCACAGCTAAGGGCTTCGTTTTTATAATATGGATTTTGTTTAGTCAGCAAGCCACCTGATAATCATTCCATTACCCATAAACCACTGGATAACAAGAATAATGGTACTTGCTATGACTGTTATCAATTTGTTATCAAAAGACTATTTGAAGTGCCGCAAACCCGCATAAACACTGGTTTTTTTAGCAATTCAAATTATTCAAACTCGGGTGCGGATAGGATAATCTAGGTACTTTTCAGTACACATTTGTGTTATTTTATATCTATATTCTCTGGATTTTATCTCGTTTTTTTCTCGTATCAAATTATTAGAGCCAAAATAGAGCCAGAGATAATTTCTACCTCTAATTAAATGGCAAGTTAAACTCTGCTGTTTTTTCTTCTTTCTCCTCTTGATATTCAACGGAGAATTTATCTTCATTTTCCAAAATCCACTTATCTCCAGCTGGCGTAATATTTATACCATGATATTCATTGCCATTATATTCATCGATAACTGATACTTCAATAAATTCTTTTGCCAACAACTTCCTCATGCATATATTAAAAGAAATTTCATTCAGACCACTTCGTTTCATCTGCTCTTTAACGCTCCAAGTAGAAACATAATCATTCATACTATCTTGATTTAATAATATAGCCCCTAAGAAAGTAACTTCCTGATAAGTAAGACCTTCAAAATTATCAACGCTCTTATTAACAGATGTAACCGGATGAATAGTCTGGACAGATTTTAATTTTTCTATTCGTTTAGTTAATTTTTGTCGAAACTCTTGATAATCACTCTCTGACTCAGTTTTATAGTTTAATATGTTTCTATTTCTTACGTCAAATGGATAATCCTCTGTCCTTTCATCAGAACACACTAATATAACTGTTTTATTGCTTGCGTAAGCATAACCGACTTCATACCAAATATTCGGATTATTTAAAGTAATGTCTGCCACACATACTGTTGCCGCTTGTATTTTTTCTTCTATAGTATCAATCGGCACTTGTGCCAAATCATCCGTATCTACTCGATAAGCATCAAGCCCAGCCGCTGTAATAGCCGGCTTATATACATCATCATAACGTTTATCAAATTTACCTCCATCAAAAGGCTGTATTACAAAACAAAAATCTTCCATTGAACCTTCCTCATACTATAATCTCTGTATTCTATAACGCTTTTATTAAAATTCAATTTCTTCCACAACACTATTTACATTGTCATAATGATTCCTTTTTCGCATTTCTTCTCTTTCTCGTTGCTCCTGTTCCTTACGTCTAATTTCCGCTTCCTTTTTATTAGCCTCCTCTACACAAAGAATTAAAGTTTCTCTATGATAATCTCTAACCTCTTCAACTGTTGTTCCGTTTAATGTTATTTCATCTCCAATAACAGAAGCTATACCCGGTCTATGCATAGTGGTAAAACTTGGCGGAAATCTCCAGGCTTCTAAAAAAAGTTTACTCCACAAATCACTTGGTCTTCTTGATAGTCTAAAGGGAACCTTGTATAATGCGCTACCTCTTGTTCCATCCATTTTAGGTACTGTTATTTCATCAGTTATAATTCCTAGTATTTTAATAGGAGCATCCTTACTCTCTTGTGTAGGCTTTATATATCTTTTCCCTATATAAGAAGGTTGCTTGCCAACTTTAGGCTTTTTTTCAGCGCCATAAATTGTAGTAACCAAATCTTTATAGTTATTTTCATATTCTTTTCCGCCAGTTAAGTCGATTCCATACTTGCCTGCCAAAAAATCAGGTAGGGCTTCAACTATGCTTCCCTTTCTTATAACAGGAATAAATTTTCTTTCATTCCCCTTTGTCAGCAACTCTCCCGAAATAATATGTCCTTCATATCCAACGCCGCCTCTTCTTGCATCAGATTTATTTTTATATGTAGGCGTACAAATTATCAAAACATAGTCCACTCTTGAAACCGATTGCTCCATAAATTGCGGTAACCTATCGCCTAACGTAAGGTCGTATTGATCTACTGTAACTTCAATGCCATCTGCTAATAATCTGTCTGCCAAATCTTTAACCCATTTTTTATGTTCATCATCTTCTTGAGAATATGATATAAATACTGTTGGATTTTCCATTTATTCACCCCTATTTGCTTTTTCAATAAGTATTGATATTTTCTCTATCAGTTGCGCTCTATTCTTTTTCTTCAGCTCACATTCCCAAATCCGAATAACTGTCCATCCTCGTTGTTCAAATAATTCCGTAATTTCTTTATCATGCTTTATATTTCGCTCTCGTTTTTTTGTCCAATAATCGGCATTATCTGAAGGGCGAGTATTTCTACAATCGTGTCCATGCCAAAAGCAACCATCTACAAATATTGCAATTTTCTTATCAAGAAACACAAAATCTGGATGTCCTTTAACAGAATAGTTACGCCTCCACCCTACTATTCCATTTTCTTTGAATACATCTATCAACTTCAATTCCGTAGACTTATTATTCTTTGAATACATCTATCAACTTCAATTCCGTAGACTTATTATTCTTTGAGCGTACCTTGCTCATAATTTCAGAACGCTTTTTTTCATCAAATATATCTGCCATTTTCTATCTCTCTATATGGTCTGAAACAATTTGATACCAACTATCATCAAAATTTACAGCTTTTAAAATGGTTTCTTTATCAACCTTTTCAGGCTTTCTTATAGAAATATGTAAGCGTTTTTCTGGAATGTCTTCAATAATTGTGAATTGACTTCCACTAGGCTGCCATGTAAATTTATGTTTTCCTGTTGATTTTTCATATCCTTCTAAATTCATTCTCGGATTCCATTCGAAATAGTATAGTTCAGGATCATATCGTATCGTGTCAAACTCAAACACCAAAAAATCTTTATAATCTTTTGATTTCACTAAAACTACAGTACGAACAAATTTATAAATTTGCCTTACCGCCGACACTCGTTCATTCCATATATCCAAAACTAACTTTCCGATTTCATTCGGATCTTCGCTTGTTATACTATCTACTCCATAACTGTATGTTGGCGAATTTCTCCCTGAAATCAATCTTACTGTTTGCTGTTTTTCGATATTAGTCGCACCAAAAACAGTTTTCGCTCCCCAACAGCAATTATCTAAGACAACGTCATCTAATCCAACATTAGACGGTTTCCATTCTGCTCCAACACATTCCGCAAAAATCTGTTCCCATTCATTTCCTTCCAACGACATAGAAGACTTCGTTGCTTGCATATACACAATTTCCTTCGCCAGCGTATCAATAAATTTTGACGGAAATTTATTCAAATCAAACGGCGCTACCGCCTTATTAACAGTTCTTAATCTTGGTTCTCTCATGGTATCCCTCCGTGCATAACTATATACAGTAAAGTTTACCACATTTTACGCCATAATTCTATGCATTTCTCCTTAAAACGCCAATGGCAAAAACTTTTCAATTACCTTTGCAACCATATCTACCGGTATCGCATTTCCCGCTTGTTTTCTTGTCTGCGTATCTGACACAACCATTTTAAAGCTATCAGGAAATCCCTGTAATCGAAGCATTTCCCTTGGCGTTAGTCGTCTTTCTCCATCAACTAAAAGATAATTATAACTAGCTCCTGCTCTTAATGCGCAACTATAAGGATAAGAGGAAATATTTCCCGACTTATTTTCATGCCAAATGGCTGGAGAAACTGACGCCGTATGCATAGCTTTTCTTTTTGCAACTATTTCCGGCGAAGCAAAATGTTTCTTATCAACTTCTTTCTCTAAAATATCTTCTAATGTTTTCTTTTTTTCTATCTCAAAATTCCAATCCATTACAAAAGGTTTTTTTGAACCAATAATAATAATCCGCTCTCTCTTTTGCGGCAATCCAAAATCAAGCGCATTTAACAAATGGTAATCCACATGATAGCCCAATTCATCTCGCAGAACTTCTAAAATTGTTTTTAATGTCTTTCCCCCATCATGGCTTGCAAGGTTTTTTACATTTTCAAGAACAAATGCTTGAGGTTGTTTTTCCTTTATAATTCTCGCTATATCAAAAAAGAGCGTTCCCCTTGTATTATCGGCAAATCCCTTTTGGAGTCCGCAAATCGAAAATGCCTGACATGGAAATCCTCCAAATAAAATATCAAAATCGGGAATTTCTGACGCTTCAATTTTGGTAATATCTCCTGCTGGTCGTTCTCCGAAATTTGCTTCATAACTCTCTTGAGCATATTTATCTATATCGCTGCTAAAAACGCATTGTCCTTCTAACCCTAACTTATCAAACGCATATTGCGAGGCATACCTAAAACCTCCTATACCACAAAACAAATCTATAAAGCGTATCGGTTTAGGATATGATACCGCTTCTACTGAAGTCAAATCCAAAAATATCTTATCTACAGAAACTCCCAATGCTCCTCCAATCCGCATTGCAATAGATATAGAAGGCGTAGCATGTTGACGTTCTATCATTGAAAGATACTTACGGCTAATTGCAATATATTGTGCCAATGTCTCCTGTGACATTCCTCTTTCTTTTCTAATTTCTTTTACTCTATTCATTAAGCGTTTTCTCCTTTTTTGAGAACTTTTTTACACAAAATATTATAATTCGCTTTCTCCTTTTTGTCTATCCTTATTCTCGATATTTTTATCTTTTATAGTAAACGTAGCGGAGAGTAATCCCCGCTACAATGCTATACTTGAAAAATAATTTCTTTGTCCACGCTCTCCCTCGCACATACTTGTATATTGTTCATTCTCGCTACCCATTCCATCTGATTTTCTGCCTTTAACTGTTCTGTAATCCCCTGTGCCTGTTTCATCTGCTCTACGATCCTTTCAAAGCGTTCCTGTGCCTGTTCCTCTATATCAGCAAGATAACTATTCAGCTTGCCACTTGTAAGCAGAGTAATATAAACCGCTCTCTTATGCTCTTTCAAATAGCGTTTATGTCTTTGTCCCCATACGCCGATAAACCGCTGTTCTTCCTCCGGCAAGGTAAGACAGGGGATAAGATAATCCCCATGTCTGATATAA
Organism: uncultured Faecalimonas sp.; assembly: GCA_964623905.1. Lineage (GTDB taxonomy): Bacteria > Bacillota > Clostridia > Lachnospirales > Lachnospiraceae > Faecalimonas. The sequence continues at coordinate 6,438 of CAZUVY010000013.1, forward strand.
GTGCCGCCCATTTCTTCTCCCTGCTGAGCCACTTGCCTTAAAATTCAACTGATTTTCTCTTGCAAGATTTTTCCAAAATTCAGGCGTTGCCCCTTCTGTTTGATAGGTCGCATAGAGATATTCCTGTCTTTTCGGATCGGAGATATAATCAATCCTTCCTGCCACGTCGGACAGCTTACTTTGTCTGATAAATGAATGTCTGCCTATAAGCATCCTCCTTCCTCAGCTCTCGCCGACTTTATTGTGAGTAGGTGCATAGGCACCTGTTTACGAACCGATTGCCATATCCGGCATAAGCCTCGCAGAGCGAAATACGCAGAGTATAAACCGTAGGTTTGTGCGATGGGTATATTTCGCTCTCAATCGCCGAGGGCTATTTTTGTATTACATAATCTGATTACTGCTCAGACTTGCGATTTCATTTATGGGCGTATCCGCCCTTTTTATCTGCCCGTATCCGGGCTGCTTTTTCTACGACTGACAGCAGATGATCTACAGTACTTTCTTCCCATCCGGCAAGCCATATCAGAGTTTTTTCCTCTGCTTTTGTCAGTTCCACTCCTGCCAATACCTTGTTCATTTTTTGTATCTGTCTGCTCTCCATCTCATAAAATAAATCATTCACATTTCTACTTTCTCTTTCCGGCTGCTTTAACATCCGCAATACTCCTTTCCTGCCTTATCTGTTATTTACAGGTGCGTGGCACGCTCCTGTTTCTATCATCAAAGAAAATTTACCAACGGAATTTCTCCGACACTCCTCGTCTATCCAAATATTCTTTTCTCGCCTGTTCCCGTTCTTCCTCTGTGGGCGCAGTTTTGTATTTTGAATATAAATCTCTCATTACTAAAGCATCCAATTTCGCTTCTAATCCTTGTTTTATACTTGGTAAATTTTCTTCCATATCCAGCAAATGGAATTTTACAAGTTCCATAAATAACTGCTCCGGTATCTGTATTTGTTTCATATGATTTCCTTTCCAACTCCGCAACAATGCAATGTCTCTAGCTTTTGCAACCTTACACTTACGTCTCTGCAATTTCTATACACTCTGCATTGTTGCGTTCTTATCTACGTTTTCACGATTTCATCAAGTTTCCAATACCATGATTCTCCAATCCGTTTTCCTTTAATACCCAACTCTTTTTTCGCATTTTCCAATGTTCGTTTTGAAATTCCTTTTTCTTCGGCAAGGTTAACAATATCCTCACTTTTTACCACGCTGTTTGTTTCTGCCAGTTCATAAATGAGTTGTTTTGCCCGCTCCTTTTTATTTGCTTTCGGGGTGATTCCTCCCAACAATTCGTCTGCCGTAATTTCATAATCGCCCAGCCAATGAAAGCCTTCTTCCGTCAGTTCAAATGCCTTTGAATGTCCGAATGCGGCAAGGTTATTCTTTATCTGCACAACTGCTCTTGTATTTTCCTGTCCCTCTATTTTGCCGACTAAAAGAACGCTTCTTGCTACTGCAAAAAAGTCAATCGAACCCATTCCTCTATATGCCGCCTTGTTTCCGGCAGCCTTATTCATGTGTCCGATCAGGATAATCGCACACTTATACTTTTCTGCTAAAAGTCCTAATTTCTTAGTCATATCTCTTGCTTCATTTGCCCGGTTCATATCCATTCCGCCACCCAGATAGGCTTGTATCGGGTCTAAAATAAGTAAGCGGGCATTTGTTTGAATAATCGCCTGTTCCAAACGTTCATCTACCATAGAAAGAGATTTTTCGCTTTCGTCAATAACCATAATTTTCTCACAATCAGCGTCTGCCGCCTCAAGTCTCGGCTTTACTGTATCTGCTAATCCATCCTCGGCAGTCTGATAAATAATATTCATAGGCTCCGATACCTGCATATCTCCATCAAGTCCTACACCTTTTGATAATTTAGCTGCAAGATTCAATACAAGTGTTGTTTTTCCATCTCCCGGATCGCCTTGAATAATTGTCAATTTCCCATAAGGGATAAACGGATACCACAACCATTCAATTTCCTGCGATTGAATATCTGCCATATTGATTATTTTCAATTCAATTTTCTGTTCTTCCATAAAGTCCTCCATTCAAAAATTCTGTTGTTTCTCTGGAGAACCTCTGTTATACTGATTTTGTAAATATCTTGATAACAAAGGTTATCCGATTTTTCATAAGTCCTAACAGTTGCCGCTGTCGGGACTTTTTTCTGTTCCCTGCCAAAGATACTTTGCTCCGTCCAACATCCATATAATAGCTTTCAGCATATCCAGACAGTCATTTTTCATCTGCTCCAATCCTTCGTCTGACAACAGGATTTCCTGCTCTTCAAATTGCTTTAGGATTTCCGCAATGTTGTACTGCATAAGTTGTAATTCCTCAACCAGTTGATATATCACTTCTTTTTTCCCTACTACGCACACTTTGTTATAGATGCAGGAACGTACAAAATAATCTTTTTTCTGCATACCGCTCACTTTGATTTTTGCTTCTATTTCATCCCTCTCTCTTGGGGAAATACGAAAACTGATTGTTGGGTATTTGTGTACTCCGCTCATAGCTACTCCTCTCCGTTGGCAATTTCCAACTTTTCTGCCAATTCTGCTTGTTTATTGGGATACAAATGTGAGTATGTGTTCAAGGTAGTCTCAATCTTCTCATGCCCCAACCGTTCTGCAATCGCCAATGGCTGAAATCCCATTTCAACCAGCAATGACGCATGAGAATGTCTTAAATCATGCAGACGGATACGTCTAACACCTGTTGCTTTTATACCCCGGATCATTTCATGTTCCATGAATGATTTTGTAAATCGGAACATTCTTTCATTTGCCGTTATCCCATACAACATACTGCAATATTCTTTTAATTCTTCTGCCAAAAATAGCGGAATAGATATTTGACGATTGCTTTTCGGAGTCTTCGGCGGTGTGATCATATCCTTACCGTTCAAACGCTGATATGACTTGTTAATCGTGATACAACGTTTTTCTAAGTCTATATCTTCATAAGTTAAAGCAAGTAATTCTCCAATTCTCATATCAGTCCAATATAAGAGCAGGAACGCCATTCTTGCTTCAGGCTTACTATCCATAGATGGCAAGAACTCTTTGAACTCCTGTTTTGTCCAAAAATCCATTTCATCAGCCTTGCTCTTTCCGATACTTCCTGCTTTTCTGCAAGGATTATCTCGCAAATCATAATAGCGTACAGCATAATTAAAAAGCGCTGCCAACTGATTGTTAATGCTTTTCAGATAAGTTGGAGCATATCCCTTTTTAATCAACTCATTCTGCCATGCTCTGATATCTGAAGTTTGAATTTCACACATTTTCTTGTGTTTGAAATACGGAGTTACTTTCAAGTCAAACACATATCGCTTATTGATAATCGTGCTTTCTCGCAAACGGTTCTCCATATCTGCAAAATAAATTTCTACGAAATTTTCAAAACTGATATCCAAATTCTTCTGCTGTTGCTGGAGAAAATTTCTTTCCCATTCATCCGCTTCTCCTTTTGTCTTAAAACCTCGTTTGTTCTTTTTTCGGCGTACTCCCTGCCAGTCTTTGTAATAAAACTGACTGCGCCATAATTTTCCGTCTCTTGTTGCCGGCATATCTTCATCCCCTTTCTTCTAAACAACCATTCCATAAAATTTTTCCTGAAAATACTTTCTTGGCACTTTCCCTGAAATCACTCGAAATCCCTTTGCTTTCAACTCATCATTCAGTCCTCGAATAACTTTATATGCATACCCTCTGGATACTCCGAGTAATTCAGCAACTTCATCTGCGGTAATATACATTTTCATCGTATTATCCATATTCATTTCTCCTTTCCGCTTTAATTTTAGTACACTTTTGTGTTCCTTGTGATTTGTATTATATAGTACACATTTGTGTTCATCAAGTACTTTTCATAATTTTTTGTACACAAATGTGTTCCGATGTGCTAAACTATCTCTATACACACAAAACACAAAAAGGAGAGACGCTATGACTGTCGGAGAAAAAATCAAATATTATCGAAATATCCGCGGAATATCGCAAGAAATGTTGGGAAATCTTTCCGGTATAAATCCGGCTACTATTAAGAAATATGAATATGGCATTCGTAATCCAAAGCCGGATCAATTACTGAAAATCACAAATGCCCTTGGCATTAGCATTAACCTGTTCATGGACTTTGATATAGAAACTGTATCGGATGTGCTTTCTTTACTGTTTAAACTGGATGAGCAGATAGATATGAAATTTGAAGCGGAAAAGGATGAGAACGGCGAGTTTATCCCTTCTACTGTAAAATTATCTTTTCAGAATGCTGCAATCAATCAGAAACTTTGCACCTATCTGAAAGCCAAGCAAATAAAAGAAAATCTGGAAAATTCTAAAGAGAAGTTGAGCGTTGAAGATGATTATACAGAAACTATCAATGAGATCGAACAGAACATAGAAGATATTAAAAATCATCTTGTAGACGATAATATGGTAGTTAAAAAAGGAACTGAGGGAATTACTGTAAAATTATTTCCACAATAATCCCTAAAATCTATTGACTCCAACGTAACGTGATACTGTATGCTATTCTTGTGAAGCAAAATAGATGTATGCCGGCATTTTCCATCTTGCTTCTCTATCATTTAAGGAGCTGATAAAATGAAAACCATAAGTCAAGTTGCAAAATTAACAGGAGTAAGCATACGTACTCTGCAATACTATGATGAGATTGGACTGTTAAAGCCCAGCGAACTTACTCCTGCAGGCTATCGTCTATACGATGAACACACATTGCAAACTCTACAACAAATCCTCTTTTTCCGGGAATTAGATTTTCCGTTAAAAGACATTATCAAAATTATGCAAAATCCTGATTTCGACCGGATTGCCGCCTTTAAAAAGCAAAAGGAACTGCTTCTTCTAAAGCGTAACCGAACAGACAGACTTATACAGCTTCTTGAACGACTTGAGAAAGGAGAAGAATGTATGAGTTTCAAAGAATTTGATTTATCAGAGTATATCCACGCATTGGCGGATTTTAAGGTTAGGCAGACAGACACAATTATTAAGCATTGGGGAAGTATCGACAACTTTGATATGTTCATTCAGAAGATTAAAGACGATGAGGAAAACGTAGCCAAACTCGCCATTCAACATTTTGGAAGTATTGAAAAATATACAGAAGAAATGAAATATAATCTGGAACACTTTTCAGAAATCATGAATAAAAACTGGAGTGAAGAAACGGAAAAAATCGCCGCTGAGTCAGATCTGCTGTACGGAAAACTGACAGCCGATTTAACCTGCGATGTATCCTCTCCCCAAATACAGGAAGTCGTTTCTGAGATACTGGAATTTATCAAAAAGTATAGTTCTTCCGTGACTCTTGATAAACCTCTCATAAACGTACTGATTGACTCTTATTCCAACGATTATGTAAAAACCATAACCGATAAAAAATATGGAAACGGCGCTTCTGACTATATTGTAAAAGCCTTTCGATATTACTCCGAAAATAATACTCCATCAAAGAAATAGAGCCAAAGTAGAGCCAACAGGCATAAAGAAACCTCGGAAACCCTTGTAAAATGGGCATCCGAGGTTTTCTGTCCGTTATTCAAACTCAATCGTTCCCGGCGGCTTACTCGTAATATCATACAATACTCTATTCACATGATCTACTTCATTCACAATTCTGTTCATGACTCTTCCAAGTACATCCCAAGGCAATTGTGCGGATTCTGCTGTCATGAAGTCTACTGTTGTAACTGCACGCAGAGCTACAGCATAGTCGTATGTTCTTTCATCGCCCATGCATCCTACTGATCTCATGTTTGTAAGTGCTGCAAAGTATTGACCGATATCTTTGCTAAGACCTGCTTTTTCAATTTCTTCGCGGTAAATGTAATCTGCATCTTGTACCATTTTTACTTTTTCTGCTGTTACTTCGCCGATGATACGAACGCCAAGTCCTGGACCTGGGAATGGTTGTCTGAATACGAGATATTCTGGAATACCCAGTTCCAATCCAACCTTACGCACTTCGTCTTTGAATAAATTGCGAAGTGGTTCGATGATTTCTTTGAAACTTACAACAGAAGGAAGTCCGCCCACGTTGTGGTGTGATTTGATGACTGCGGATTCACCGCCAAGACCACTTTCTACAACGTCTGGGTAAATGGTTCCCTGTACAAGGAAATCGACTGCACCGATTTTCTTTGCTTCTTCTTCAAATACGCGGATAAATTCTTCACCGATGATCTTGCGTTTTGCTTCTGGCTCTTCTACGCCTGCAAGTTTTCCGTAGAATCTTTCCTGTGCGTTAACGCGAATAAAGTTGAGGTCGTAGTTGCCCTCTGATCCGAAGATTGCCTCTACTTCATCCCCTTCATTTTTACGAAGAAGACCATGATCTACAAATACGCAGGTAAGCTGGTTGCCTACTGCTTTTGAGAGCATAACTGCTGCTACAGAAGAGTCAACCCCACCTGATAATGCACAAAGTACTTTTCCATCGCCGACTTTTTCACGGATTGCCTGAATTGAATTTTCTACGAAGGAATCCATTCTCCAGTCACCGCTGCATCCGCAGACATTGTATACGAAGTTGGAAAGCATTTTCTTTCCTTCCTGTGTATGGAGTACTTCTGGATGGAACTGTACTGCATAGAGTCCCTTTTCTTCATTTTCAATGGCTGCTACAGGACAGTCATTTGTATAAGCGATGATTTTGAATTCAGGTGCTTCTTTTGAGATATAGTCGTTGTGACTCATCCAGCAGATTGTTTTTTCAGATACGCCCTCAAATAATTTCGAATTGGTATCTACATTTACTTCGATTTTTCCATATTCACGCACTGGCGCTCTTCCTACAGTTCCTCCCAGCAAATGCATCATAAGCTGTGATCCGTAGCAGATACCAAGTACCGGAATTCCAAGGTTAAACAGCTCCAGATCACAAGTTGGTGAATCTGGTTCATAGGCACTGTTTGGACCTCCAGTTAAAATGATTCCTTTTGGATTCATTGCTTTAATTTCTTCGATACTTTTTTTATAAGAGTAGATTTCACAGTATACATTACATTCTCTGACGCGACGTGCGATCAGTTGGTTGTACTGTCCTCCGAAATCAAGTACGATCACTTTTTCGTTTTTCACTTTTTTTCTCTCCTACTTTTTAGTATATCTAGCAGCTAAAACAAGTTCTTTCTTGTTTTGATTAATCACGATAGATAATATCTTCGCGGCCTGGTCCATTTGAAATCATTGTGATTGGGAAACCAATTCTTTCTTCAATGAACTCGATATAATTTCTACATGCTGCAGGCAATTCATCATATTTTTTGATTCCTCTGATATCGCATTTCCATCCTGGAAGAGTTTCAAACACTGGTTTTGCCTTTTCAAGCTGTGCTGTTGTTGGGAATTCTGTTGTGATTTCACCATCAATATCGTATGCAACGCATACAGGAATCTCATCCAAATATCCTAATACATCCAATACTGTAAACGCAACGTCTGTTGTTCCCTGAAGACGGCATCCGTATTTTGATGCAACTACGTCAAACCAACCCATACGTCTTGGTCTTCCAGTTGTAGCACCAAATTCCCCGCCATCACCGCCGCGGCGTCTCAGTTCATCTGCTTCGTCACCAAAGATTTCGGAAACAAATGCACCTGCTCCAACTGCGCTTGAGTATGCTTTGCAGACTGTAACGATTTTTTTGATTTCATATGGTGGAACACCTGCTCCAATTGCACCGTATCCAGCCAATGTTGATGATGATGTAACCATTGGGTAAATACCGTGGTCTGGATCTTTTAATGCACCAAGCTGACCTTCCAATAAAATGTTTTTGCCTTCTTTGAGTGCTTTATTTAAGAATAATGATACATCTGCCACATATGGTGTGATCATTTCTTTATATTTCATAAGTTCTGCAAAAATCTCTTCTGGAACGAGTAATGGTTTGTGATATAAATGTTCCAGTAAAACATTCTTTGTATCACAGATTCGTTTTACTTTTTCCATTAACGCTTCTTCGTCGAATAATTCACTTACCTGGAAGCCGATCTTTGCAAATTTGTCTGAGTAAAATGGTGCGATTCCTGATTTTGTAGAACCAAATGACTTTTTACCAAGACGTTCTTCTTCGTATTGATCAAATAAAACATGGTATGACATTACGATCTGAGCTCGGTCTGATACCAAAAGCTTTGGAGCTGGTACCCCTTTTTCTGTAATGCTTCCCATCTCTTCTACAAGTTTTGGAATATCAAGTGCAACTCCATTTCCAATTACACTTGTTGTGTGATCATAAAATGCACCAGATGGCATTGTATGAAGTGCAAATTTACCATATTTATTTACGATTGTATGACCGGCATTTGCACCACCTTGATAACGTACGATAATATCCGCTTTTTCAGCTAACATATCTGTAATTTTTCCTTTTCCTTCATCGCCCCAGTTAGCGCCTACGATTGCTGTAATCATTACAATTTCCTCCTAAACATTGATTTCCACTGATAATCCAAGTAACTCTTTATTTTCTTCCAAAACAGGTCTGATCACATTTCCAAGGAAATTGTCCACCTGTTCTTTCGAACGTCCTACATATTTTGCAGGATCCATTGTTTTTTGTAACTCTTCTAATGTCATATTAAAAGTAGGATCTGCTGCAATCAGTTCTAATAAATTATTTTCTTTTCCTTCTACTTTTACGTTCTTTCCTGCTTCCATAGAAAGTTCACGGATTCTTTCATGCAGTTCCTGTCTGTTTCCGCCTTTCTTTACAGCATCCATCATAATATTTTCAGTTGCCATAAATGGAAGTTCGCTCATAAGTCGTTTTTCGATTACTTTTGGATAAACAACCAAACCATCTACTACGTTCAAGCATAAATCTAAGATACCATCGATTGCAAGAAATCCTTCTGGAATAGAAAGTCTCTTGTTTGCAGAGTCATCCAGTGTTCTTTCGAACCATTGTGTTGCAGAAGTGATCGCTGGATTGAGTGCATCTACCATCACGTATCTTGCAAGTGATGCGATTCTTTCACTTCTCATTGGATTTCTCTTGTATGCCATCGCTGATGAACCGATCTGGCTCTTTTCAAATGGTTCTTCGATTTCTTTTAAATGTTGTAACAAACGGATATCGTTGCTCATTTTGTGTGCACTTGCCGCAATTCCTGCAAGAACATTTGCAACTCTTGTATCAACTTTTCTAGAATATGTCTGGCCTGATACTGGATAACATTCTTTGAATCCCATCTTCTGTGCGATCATTGGATCGATCTTGTCAATCGTTTCTTGATCTCCATCAAATAATTCCAAGAAAGATGCCTGAGTACCTGTTGTTCCTTTTGAACCAAGAAGTTTCATAGAATCCAGCACATGATCCAGATCTTCTAAATCCAGATAAAATTCCTGAAGCCAGAGACATGCTCTTTTGCCTACTGTTGTTGGCTGTGCAGGCTGGAAATGTGTGAATGCAAGTGTTGGCTGTGCTTTTTGTGCATCTGCAAAATCAGCAAGCTCTTTCATCACGTTGATCAATTTCTTCTTAACCAGTTTTAAAGCCTCTGTCATAACGATAATATCTGTATTATCGCCTACGTAGCAGGATGTAGCACCTAAATGGATGATCCCTGCTGCTTTTGGACATTGTTTTCCATATGCATACACATGACTCATTACATCATGACGAACCTCTTTTTCGCGTGCTCTTGCTACATCATAATTGATATCATCAATATGTGCTTTCATCTCATCAATCTGTTCCTGCGAAATAACCGGCTCACCATTCTGACAGAGACCAAGTTCTTTTTCAGTTTCTGCAAGTGCAACCCAAAGTCTTCTCCATGTGCGGAATTTCATATCCTGAGAAAAAATGTACTGCATCTCTTTACTCGCATAACGTTCTGACAAAGGACTTTGATAGATATTTGTATTCATATAAATTTCTCCTAACTTTTCCCTAAAACTATATTTATAGTTACAACCTATTGTAACCCCAAACGGTGGAATACTTCAAGATATGCTTCTTCAACATTTCCTAAATCTCTTCTAAAACGGTCTTTGTCCATTTTTTCATTTGTGTTTACATCCCATAAACGGCATGTATCTGGTGAAACTTCGTCTGCAAGAATGATTTCTCCATGATATCTTCCGAATTCAATCTTAAAGTCAATCAGTTTTAAGTCTGCCTGTAAGAAATATGCTTTCAGAACTTCGTTTACTTTGAATGCATATTTTTTGATTGTTTCGATTTCTTCCCATGTTGCAAGGTCGAGTGCTCTTGCAAAATAATCGTTGATCAATGGATCGCCAAGGGCATCATTTTTATAAGAGAATTCAATTGTTGGTTCTGTAAATTCTGTTCCTTCTGGAACGCCAAGACGTTTTGAGAAACTTCCTGCTGCTACGTTTCTGATGATTACTTCTAAAGGAACGATAGACACTCTTTTTACAGCAGTCTCTCTGTCACTGATTTCTCCTACGAGATGTGTTGGAACGCCTTCGTTTTCTAAAAGTTCAAATACTCTGTTTGTCATACGGTTGTTAATCGCACCTTTTCCTACGATTGTTCCCTTTTTTTCTCCATTAAATGCAGTTGCATCGTCTTTGTAATCCACGATCAATACGTCTGGATCATCTGTTAAGAATACCTTTTTTGCTTTTCCTTCATAGAGTTGTTCTAATTTTTTCATTTTTTTCTCTCCTTCTCTTCTTTTGCTTTATTTACCACTATCACCATAGTTCGTTAATACTCTTGCACTTGGGTCGTTTACATTACAGCCTTCCCATTCTTTGTTTGGCATCCAGAAATCTGGAACCATTGCTGCCTGACCAGGATAATATTTTTCAAAAATCTCTCGATATAAAAGACTTTCTTTTGTAAACGGAGTCGCAAACTCATATTTCTTTCGAAGTGTTTCATATTCTTCATCTGTATAATATGCATTTGCATACTCTTTCAAATCATCTACCATACTGTGTCCTACAGCATCACTAAATGCTGCCTTTTCTCTCCAGAGGATTTCTTCTGGAAGAATGCCATCTTTTTCAAATGCTTTTCGAAGCAGATATTTGCCTTTTCCATATGTATTTAATTTCTTAGCTGGATCGATCGCCATAACATAACGCACAAAATCCAGATCTCCAAATGGAACTCTGGCTTCCAGGCTGTTTGCTCCCAGACATCGATCTGCACGAAGTACATCGTAACAATATAATTCGTGGATTCTCTTTTCTGCTTCTTTCTGGAACTCTGCTGCATTTGGTGCAAAGTCTGTATATTTGTATCCAAATAATTCATCGGAAATCTCACCTGTCATAAGCACCTTGATGTCTGTGTTCTCACGGATCGCTTTACAGACAAGATACATTCCCATGCTGGCGCGAATCGTTGTAATGTCATAAGTTGCAAGTGCTTCGATCACAGTTTCCAAATATTCCAGAACCTGTGCCTTTGTCATAATGACTTCTGTATGTTCTGCACCGATAAAATCTGCCACCTGCTTTGCATATTTGCAGTCGATCGCATCTAAATCCATTCCGATCGCAAATGTACGAATCGGTTTGTCTGTCATATTTGCCGCGATCGCACATACCAGACTGGAATCCAGACCGCCTGATAATAAAAAGCCCAGTGGAGCATCTGCATCCATACGTTTTTTGACTCCCTCTACTAGTTTATCATGAATCTGCTCAGTTAACACGTCTAAATTATCATGAATATATCCATGAACTTTTTCAATCTGTTCATAGCAGTAAAATTCACCATCATAATAGTAATGTCCTGGTGGAAATGGTTTTACTTCTTTTACAAGTCCCATAAGACTTTTTGCTTCACTTGCAAAGGCAATCTCTCCACTTTCTGAATAGCCGTAAAATAATGGTCTGATTCCGATCGGATCTCTTGCTGCGATTAATTTGTCATTTTCTGCATCATATATCACACATGCATATTCTGCATCCAGATGTGAGAACATTTCCAATCCATATTCCTTATATAATGGAAGAAGCACTTCACAGTCGGAACCGCTCTTGAATTGATATCCTCGTTCCTGTAATTCTTTCTTTAAAACTCGGAAGCCATAGATTTCTCCATTACATATTACCCAATTATCATTTAATTCGAATGGCTGCATTCCTTCTGGTGTCAGACCCATGATCGCAAGTCTGGCAAAACCAAAATAGCCATGCTCCGTTTCTACTACCTGCATTGCATCCGGCCCTCGAAGCTCTGTTCTAGCAAGCAGTTCTTCCATTTCTTCTTTTGTAATGTCTTTTCCTGCATAATACATAATTGAACACATATGGTTACCTCCTAAAATTCCTTAAAATAGGCTCGCAGAGACGAATTTCTCTATAAAATAAAAAAACAGCCACCCGCCCCTTAATAGGACGAATAACTGCACTATCCGCGTGATACCTATTTGCCATACATCCTCGTATGACCACATTTTTGCGAACTCAATCGCTGAAATACAATAATATGGTAAAAAAATAGCACAATCATTTTTTTCTGTCAAGACCTTGACCGACGTTTTTTCAAGTGTTACAATATCTCAGATGAACAAAGGCGTTCGTGAAAGAGAATCTTTCATGGACGCCTTTTTTATGTTATATGCACATGATTTATGAAATATGCTTTCATATAACGTAAAAATACTTTAACCAACCTATATTCATAACTAAAAAATGAGGAGGCTTTATGGGCGATAAAATTTATCTACAATTAGAAGATGGAACTTATTTTACCGGAAAATCTTTTGGGGCACCGCTCCAGGAAGACATCATCGCTGAAGTTGTATTTACAACGGCTATGACGGGCTATGTGGAAACATTGACTGACCCTAGTTATTATGGCCAAATGGTAGTCCAGACATTTCCACTTATCGGTAATTATGGCGTAATGACATCTGATTTTGAAAGCGAAAACATACATATGAGTGCCTATATCACCAAGGAATGGTGTCAGAATCCTTCCAACTTCCGAATGGAAATGGATCTGGACACATTCTTAAAAAAGGAAGGAATTCCTGGAATCTATGATATTGATACAAGAGCACTCACAAAGAAAATCCGACAATGTGGTGTCATGAATGGCCGCCTCACTTCATCCTTACCTGAGAAAGCTGTTTCTGCCACTTTATCCAACTGGTATATTGACCGTGCCGTAGAACGCGTCACACCAGAATCTCCATATGAAATTCCTTGTGGAGTCGCAGACTATCATGTAGTCCTTTGGGATTTTGGTGCAAAAAGTAATATTGCCCGCAAACTACATGCGAAGAATTGCCATATTACTGTAGTTCCTGCAAATTATACCTGTGAGCAGATTTTAGAATATAATCCTGACGGAATCATGCTCAGCAATGGTCCGGGCAATCCGAAATCAAATGAAAAAATTGTGGAAGAACTTGCAAAACTCTGTAAATATAACATTCCGATTTTTGGCATCTGTCTTGGACATCAGCTCCTGGCACTTGCAAACGGTGCTGATACTGAAAAATTGAAATATGGCCATCGTGGTGCAAACCAGCCAGTGAAAGAAGTTACAACCGGACGCACTTACATCACCAGTCAGAATCATGGATATGCAGTAAAAATGGATTCGATTCCTGAAAATGCCAGCGTCCGTTTCATTAACATCAATGATCAAACATGTGAAGGAATTACTTATCATTCTTTCCCTGGATTTTCCGTACAATTTCACCCGGAAGCATGCGGTGGACCACATGATACAGAATATTTATTCCAAGAATTTGTTGATTTGATGAAGGGAGGAAAATAGAAATGCCATTAAATCCAAATCTGAAAAAGGTTCTTGTGATTGGTTCTGGTCCAATCACTATCGGTCAGGCTGCCGAATTTGACTACGCAGGTACTCAGGCATGTCGTGCCTTAAAAGAGGAAGGACTTGAAGTTGTCCTGGTGAACTCCAACCCTGCTACGATCATGACAGACGCTGCGATGGCAGACCATGTGTATGTCGAACCTTTGACACTAGACTTTTTGAAAAAAATCATTCAGAAAGAAAAACCAGACAGCATTCTTTCTACACTGGGAGGACAGACAGGACTTACACTTTCTATGCAGCTTGCAGAAGAAGGGTTCCTGGAAAAAGAAGGTGTTACACTTCTTGGTGCCAATCCAGAAACAATCAAAAAAGCCGAGGATCGTCAGACTTTTAAAGATACTATGGCAAAAATACACGAACCAATCATTCCTTCTGTTGTTACTACAACTTTGGAAGGCGCTCTTTCTTTCGCGCACAGCGCAGGCTATCCAGTGATCGTACGTCCTGCCTTTACTCTTGGCGGAACAGGCGGAGGTATTGCAAAAAATGAGGAAGAACTTCACGAAATCGCATCTGCCGGACTTAGACTTTCTCCGATTACGCAGATTCTAGTAGAAAAATGTATTTCTGGATGGAAAGAAATCGAATTTGAAGTAATGCGAGATGGTGCTGGAAATGTGATCACGATCTGTTCTATGGAAAATCTGGATCCGGTTGGGATCCACACCGGTGACTCTATCGTAATCGCTCCTGCTGTCACACTTGCAGATAAAGAATATCAGATGCTTCGAAGTGCAGCCCTTCATATTATTGATGCAATGGGAATCGAAGGCGGATGTAACGTTCAGTTTGCACTTCATCCAGAAAGTTTTGAATATGCAGTCATCGAAGTAAATCCTCGTGTTTCACGTTCTTCTGCACTTGCAAGTAAAGCAACTGGTTATCCAATTGCCCGTGTTGCTGCAAAGATCGCGATCGGTTACCGCATGGATGAAATTCCAAATGAAGTCACAGGAAAAACAAGCGCCTGCTTTGAACCTGCCCTCGATTATGTCGTAGTGAAATTTCCAAAATGGCCATTTGACAAATTTGTATATGCATCGAAAAAACTTGGTACACAGATGAAAGCAACTGGCGAGGTTATGGCAATCGGAAGAAATTTTGAGCAGGCTCTTATGAAAGCACTCCGCGGTGCAGAGATTTCTCATGATTGTCTTGCAGACTCTCGTATGCGTTCGCTTACCAACGATGCTCTGATCAAAAAAATGTTAGAAGGCGATGATGAACGTATTTTCGCAGTTTACGAAGCCGTTTATCGCGGTATTTCCATTGACGAAATCCACTCTCTTACAATGATCGACGAGTGGTTCTTATATAAATTGCAGCATCTTGCTGTTTTAGAAAAACGTTTGATGACGGAAGAACTTTCTGACGATCTGATTCGTGAGTTAAAACAAAATGGTTTTCCTGACAAGGCAATCTCCCGCATCAGTGAAGGCAAAGTATTCCACCGTCTTCCATACACTTATAAAATGGTAGATACTTGTGGTGCAGAATTTGACGCCCAGACCCCTTACTTCTACTCTACTTACGATGAAGAAGATGAGGCTTCTGAATTCATCGAAGCTCTTCCTAACAGAAAACCGGTCGTGATCGTATTTGGTTCTGGACCAATTCGAATCGGACAGGGAATTGAATTTGATTATGCCTCTGTACATTGTGTATGGGCACTGAAAGAAGCCGGCTATGAGGTTGTCATCGTAAATAACAACCCAGAAACCGTATCTACTGATTTTAATACGGCAGACAGACTCTATTTTGAACCATTGACTCCAGAAGATGTTGCCGATATCATCCGCATCGAAAAACCGGTCGGAACCGTTGTTGCATTTGGAGGACAGACCGCGATCCGACTTACCAAATGGTTATCGGATAATCAGATTCCAATCCTTGGAACTCCTGCTGACAGCATTGATGCTGCAGAAGACCGTGGCCGTTTTGAAGCATTGCTAAAGAGTCTTCGCATCAAACAGCCAAAAGGAACTACGGTTCATACAACAGAGGAAGCTATCGAGGCTGCAAATATGCTGGAATATCCGGTACTGCTCCGCCCTTCTTACGTTCTTGGCGGCCAGAACATGATCATCGCCTTTTCGGAAAATGATGTCAGAGAATATATGAGCATCATTCTCTCTCACATGCAGGGAAATACGGTTTTGATCGACAAATATATGATGGGAACGGAACTGGAAGTCGATGCAATCTGTGACGGCGAAGACGTTTTAATCCCTGGTATTATGGAACACATTGACCGTGCAGGAATCCATTCTGGTGATTCGATCGCTGTTTATCCGGCATGGAACTTGAGTGCTTCGAAAAAGGCAAAATTGGTAGATTATTCTACGAAACTTGCTTTAGCTTTAAATACAAAAGGACTCATCAACATCCAATATGTTATGAGCGGTGACCAGATTTATGTGATTGAAGTAAATCCTCGTTCATCCAGAACGGTTCCATATTTAAGTAAAGTAACAGGTGTACCTATGATCGACCTTGCTACACGTGTTATGCTCGGTGAAAAATTAAAAGATATGCCTTATGGAACAGGACTTTATCCTGCATCTTCTTATACAGCTATCAAAGTTCCTGTCTTCTCTTTTGAAAAATTGACTGGTCTTGATACTATGCTTGGACCTGAAATGAAATCAACCGGAGAAGTACTGGGAATCGCACCTACTATGACAGAAGCGCTTTACAAAGGACTTCTTGGAGCTGGATATACTTTCACCAAAAATGGCGGCGTCTTTATTACCGTAAGAGATACAGATAAAGAGGAAATTGTCGATATTGCAGAACGATTTGCAGGTCTTGGTTTCCATCTCTATGCAACTGTCGGAACTTCCCAAGTCTTAAGAGATGCCGGATTACAAGTAACGATGGTTCACAAGATCGGGGAATCAAAACAAGACACACTTGCACTCTTAGAAAGCGGCAAGGTAAATTACATTGTTTCTACTTCTGCAAAGGGAAGAACACCTAGACGTGACAGCGTAAAAGTAAGAAGAAAAAGCGTGGAACTTGGAATTCCATGCCTGACAAGTCTCGATACCGCACGCGCACTGACAGATATTTTAAAATGCGACTGCACACCAGAGACAGCTACTTTAGTTGATATCTGCGAATTGCAAAAATAAAAAAAAGTTCCAGCAAGCTACGATAACTTGCTGGAACTTTTTTGTTGTTTTTTTTATAACTTATAAATTTGTATATCCCATCATATCTGCATCTACTTCTTTTGCTGCATTTCGGCCTTCTGCGATTGCCCATACAACCAGTGACTGTCCTCTGTGCATATCTCCTGCTACAAATACATTTTCTCTGCTTGTTTTATAAGATCCGGCTGCAGTTGCCACATTTGTTCTTGCATTGCGCTCTACTTCAAATGTTTCTGCAACATAGCTTTCAGAGCCTAAGAATCCTGCTGCAATGAGTACAAGATCTGCCGGGATTTCTCTCTGCGTTCCCTCTACTTGTTTCATCACAACACGTTTTGCCTCTTCATCATACTCTGGAGCAAGGCTGACGATCTTCACGCCGCATACATTGCCTTCTTCATTTTTGACAAATTCGGTAACGGTTGTCTGGTACATACGAGGATCTGCTCCAAATACCTCAATCGCTTCCTCCTGACCATAGTCTGTTTTGAGGACTTTTGGCCACTCAGGCCATGGATTGCTGTCTAAACGTGTCTCAGACATTTTTGGCATCATTTCTAATTGCACGACACTGGCTGCTCCAAGTCGGATGGATGTACCGACACAGTCATTTCCTGTATCACCGCCGCCAATTACAATGACATGTTTCCCTTTTGCAAGTTCATATGGTACTTCTTTAAAATCTGTATCCAAAAGTTGTTTTGTTACTTTTGAAAGAAAGTCTACTGCAAAATAGATGCCGCCGGCTTCTCTTCCCGCAACCTTAATATCACGAGGATTTGACGCACCACATGCCAGAACTACCTTATCATATTTGCTTAAAAGTTCTTCTCCGGAGATATCTTTTCCAACATTTACATTACATTGAAATTCGATTCCAGAAGCTTTCATAATCTCAATTCTACGATCGATCACCGATTTGTCCAGCTTCATATTTGGAATTCCATAGCGCAGAAGTCCGCCTGGTCTATCACTTCTTTCAAAAACAGTAACAAGATGTCCTCTGCTGTTTAATTGCTGTGCGGCTGCAAGACCGGAAGGACCACTTCCTACTACAGCGACTCTCTTTCCTGTACGGACCTTTGGCACATCTGGTTTTACAAGGCCGTGTGCATAGGCGTATTCGATTACAGCTTTCTCATTTTCCTTGGTAGAAACCGGGGCCGAATGAAGTCCGCAAGTGCAGGCTGCCTCACAAAGTGCAGGGCAGACTCTTGAGGTAAATTCCGGGAAGCTGTGAGTCTTACTAAGACGCACATAACCTTCTTCCCATCTTCCATGATATACCAGATCATTGACTTCCGGTACCAGATTGTGCAGAGGACAGCCAGATGCCATCCCTGCAATCATCACGCCTGCCTGACAGAACGGTACACCACACTCCATGCAGCGTGCCCCCTGCAGACGTTGTTCTTCTTCAGAAAGTCTCCCATGAAATTCTTCAAAATTCTGAATTCGCTCCGTGGCTGGAGTTTCTGGTCCAACTTTTCTTTCATATTCTAAAAATCCTGTTGCTTTTCCCATCTTCTTTGTCTCCCTCCACTATTTTTGTGTTACTTTCTTATATTCTTCTGGAATGATCTTCTTAAACTTAGGAAGATACTCTTCAAACTGATCCAGCACTGTTTTTGCTTTGACAGAACCTGTGTATGCCACATGTTTCTCTAAAATTGTTCTCAACTCTTCCTGATCTTCTTTTGATTCAATCTTTTCCATCAGAACCATTTCTTTATTTAAATTGCGATATAAACGATTCTTTTCATCCAGAACGTATGCGATACCGCCGCTCATACCTGCTGCAAAGTTCTTTCCTGTAGGTCCAAGTACAACTGCGCGGCCTCCTGTCATATATTCACATCCATGTTCCCCTACACCTTCGACTACTGCGATCGCGCCTGAGTTACGTACACCGAAACGTTCTCCAGCCATACCTGCGATATAGGCCTCGCCAGATGTTGCTCCGTACAAGGCAACATTACCAATGATAATGTTTTCTTCCGCATCATATGCAGCCTCTTCTGGTGCATGGACGATCAATTTACCACCAGATAAACCTTTTCCAAAGTAGTCATTGCTGTCACCACAGAGATCCAATGTAAGTCCTTTTGGAATAAACGCACCAAAACTTTGTCCGCCTGCGCCTGTACATTTGATCGTAATCGTATCTTCTGGAAGACCTTCTGGATGATTTCTTGTGATCTCAGAACCAAGCAATGTACCAAATGTTCGGTCTGTATTTGTCAGATGAATGTCCGTTGATTTTTTCACACCTTTTGTAATCGCATTCTGAATTCCTCTTGTTTTCAAAATAACAGCCTCATCTTTTGTCTGTTCCAGCTCAAAATCATATACACATGCAGGATCAAATACACATTTTGCTCTGTCCTTTTCTGGATTTTGTTCCAGGATACGGCTCAGATCCACTTTTGCATCTCTTCCTGTAAGACCATCTTTCTTCTTTAACAAGTCTGTACGTCCAACCATTTCGTCTACAGTACGAACTCCCAATTTTGCCATATATTCACGGAGTTCTCTTGCGATAAATATCATAAAGTTTTCTACGTACTCTGGTTTTCCAATAAATCTCTTACGAAGCTCTGGATTCTGTGTTGCAATTCCCATTGGACAAGTATCCAGGTTGCAGACACGCATCATCACACAGCCAAGTGTTACAAGTGGTGCTGTCGCAAAACCAAATTCTTCTGCTCCAAGAAGTGCTGCGATCGCTACGTCGCGTCCACTCATCAGTTTTCCATCTGTTTCAATGACTACTCGGTTTCGGAGTCCATTTTGAAGTAAAGTCTGGTGTGTTTCTGCAAGGCCAAGTTCCCATGGAAGTCCTGCATTATGGATAGAACTAAGTGGTGCTGCACCGGTTCCTCCATCATAACCAGATACCAGGATTACCTGCGCTCCTGCTTTTGCTACCCCTGCTGCAACTGTTCCAACACCCGCTTCTGAAACCAGTTTTACAGAAATACGGGCATATTTATTTGCATTTTTCAAGTCGTAAATTAACTGTGCCAAATCCTCAATAGAATAAATATCATGATGAGGTGGTGGTGAGATCAGGCTGACACCTGGTGTTGAATGTCTTGTTTTTGCGATCCAAGGATATACTTTCTTTCCAGGTAAATGTCCGCCTTCTCCTGGTTTTGCACCTTGTGCCATCTTGATCTGAATTTCTTTTGCACTTACCAGATAACGGCTTGTTACACCAAATCTACCACTGGCAACCTGCTTGATCGCAGAACTTCTGTCATGATCTGTACCGGCAGATTCCAGTCGTTCATCACTTTCTCCACCTTCTCCACTGTTTGATTTTCCATGAAGACGATTCATGGCGATCGCCAGTGCTTCGTGCGCCTCTTCTGAAATAGAACCATAAGACATAGCACCTGTTTTAAATCGTTGTACAATGGATTCTTCGCTTTCAACTTCTGAAATATCAATGCCCTGCTCTGGGTATTTAAAATCCATAAGGCTTCGCAGATATCCTGTCTCCTCTGCATCTACCATGGCTGTATATGTTCTGAATTTATCATAATCGCCCTCTCTTGTGGCTTGCTGCAGCATATGGATTGTCTGAGGATTATAGCGATGCTTTTCTCCCTGACTTCTCATTTTATGGCGTCCAAGAGAACCCAGTGTCAAATCTGTATCCAGTCCCAGTGGATCGTATGCTTTTGAGTGCTGCATATCTGTCTGTGCTGCAATATCTTCCAGCGAAATACCGCCGATTCGACTCACTGTTCCTGTAAAATATTTATCGATCACATCTTCTGAGATACCGATTGCTTCAAAAATCTTACTTCCCTGATAAGACTGAATCGTTGAAATACCCATTTTTGATGCAATTTTTACGATTCCATGTAAGATTGCATGGTCATAATCTTCTACCGCTGCGTAATAATCTTTGTTCAAAATTCCTGTTTCGATCAGTTCTGCAATTGTTGCATGGGCAAGATATGGGTTAACCGCACATGCTCCATAACCTAACAGTGTCGCAAAATGATGTACTTCTCTTGGTTCTGCCGATTCCAGAATGAGTGACATTGCTGTACATTTTTTCGTCTGTACCAGATGTTTGTGTACTGCTGCTACAGCCAGCAGAGATGGCAGTGCCACATGATTTTCATCTACCCCGCGGTCTGACAGTACCAGAATATTTGCACCTTTTCGATATGCCTTATCCACTTCAATGCACAGATGATCAATAACACGATCAATTGGTGTACTCTTATAGAAAATGATTGGTACTTTGGCTACCTTAAATCCTGGCTTATTCATTGTCAGGATTTTTAACATATCAAGATCTGAAAGAATTGGATTTTCAATCTTCAAAACCTGACAGTTACTGTCTTTTTCTTCCAGCAGGTTCCCATTCTTTCCTACATATACTGTTGTAGAAGTTACAATCTTCTCTCTTACCGCATCAATCGGAGGATTGGTTACCTGCGCAAATAATTGTTTAAAATAATAGAATAATGGCTGATATTCTTTGGATAAAACTGCAATTGGTGTATCGACACCCATCGCCCCGATCTGCTCTGAACCATTCAGTGCCATAGAACAGATACTTGTACGATACTCTTCATAGGCATAACCAAATGCTTTCTGCAGTCTTGCTCTGTATTCTTTTGAAATTTCTGGTACTTTCGCATTTGGAATCTTTAATTCATGCAATGTCACAAGATTGCTGTCCAGCCATTCTCCATAAGGTTCTTTCTGCGCGTAGCTTTCTTTCAATTCTTCATCTGAGATCACACGTTTCTTTTGTGTATCTACGAGCAGCATTTTTCCAGGATGGAGACGTTCTTTCTTCAAAATGTGAGATTCATCCAAATCTAATACTCCGACTTCAGAAGATAGGATCAGTCTTCCATCATCCATAATATAATATCTGGAAGGTCTAAGACCATTTCGGTCAAGAATTGCTCCCATGATATCTCCATCTGAATAAAGGATAGATGCAGGTCCATCCCATGGTTCCATCATTGTTGCATAATACTGATAAAAATCTCTTCCTTCCTGAGAAATCGTATCATTGTGTGCCCATGGCTCTGGGATCATGATCATGGCTGCAAGTGGAAGATCCATACCATTCATCACTAAGAATTCCAGTGTATTATCCAGCATCGCTGAATCGGATCCATTTGTATTTACAACAGGCAGAATCTTTGTCATATCATCCAAAGAAACTTTTCCTGAATGCATAGTCTCTTCTCTGGCAAGCATTTTATCTGCATTCCCTTTGATTGTATTGATTTCACCATTATGTACGATAAAACGGTTTGGATGCGCTCTTTCCCAGCTTGGATTTGTGTTTGTTGAGAAACGTGAGTGTACCATGGCAATTGCAGATTCATAATCTTCATCCTGCAGATCCAGGAAAAATGTACGAAGTTGATCTACCAGAAACATTCCTTTGTAAATGATCGTTCTGCTGGATAAAGAAGGTACATAAGTATTGTCATTACTTTGTTCAAATACTCTTCGTACGATATAAAGTTTGCGGTCAAACTCAAGCCCTTTTGCAACATTTGCAGGCTTTTCGATAAATCCCTGATAGATAACAGGCATGCAGCTTCTTGCTTTTTCCCCTAAAACATGTGGTGCAGTTGGCACTTCTCTCCAGCCAAGGAATTTCATGCCTTCTTTTTCTACAATGATTTCAAACATTTTCTTTGCCTGGCTTCTTTTCAGTTCATTCTGTGGGAAGAAAAACATACCAATTCCATATTCTCTTTCTCCACCGATCAAAATTCCTGTTTCCTTGCAGACTTTTTCAAAAAATCTGTGTGAGATTTGAGTCAGAATCCCTACACCATCTCCTGTTTTTCCTTCTGCATCTTTTCCTGCACGATGCTCTAAATTCTCTACGATTTTTAATGCATCTGCAACAAGCTGATGGCTTTTTTCTCCCTGAATATTTACAATTGCTCCGATACCGCAATTGTCATGTTCAAATGATGGTTGATATAATTGATTCATTGTCTTTCCTCCTTTTGGGCAGCCGCTGCAACAAATCCTTTGAATAAAGGATGTGCCAGATTTGGTCTTGATTTAAATTCTGGATGGGCCTGTGTTGCAATAAAAAATGGATGATTTTTCAGTTCTATCATTTCAACGATTCTTTGATCTGGAGACAATCCAGAAAGAACCATCCCATGCTCTGTTAATCTGTCACGATAATCATTATTTATTTCGTAACGATGTCTGTGGCGTTCTGAAATTTCTTTCTTATTATATAATGACGCGGAAAGCGTTCCTTCTTTTAAAATACACGGATAAGATCCGAGTCTTAAAGTACCTCCCATGTTTACGATGCCATTTTGCTCTGGCATAAGGCTGATGACCGGATCCGGTGTGTCTGGTACCAGTTCGATGCTGGCTGCATCTTTCAGTCCCAGCACATTCCTTGCAAATTCTACGATTGCAAGCTGCATTCCAAGACAAATTCCGAGATACGGAATCCTATGTGTACGTGCATATTCAATTGCAAGAATTTTTCCCTCCGTACCACGTATTCCGAATCCTCCTGGAACTAAGATACCATGTACTTCTCCTAAATATTCCTCTATGTTTTCTTTTGTCAGTTCTTCTGAGTCAATCCACTTAATATCAATTTCTACTTTGTTCGCAATTCCGCCGTGTTTTAACGCTTCTACAACACTCAGATATGCATCATGAAGCGCCACATATTTTCCTACCATTGCAATCGTGACTTTCTTTTTCGAATCGTACAGATTTTCTACCATCGCCTCCCAGTCAGTCAGGTCTGGCTCTGGACAAGGAATTTGAAGACATTCACAAACCGCCTGTGCTAGTCTTTCCTTCTCCATCATAAGCGGAACTTCGTATAAAGAAGGCGCATCCAGATTTTGCAGTACGTGTTCTTTCTTCACATTACAGAACAGCGCGATTTTTTCTTTCATCTTTTCATCAATCGGATAATCTGAGCGACACACTAAGATATCCGGCCAGATTCCCATGCTCTGAAGTTCTTTTACACTCATCTGCGTTGGCTTTGTTTTCATTTCACCCGAAGCCTTCAGGTATGGGATCAAGGTTACTTGTATGAGGATTGCATTTTCCCTTCCGACCTCTGCCTGAAATTGTCTGATGGCTTCTAAGAACGGCTGGCTTTCAATATCTCCGACCGTTCCTCCGATTTCTATAATGGATATGGTCTCTTCTTCTTCTGATTTTGCTTTGTAAAATCTGTCTTTGATCTCATTTGTGATATGTGGGATCACCTGAACAGTACCCCCGCCATAATCGCCTCTTCTTTCTTTATTCAGAACAGACCAGTAAATTTTTCCAGTCGTCACATTCGAATTGGAATCTAAACTTTCATCAATGAATCTTTCGTAATGTCCAAGATCAAGGTCCGTTTCTGTTCCATCATCTGTAACAAATACTTCCCCATGCTGGATTGGATTCATGGTGCCTGGATCCACATTAATATACGGATCGAACTTTTGCATCGTCACATGATATCCCCTTGCTTTTAATAATCTTCCTAAGGAGGCCGCCGTGATTCCTTTGCCAAGACCGGATACGACACCACCTGTTACAAATACATATTTCACCATGATTCTTCTCTTTTCCTTTCCTGCAAATTTAAAAAAGGTGTCAACAAGCTCGCTTTTTCTGCAAGCCTGCTGACACCTTTGTCTTCATAAATTCTCATTTTCATGTGACAAGTCTATACGATTCTTTTCGATTTGTAAAGAAATTTTTTTTAAATTTTTTTCTTGACAACCCAAAATTTCGGTGTATACTACGAAGCATAAGCAAGGGCGCTTTGGAATATATTTCCAAGGCGCCCCTTTTTTATTTCTTACACCAATTTGAAAGGAGAAATTTATTATGACAAAATCTATTCCTCAATTATACGGAAGTCTCGTATTTAATGACAAGGTAATGCGTGACAAACTTCCAAAAGATATTTATAAGGCACTGAAAAAGACAATCGAAAATAATACACATCTGGAACTTGATGTTGCAAACTCTGTTGCAGTTGCCATGAAAGAATGGGCAGTTGAAAACGGAGCAACACATTTCACACACTGGTTCCAGCCAATGACTGGTTTCACTGCTGAAAAACATGACAGTTTCATTACACCAATCGGTGATGGACAGATCATCATGGATTTCTCTGGAAAAGAATTAGTGAAAGGTGAACCTGACGCATCCAGCTTCCCATCTGGAGGACTGAGAGCAACCTTTGAAGCAAGAGGATATACTGCATGGGATCCTACTTCTCCTGCTTTCATAAAAGATCGTACTCTCTATATACCTACCGCTTTCTGTTCTTACAGCGGGGAAGCACTTGATAAAAAGACTCCACTTCTTCGTTCAATGGAAACACTTAGCAAGGAAGCAACAAAAATCCTTCATCTTTTAGGCCAGACAGACATAACAAGTGTTTCTACAACAGTTGGTCCTGAACAAGAATATTTCCTGGTAGACAAGGAACTTTACAAGCAAAGAAAAGACTTAATTTTTACCGGCAGAACATTGCTTGGAGCGAAACCTCCTAAGGGACAGGAAATGGAAGACCACTATTTCGGATCATTAAAACCTCGAATTTCCGCTTATATGCATGATCTGGATGAAGAATTGTGGAAACTTGGGATCCCTGCAAAAACAAAGCATAATGAAGTAGCTCCTGCACAACATGAGCTTGCTCCAATTTTTGATACAGCAAACGTGGCAGTTGACCACAACCAGTTAACTATGGAAATCATGAAAAAAGTTGCTGAAAAACACGGTCTTGTTTGTCTGCTCCATGAAAAACCATTTGATGGAATCAATGGTTCTGGTAAACACAACAACTGGTCTATGACTACAAACACAGGTGCAAACCTTCTTGAACCAGGACGCACACCAGCAGAAAACACACAATTCCTTGTTTTCTTAATGGCTGTGATCAAAGCCGTTGATGAATACGCTGATCTTATGAGACTTTCTGTAGCAAGCGCTGGTAACGACCACAGACTTGGTGCAAACGAAGCACCTCCTGCTATCGTTTCTATCTTCCTTGGCGAAGAACTGACTGCTGTTTTAGATTCCATCGAAAATGATACTTTCTTTGGAAAACAACAAAAGATCCAAATGGATACTGGTGCAACTGTACTTCCTCATTTCTTCAAGGATAATACAGACAGAAACCGTACATCACCATTTGCATTTACTGGAAACAAATTTGAATTCCGTATGCTTGGTTCTTCTATCTCTGTTTCAGGACCAAACATTGTACTCAACACTGCTGTTGCAGAAGCATTAAGACAATTTTACGATGAACTCAAAGATACTCCAGCAGACAAAATGGATGATGCAGTTCATGCATTAGTAAAACGCGCAATTTTAAAACACAAGAAAATCATTTTCAACGGAAATGGTTATACAGATGAATGGGTTGCTGAAGCTGAAAAACGTGGTCTTTACAACTTAAAATCAACACCAGAATCACTTCCTTGCTTCATTGCAAAGAAAAATGTGGAATTATTTACTTCACATAATATCTTTACAGAAGGTGAGATCTACTCAAGACACGAAATTTTATTAGAAAACTATTGTAAGACACTTCACATTGAAGCAAAAACATTACAGGAAATGGTAAGACGTCAATTCCTTCCTACTTTATTAGAATATCAAGATTCTCTTACATATTCTATCCAAGGAAAACGCAGCGTAGCTGATCTTCCTTGCAAGGCAGAATTAAAATTACTTACAACATTTGCTGATTACTATGATAAATTAACAGATTGTGTTGAAAAATTAGAAGCAGATACAATTGCAGTTGAAGCAATTGAAGACATGGAAAAAGCTTCCTTCTTCTATCATGACACGATCATTCCAACAATGGAAGAAATCCGAGTTCTTGCTGATGAAGCGGAAACTTTATTACCAGATGGTATTCTTCCTTACCCAAGCTACGAAGAATTATTATTCTCGATTTAATGAGGAGTGTTTGATATGATACACCCGATCCTTGAAGAAGATAAATTAAAAGAAGAATGTGGTGTGTTTGGCATGTTGCGTACAGACGGCAAAGATGTGGCTCATTCCATTTATTACGGGCTCAGCTCATTACAACATCGGGGACAGGAATCTGCCGGCATCGCCGTTTGTAATACCAGCGGACCAATTGGGAATATCAGCTCCCACAAAGACATGGGACTTGTCAGTGAAGTATTTAATCCACAGATTTTAAAGTCTCTCCGCGGCGATATTGGAATCGGCCATGTACGCTACTCTACTACAGGATCTAGCTGTGTAGAAAATGCCCAGCCACTTGTACTTAGTTATTTGAAAGGAACTCTTGGGTTGGTACACAATGGAAACATAACTAATATGGAAGAACTCCGAAATCCGCTTCAGGAAATCGGAGCCATCTTCCATTCTACTTCGGATTCTGAAGTCATTGCTTATCAAATCGCAAGGGAAAGAACTAAAACTTCCTGCATCGAAGATGCAGTTAAAAATACAGCAAAATTGTTAAAAGGCGGATTCGCACTGATTGTGATGAGTCCGAAAAAACTGGTTGGAATTCGTGATCCTTTTGGACTCAAACCATTATGTCTCGGAAAACAGGACGACCATTATATTTTATGTTCTGAAAGTTGTGCGCTCTCCTCTGTAGATGCCGAATTTGTCCGAGATATCTTACCGGGAGAAATGATCACGATCACCAAAGACGGAATCAAATCTGATTTTAGTCTGAAAGCCTCTCATCATGCACATTGCATTTTTGAATATATTTATTTTTCCAGACTGGACTCGACATTGGATGGAATCAACGTTTATGATGCACGTATCAAAGCTGGACGTGCTCTTGCAGATTCCTATCCGGTTGAGGCTGATTTGGTAGCCGGCGTTCCTGATTCCGGCCTTGTTGCTGCAATGGGTTACGCCAAACAGTCAAATATACCATTTGAATTTGTTTTTCAAAAAAATAGTTACGTTGGAAGAACTTTTATAAAACCAACACAGGAAGAACGCGAATCTGCAGTTCATTTAAAACTGAATGTTCTGAAAAGCGTTGTAAAGGGCAAACGAATTGTACTCATTGACGATTCTATTGTCCGTGGTACTACAATTGCAAGTTTAATCCATATGTTAAAAGAAGCCGGAGCGACTGAGGTTCATGTAAGAATCAGTTCTCCTCCATTTCTCTATCCTTGCTTTTATGGCACGGATGTACCAAGCAATGGTGAACTGATCGCATCCAGCCATACGCCAGAACAAATATGTAAGCAGATTGGAGCCGATTCCCTTGGATATATGAAGATTGAAGATTTATCCAAAATGACCGGCGATCTTCCTCTTTGCAAAGCTTGTTTTGATGGAAATTATCCTCAAAAATAGAAAAAGACTCTCCTCTCTTTCAACCCAAAAGGCGGTTGTCATATCAGTGACAGCCGCCTTTTTATCTGTATTTATCTTAATTTTTTACAATATTGGGTACAAAGTTTATCCGTACATTCTGAACATCGAAGTGCAACATTAGACACTTCCCAGAATCTTTCTGGATACATCATGACACAAAGTTCCCAGACAAGCCACGCAAGAAAGGCCATAATCACAAGCGATACAGAATAGAATCCTCCCACATATATCAGTGGCGAAAACATCATCAAATGATCCCAGTTAAAGATTCTGCAGGTCGTACAGCATCTGTTTTTCATCATAAGACGAAATGGACATCAGATGAGCACACAGATCAGATCACATACATAATTTTGACATAATTTTTTATTCCTTAAGTAATATGATTTGTTGCACTTAGTAGATTACATCAAAATCTATAGATTTTCAACTTTATTGTGTTTTTAGAATCCACTTCCCACTTCTTCGGCTGGGGCAAATATGGATTCTACTTGATCCGCTGTCAGTTCTACCCCAAACACTTCTTTATAGTAGCTGATCGCTTCTTCTGTAATATCAATGTCTTCAAAATATTCTGGATAGGTTGTCTTTGCCATCCAAAGTAATGTGACTGGCGTATCTGCTCCTGGGGTATAACTTCTGTACATTCCAAGCGGCATCTTATAGACACGCTGATTTTTCACAGCATCTACTACGCTCCAATCATAATTGCCGACCGTATTGCCATACAAATCTTCTGGACCAGCAGAAGTAAAGTTTGTAATGAAAATGACTGACGGATTCCATTCGTAAATCTGCTCCATATTTACATTGACGGAGTTGTCAGTCTCCATCTCTTCTCCCACATTGATAGAACCAGTCGCATCTGCCCACCATTGTCCAAAGAATTTCTTGCCTGATGTTTCAATACTTGTGTCACTGTATTTATATAAGAAGAAAACCGTTTCCCTTTCTTCTTCTGGAATCTCAGCCACACGTTCTTGTACCAACTCGTACATTTCTTTCGAACGTGCTTCTATGCTTTCTGTTTTATCGTTATCTGGGAAAATTTCGCTAAGCAATGAAATCCAATTATTCAGGGTTTCAATGCAATCATATTCCCATTTATTTACAGACACTCCGATTGCTGCAAATCCCGCATTTCGAAGTTGTTCTCCAAGTTCACTTCTTACCGCGTTATAAAATACCACATCTGGTTCTAATTTCATAAGTTCTTCCGTATTTACCGTACTTCCATCGATAAAACCGGTTTCCGCATCCAAAATTTCTGGATAAATCTCACCAAGCAGACCATTTTCTGCCGCACTCATGGCTGTCGAAGACATTCCCACGATCTTATCTGCCGAATCAAAGAATACTGCTAACACACTTGATAATGGCAAAATGTCGCATACCACGATTTTGTCAATCTCATTTGGAACTTCGATTTCAAATCCATTGTGATCTGTCACCACATGTGTACCTGTATTTTCATCATTGCTTGTGGTATCATTGTCCTTTGTGTTTCCGCATCCCATCAATGTCATTATCATTGCGATTGCCAATAAAAAACTGAGTGCTCTTTTCATTTTAGATAACCTCCTTTAAAAATGTTCCAAAATCGGATACCAGATTTGGAATCTCATTTCGATAAATTCTTCCCGAAAAACTTTCACTCGGAAGAGATACAAATTTTGTTTCCTTCGGACAAATTGGCCTGTAAAGTGGATCTGCGATCATGATTTTCGCCTGGGCGAGTGCTTCTTCGATTTCCTCTTCATCCATCGTCCATTTATCTTTTTCGCGCAGCAGCCTTTCCTCACATTCTGTGGCACAGAGAACCCTTACGCCCCGTCCCGTTTCCAGTTCGATTGCCTGTGCTAGAGAAAGAGACGTGATCCCTTCCCCCACAACTACAATCTCTCCGCCTGGAAGATTGCTCCAGTCACACTGGTTTTCTCCACTTTCTGCTGCCTGGTACAGCATATTGGCAAGTTTCTTAGAAGCTGCATCTCCCATCGGAACTCCGAGCACATAAGGTGTTCCAAACATTTCATAAAGCGCCTTCGCAGCTCCAAGGCCGGTCCTTGAGACCACAAGATTTACCCTTGCTCTTCCGGCATTTACAAGTTCCTCTGGTCTGCTTCCCATCGCCCATTTGGAAATCACTTCAAAACCTGCCTTCTCTAAGAACTCTGCAATCGAAGTATCGGAACCATTTACTGAAAAATCAAGCGGTGTTAAACCTAAAATATTTGCTGACAAATATGCTGACTTTTCCACATCTCTTTTTACAAAACGTCTCGCATAGCCTTCTAGCGCTATCGAAGCACCATACACATAAGTATGCATTCCCGTGGTTGCAAAACCAAATGCAGGAATCCCTGTCTGCATTTCAATCATTTTTGCCACCGACTCAAAGTCGAATCCTGTCATCGTCGGAATTGGTGTCCCAGCCACCGCAATAAATGCAGGATGCAAATCTTCCGCCGCTGAGACAATGTCGTTTATCAGCTTCTCGTCATCCCCCATGATTGCTTCCATCTCAGAAAGTGCGGAAATGTAGACCATGCTGTCCATGTCATACCAGCGCGGCTCATCATGCGTGGTGTAAGTCGAATTACATCCCGACGCGTCGTGCATGACTGTCATACCTCCAAGCTCAAACAGCGCTGAGCAAACGCCGAACACATCGGCGGAATATGTTGATATTATTCTTGCAGTTTGTCTCATAAGCAGCCCTCACATCCCATTCCTTTAATCTGTATCAATGCTCGCATTTCTTTTTCTTCTAAAAATGCCTCTCTCATATATGCTAATGTCTGCAAAATCGCCTGATATCCAAGCATTCCGCCGCCTTCTACCACATTTACAAAATGTCTTGTATTGGTAAAATAAGCCGCCTTCTGCCCAATCGCCAATGTATTTGTCGGTTCCTTCTCCGCCATAAAACGCATTTTTGCGTG
Organism: uncultured Faecalimonas sp.; assembly: GCA_964623905.1. GTDB lineage: Bacteria > Bacillota > Clostridia > Lachnospirales > Lachnospiraceae > Faecalimonas. The sequence goes on from CAZUVY010000013.1 coordinate 37,783, forward strand.
TACCGTTGGATAAAGCAAAAGCTCTGGATACGCTTTCTGCAAATATTGAAAATCTGCTTTTTCTTCTCCTGAAATCGTATCTAAATAGACTTTCTCTACCTGAAATCCTGCATCCAAAAGCATTTTTGCAAGACCAAGCGGCCTAGGGCAATATGAGTAATCAATGGCAATCGGCATATCCCCGATCAACTCTTTCGTCTCTCTTAATGCCTGATCGCATGCCTCTCTTTTCCCCGTAAAATCTGGCATTTCCGTTCCAAGCAAATCTGCAAGTTTTTGGAATCCATTTTCAATCTCCTCATAATCAAAACTAAATGGCAGATAAAAATGTTTTCCGCCAAGACGCTTTGCTAACATTTCTCCTCCTGCAACTGCTGCCGCATTATAAGAAATGTAAAAAGCACTTTCTGCCATTTCCTGATATTCCTTATATGTCTTGCAGGAAGTAATTTCATGAATCTTAAGCCCTTGGGATTTCAAGTAAATCAAAAGGTCACTTTCTTCACTGGTTGGAAGGTCGTTTCCAATAATCGCAACTGCATTTGTATTGATTTCTCGCTCTTTTAAAAGCATATACAAACGGCTTCGCATAAGCTGGTCTGGTGTCAGACCACTTTTTCTCATGATTGGATTCATATAACAGTCTGTGAAATCAATATCTGGAAATCGATGTCTGAGTTTTCTGTAAATCATATCCAGATCACATCCTGCAAAATGGTGTACGCAGCTTGTATATACCAGAACTGCAGGAGGACGAACCGGAAGTTTTTCGATGATATCGCTGACGCCTTCGATCACTAAATCTTCCATATCTCCATCCAGCAGATTGTGTTCTCGCACGGCTACTGTTGAAAATCGATCCTCTGCATGCATTTCTGCTGCTGTTAAAACAACTCCGCGAAGACAGCTCGCCGCACAGACAAAGATTTCGTGTGCCTCCGGAATCAACATTCCCGTATGCACAATGTTCCACGTTCCTCTCGCAGGCGTTGCATACTCTAAGCCCGATACAAATGGTGCTGGAAAAGACGCGTCTTTGATCGCAATTTTTGCACCTCTGTGATCAATCTGGGCATTTACTCTTTTCAACATGCCTTCACCCCACACATTTCTAATAATTTCTTGGCAAGTTTCCGATATTCCTCTGCCATTTCACTGTCAGGAAATGCTTCGATCACCGTCTTTTTCAATTCTTCCGCTTCCTGCACGATCTCGCTGCGACTTAAAGAAGCAATCACTTCCGACTGGATATCTTCTGCAAGCTCTGCCACTTTCGCATCTTCATTTTTTACATTACGACGATTTAAAATAAGTCCGCCAAGCTCTGCGTACCCTCTTCCTTTGAAACCTTCGATTGCCATAGCAATATTTGCAGCCGCATGAATCGCCATATTTTCTCCCGAAGTAATTATGAATACTTTATCTGCATAGCCGCCTCGCATCGGCATAGAAAATCCACCACATACCACATCGCCAAGTACATCGTAAAAAACAATATCCGGCCGATACGTCTCATAAGCACCTTTTTCTGCCAGTTTTTCCAAAGCGGCGATAATCCCTCGTCCTGCACAACCAAGTCCCGGTGTCGGCCCTCCTGCCTCCACACAGATGGTTCCGCCAAATCCTTCTGTCACCATATCTTCCAATGCAAAATTGTTTTTACGGGTGCGAACCAATTCCAAAACTGTGTTCACTTTTTCTTTTCCGTGAAGATTTATCGTCGAATCTGCCTTTGGATCACATCCAATCTGCATGACCTTATAGCCCATCTCGCTTAAAGCAGCAGACACATTTGAAATGGTCGTTGATTTTCCGATTCCGCCTTTTCCATATACTGCAATCTTAATCATTTTCCTCTTCCCCTCTCTCTTTCTAAAAATCACCTTTCGCAAACGTTGTTTTCACACTCACGCCTGACAACAGATTTAATTTGTGAGAAAGATTCAAAATCTCTTCCTCTATTCCATCCAGTGTAATATTGATAATGTAAAGTCCACATTCTTTATACGGCATTCCCATACGTCCGATCAGCAAATCACTATACTCATGCAACAGTCCGTTGATTCTATCTGCCATTTCGTTACTGTTTGCGATAATCGTAATCGATGCAATACAGCGCTTATTTTTCTTATTTTCATTCACTTCTGACGCCGTAGAAGTGATACTAAGTGGAACTACATCTTTCAGCACATTTTCCTTGGTCTCGATCTCTCCGATCACTGCCTGTACGCCAAATGCCTTCTGTATGTTTTCTTCGTTGACCACTACAGCCGTATCTCCAAACACATATGCTCCGCCCTTTGACAAGATCAAAGACTTATTCGCTCTCTGCAGCGCATGCGCAGGATAATGGGTATTAAACACACAAGTCATTCCGCTTTCTGCTAGTTTCGTCATAGCATTTAAGACCACCAACTGATTTTTAAAATCCAGATTCGACTCTGGCTCATCCAAAATGAGTACCTTCGGCTCTGAAGCAAGTGCCCTTGCAATCAAGACCATCTGAAGCTCTCCGCCGCTGATCTCGGAACATTTTTTGTCTGCTAAAGCTGAGATGCCAAGTAACTTCATCACCGATTCTGCCTTTTCAATATCTGCCTTTTTGGGTGCTGAAAATGCATTCAAATGGCTGCTGCGTCCTAAAAGAACCATTTCAAAAGCGGTATAGGAAGAAGAGACCGCCTTCGCCTGCGGCACGTAAGCCATCTTGCTCCACTGCTTTTTCGCAGACATTCCTGCAATATTTTCTCCGTCTAGTGTACTTCTGCCATCTTTCCATTTCAGCATTCCTGTAATACAGCGAAGCAGTGTTGTTTTTCCTGCACCATTCGGTCCAAGAATCGCCAGAATCTCTCCTGAATCCACAGAAAAATTTATATTTTCAAAAATCATGTTTCCCTTCTGATAAGAGAAACTTCCATTTTCTACAGTTAATTTCATAGCTGCCATCCTCCACTTCTGCGCATAAGAATGATAAAGAACGGAGCCCCAATGATAGCGGTCAGGATCGATACCGGAATCTCTGCCGCGCTCATGCTGCGCGCTAATGTATCTACAAGAATCATAAATACTGCTCCAAAACTAATAGCTGCTGGAAGGAGTGACAAATGATTGCTTCCAAACTTCATACGGCACATGTGCGGGATCAAAAGTCCGACCCATCCCACCTGTCCACACATAGACACGCAGGAAGCGGTAATTCCTGTTGCACACACGATGGTAATACCTCGCAGCACTTTTATATTTACTCCGGAAGATTTGACTTCATCTTCTGACAGCGGCAATAAATTCATTCTCCAACGAATCAAATATAAAATGAAAATTCCTATCAAAATCGGCAGTGCACCTAATTTTAGAGTTTCATAACCGGCACTGTTTAGTCCGCCCATGAGCCAATAAGTAATTGCCGGAAGCTGCGATTCTTCATCGGCAACGAATTTCACCAAAGAAACCAGCGCATTGAAAAGCGAGCCCATCATAATTCCTGACAATACGATTGTGCTAAGTCCTTTATTTTTCCCCGAACCGGCAAGCCATGTCAAAGTCACTGCCAGTGCTCCCATCAAAAGAGAAGTAGCCTGTACCCCAATCATACCAAATCCAAGTAAGAGTCCAAGAGCCGCTCCAAAACTTGCCCCGCTTGCCACACCAAGGGTATCAGGCGTCGCCAATGGATTTGCAAATAGACTTTGAAAGGCACATCCCGCCGCAGATAGGCCAGCTCCAACTAAAATCGCCAGTAGGATTCGCGGCATTCGAATATTCCATAATGTTTTTTCAATCATCCCAGAAAGCCCCTCGCTTCCTGTGATTTTTGCACTGATAGAGGTCATGATTTCCGCCGGACTGATCCAAATTCGTCCGATTCCAAGGGCGATCAGAGCCGTCAAAACCGGTAAAATCACGAGCACAATTTTCCATCCTAAACTTAATTTTCCTATTTTTTTCATACGCATCACTTCTCGCATTGTATTATTATGATTCTTTTTTGGCTACATTTGAGTAAGCCACCTTGGAACTGATTCCTTTTAATTTTCCAATTTTACCTGACAGTGCGCTGATGGCATCCTGCGGTGCATCAATCGCAATACTGATGATGTTGATGCCCTTTTTGCGATATGGGATTCCCATTCGTCCAATGACATACTCACTATACTGGTGCAAAATGTCATTCATAGCCTGCACCGACTCCGAATCCTCGATAATAATACTGATAACTGCAACTCTTGTTTCCATTTCATATTCCTCCTGTTTTTGTTTGCTGCTGTAAATTAAAAAAGCTGTGCCAAAAAGACACAGCTTCACTTATGAACCTATAACAATAAAACATTTCTTATATAATCCTATCATCCACATTATAGTCAGAAACATTTTCATATATTTTCTTCATCTCATGTAAACTCTGTCTTTCACCGCAATACCATATTTTGGTGTTAGATTAGTTAAATTCATGATACCATCTAATATTTCTATGGTCAATCGAATCCTTTATTCTGTTTACAACTATACAAATCAATCCTGTAATCAGCATATCTGGCAGCGTATTTCCGACAATTATATCTACATGCATCAACATACGATAAATAAGAAATCCCACAAGCCAAATCACTAAATTCGATACATCAAATTTACTTTCACTACTGTCTTTCTTGATTAAGAAGAAATCTACTATTTGAATCGCGATCATCGGTGCAAACACCGAGCCAATAATGTACAAAAACTCCGTGATATCTGTCAGCGGCAAGCATATCGCACCTACAATTCCAGCAAAGGCAACCGTCACCGCAATCCATTTTCCATTACACTTTTTAGAAACAGCTTCGCTGGAAATCCCCGCTGAATATGCGTCTAAAAATGTCGTAGTAACAGTAGAAAATACAATAATCAATAATCCTACAATCCCTAGTCCTGCTTTCACCATAATCTGTGCAATATCAGATTCTCCTGTAAATATAGCAGCTCCCATGCCAATCACATACATCCAGCAGCTTACAATCCCGTAAGTCACTGCACTGACAGCGGTTGCTTTTACTGGTTTTTCTGCTTCCCTTGTATAATCACTGATAAGCGGCAGCCATGAAAGAGGCATTGCAACCGATAATTCTACCGCTGCTCCAAATGTCATTCCTTCACCACTCACGTTTTGCATGCCGCCTTTTCCCAAAACAACAACACTTAATACGACTGAGAGAAGGAACAATGCTGCCATAGCAATCGTATTTACTTTTTCAAGATTTTTGATACCAATCAAAATCCAAAGAACAATAAGTCCTCCGATCACAATACTCCAAATCCAACTTCCGATGTTCCAAATACTATTTGCAGCTAAAGCCCCATCGTAAATCATGATAGCAGTCCATCCAACAAGCTGTATGATATTGAGCACTGCAAAAAGCAGGCTTCCTTTTTCACCAAAACTAATTTTTGTGATTTCCATAGCACTTTTTCTTGCGCTGCCACCAATCAGCCCTGCCAAAAACAGCATTGTACAACCAATGATATGTCCAATTACAATCGCCAGCAATCCTTTTGAAAATCCTAATGGTGCAAAATATGTACCTGTTAAGATTTCTGCAATGGAGACCGCTGCACCAAACCAGATTAAACCATTCTCAAATGTCGATGTACGTTTTTCTGCCATTTTTATGCCTCCTTTGCAAACTCGCCACTCAAATCAAAAGCGTGATTCATCGGTCCGCTTCCTGCTCCCAGATCAAGCATGGCATTTAACGCACCTGAAATATAATCTTTGGCTCTTTGCACTGCTTCTTCCAAAGGAAAGCCTTTTGCTAAATTGGAAGCGATCGCGCTTGAGAGGGTGCATCCTGTTCCATGTGTATTTGGATTATGGATTCTTTTCCCTAAAAACCATCTGGCTTCTCCATTTGCAAACAATAAATCATTGGCATCATTGATATTGTGGCCACCTTTGCAAAGTACGGCACAATGATATTTTTCGCTGATTTTTTTCGCAGCTTCTTCCATATCTCCTTCATTCTGAATCTCCATATCAGCAAGCACTTCTGCCTCCGGAATGTTCGGAGTCACTACAGCAGCTAATGGCAGCAGCTTTTCTTTTAAGAGATCAATTGCCTCCTCACTGATGAGTCTCGCTCCACTTGTAGCAATCATTACCGGATCCACTACGATATTTGCGGCTTCGTATTTTTGCAGTCTTTCCGCTATGGTTTCAATAAGGGCCCCGGAAGAAACCATACCGATTTTCACCGCATCTGGACGAATGTCCTCAAATACTGCGTCAATCTGTGCCTTTAAAAATTCTGGAGTTACCTCCATAATACCTGTCACGCCGGTCGTGTTCTGTGCTGTCAGTGCTGTAATTGCACTCATGGCAAAAACTCCGTTCATTGTCATCGTTTTTAAATCAGCCTGAATACCGGCGCCTCCGCTAGAATCACTTCCAGCGATTGATAATGCTGTTCTCATAAAATTAATCTCCTTTCGCATTACTTTTTTATAGCGACAAAAAGTGGTGCCCCCGACTTGCCGCTTTTACTTATTTAAAATTTTTCTATATATTCGTCCGCTAAAGCTTTTACCTTTTTCTGGCATTTTTCAGCTTCATCAAAGACTCCGATTACATAAAAACCTGCCTTTTTTGCTGTCTCAACGGCATAAATCGCATCTTCATAAACCGCAATGTCTTCTGGATCTGCCTGAAGGCGTCTTGCGGCTTCAAAATACACATCCGGCCTACTTTTTCCTGTTCCAACAGATTCACAAGATAACAGAAACGAAAAATACTGTTCTATCCCAAGTCTCGTCAGACATGCTTTCATCAAATCTTCCGCAGTAGCAGATGCCACGCACATTGTTACGCCTCTTTGATAAAGATCTTCTATGTACTCTTTTACTCCTTCTTTTAATGGAATATCCAGCTTATAATGCCCGTCCATCATCGCATTCATCTCATCTTCGACATTCTCGGCTGTCCCTTCCAAAGAAAATGTATCTACAAACAGCTTTGCAGATTCCGACATCGTCATGGTGCGAATTTCTTCTATGATCGGCGTAAGATTCTCTTTCACACCTTTTGATTCCAAATATTCTCTCGCCAGATTTCTCCAGTAAACCATCGAATCTACCAGTGTTCCGTCCATATCAAAAATTGCAAATGCCTTATTCATTGGCTTCCACCATCTTTTTCGATAATTTCAATAATTCTGCGGTCGCTTTTCCTGGATCTTCTGCTGCAAAAATAGCGGATACTACCGCAACGCCATCTACACCGCTCCCATTCAATTGGCTGATATTTTTCATACCGATTCCGCCAATTGCTACCACCGGGATTGTAACCGAAGTGCAAATCTCTCTTAAAAGTTCCACCGACATGGTACGCGCATTCTTCTTTGTACTTGTTCCAAATACTGCACCAACACCGATATAATCAGCTCCTGCTTTTTCCGCTGCAACTGCTTCTTCCACTGTTCCTGCAGAAATCCCGAGAATCTTTTCTTCTCCGATCATCGCTCTGATATCTCTCCCTTTGATATCACTCTGTCCCACATGAACGCCATCTGCATCACATTTCATGGCAATTTCCACACTGTCGTTTACTACAAATGGCACGTTATACTGTGCACACAATTGCTTTAACTGTTCAGACTCTGCCTCAAAAGAATCTTCTGCAAGATCTTTTTCTCTGATCTGCAAAAAAGTCGCTCCATTTTCCAAAACATCTTTGACCACATCTTTTAATGTTTCATGTTCTTTCAGCCATGCACGGTCTGTTACTGCATAGAGCAGCATGGATTTTCGAATTTCATCTTTCGTAAATTTCATAACGCACTTTCTCCTTAAATTGTTCTTCCTTCAAATTGAAAATGGCATCAATCAGGTCATTTCGGAATGTGGCATTTCCTGTTCCATTTTTCAGACGGCGTTCCTCAGCCAGTTCACCGGATACTCCCATTACCGCCATCGCTGCGCATGTTGCCATGAAAAGATCTTCTGAAACGGCTCCGCAGAAACCACCGATCAAGGTAGTCACCATACATCCGCTGCCGGTAATGCGTGCCATTGTCTCACAGCCATTCTGCAAAATCATCGTTTGATTTCCATCCGAAATCACATCCACTACACCTGAAACTGCGATAACAGAACCTGTTTTACGGGCAAATTCCTGGATAAATTTAACGGATTCTTTCAGGTTTTCCTCTGTGATCACATCTAAATCACCAACATCCACACCGCTTCCAGAACCATTTCCAAGCGCCAAACTGCGGATTTCAGATGCATTACCTCGAATGACTGTAAATGCCACTTCAGATAATAATTTTGCAGACAAATTTCTTCGAAGACTTGTTCCACCTGCTGCTACCGGATCAAGAACTACTGGCTTTAAAAGCTGATTTGCTCTTTTTCCTGCAAGAATCATAGAATCCACATGCTCAATCGCACCGAGATTGCAGACCAGCGCCTGTACTCCTTCCACAGATTCTTCCACCTCACGAATGTCCATCGCCATGGTCGGGGAAGCACCCGATGCCAGCAAAATGTTAGCGCAGTCATTGACTGTCACAAAATTGGTAATGCATTGAACCAAAGGTCTTTTTTCTCTTACTTGCTGCAATACTTCAAATAATTCCAAATTCTCATCTCCTAACCATTTAATTCTTCTGAGATACGACGCAGAAGTCCTGAATGCTTGAGTGTCAGGATCACTGCCATCCCCATCAATGCTCCAACAACTGCTGACGGTGTATAAAATGGAACATAATAGTACCATGCAACTTCTTCCAGATCATAGAAAAGTACCATCAGTGGATATGCTGCCAATGCTCCGACGATGCCAGTTCCTATGACTTCTCCGACAACTGCAGCCCAGACATTGTGGAATTTGCGGTACAACAGACCTCCAATAATCGGTCCAAAGATTGCTCCAACCACCGCTTGTATGGTTCTTCCAGACATCATTCTTAGGATTCCGCAGACAAACGCTGCCGCACATGCATACCACGGACCTAAGATTACCTCCGCGATTACATTGACAAAGTGCTGGAATGGCGCCATCGCCGGAAAATAGACAAATGTGTTTAACACAAATGCCAGACATGCCATCATCGCGGCTGCTACCATTTTTCTTGTTGAAAGTTTTCTGTTCATTTTTGTTCCCCTTTCGATTTCATTTGTAAATCATTCTCCGCTGTACTTAGGGGCCCTGAAACACTAGTTTCCTAGTGCAAAAAAAACGGAGACCCCAATACGGTGTCTCCGAAAAAATCAATTTAAGGTACAACTTTTATGACCTTATATACTATCTGACTTCCTACGGCGGCATTATCCGCATCAGGTTATAGGGTCGAAGTTGATTACTTCCTCTCAGCCTGCTAACACAAGCTCCCCTGTTTTTCTTACTTTCTAACTGTAACATTTTGGCATTTCTTTGTCAATGCAGACCTCTTCTAAAACTCTTTTTTCTCCACAGCCTGCTGAAAAGAACCTTTCCTTTTCCGTCGCATATGATATATAGAACTTGAACAAGGAGCATCTATATGAGTATGCCAAAAATCGAATGCGCACACATTGATAAATGCTGTGCCGCATCCTCACTTTTACAATCGATCGCATTAGAAGAAACTGCAATTTCACACATTCTGAATGCAGAAGGTGAAAAACTTCAAAAAGAGGTCGCTCTCAGCTGTAACCAGAACGACCTCCTTGAAATCAACAAATCTGTTATGGATATGATTGAAAAAATCACAAATCTGGAAATCGTATTAAAATCCAAATTAGATTTGATCAAACCAATTCTTGATGAATGCGATAAAAAACATCACAAAGAAGAATGTAAGTAGCACCTGGGAATTTTTTCTGTAAAATAACACAATCCCTCTCTATGAAGCCTAAGCTTTATAGAAAGGGATTTTTGACAAGACTATAAATGAATTAGAATATCATTGCAAGCAGCATCACGATCAATGCAACTGCTCCCATAAGATACATACAACATCCGAAACATCCTCCACCATATCTGCCATAGTGACGAGGTGGTGGTGGCGGCATATGGTGTCCTCCGTGTGGTCCTCCAGGTCCTGGTCCTCTCATAATTCTATTTCCTCCTTATTTTTAAAACTGATCTATTGCCTCTTGATGATGTAATTATATCTTATTGTATTCCATATAAAAACATTTAAAACAGCGAAATAGCACCTGTTATTTCGCTATTTTTACTATATCCGTACTATTCTTCATACATGATACTCTATCAACCTCTCAATTTCCATAACCGTCCTTTTCCGCATTCATAATCTTTATATACAATCTGAAACTTTGTTGTTATAATAGCATTATGTCGTTTTTTACTAAAATGAATCCTAAGGAGGAATGCATAAATGGAATATTTTTGGTATTTGATAGCGTCCATCGGCGCCGGTGTCGGAACCGGACTTGCCGGATTATCCGCAGCAACCGTTATGGTGCCAATTCTTCTGGTTTTATGCCCGTCTTTTCACGGAGAAGTAGGTGCGTATCAGGCTACTGCCATCGCACTAGCGTCTGATATTCTCGGTTCCGCAGTTACAACCTGGACCTATATAAAACACAAAAACATTGATCTCAAACGTGGATGGATCATGCTTGTATGTATTATCAGTATGTGTATTGGCGGAAGCTTCGCTGCTTTTCATGCAGGAAATGTCGTACTGGGAGGCTTTTCTTTATTTCTCACATTCTTTATTGGTATCCGTTTTTTAATAAAACCGGAAACCCAGCGTAAAGATGCACCCGCAAGAGGAAGTTCCCTTACCAAAAAAGATATTGCCATATCTCTTTTCTTTGGTCTGACCATTGGATTTGGTACAGGATTCGTTGGATTTTGCATTATTGTAACAACCATTTCTTCTTTGTTTTCTGCCCAGTTTGCAAATAAAGTTAAGACCCGCACTGTCGGCATTGTGACGGGTATCGTTCTGGTAGTGCTTGGAGGTTCCATGATTCTTTTAAATTATTGGGAAACAATTGCTTCGTTATTTAGATAAAACTTCACATAATAAGAGGGAAATTGGCATCATCCAATTTCCCCATTTTTCTATTTGTCATTCTCTTTTCTTCTTTTATGAACGACGTTTCTTATCATCATTCAGCAAATCAGAGATATTCGCAAATGGCCGGTAAGTCAGTGGCTTATCTCTTTTGGAATTTGGAACTTCAATCTTAGGAACATTTTTTCCAAATACCTCTTCCGGTTCCTCCCATGGTTCTTTTCCATTCACGATGACTCTGCGGATTCCGGTGCACCCTTTGAATGCATCATTACCAACCCTTATCAATGATTTTGGTAAAATCACCTCCGTGATTCTCTTACAATCCATATACTCATAATTTGGAATGTAAATGGTTCCTTCTGGAATTTTCAACGTACCTGTCGGAAGATCAGTATATTCCAGTTCCACTTCTGGGCTGAAGATACGATTTGGATCAAGGCGAAATTCGCTCTCAAAGACAGTATTCTCTTCAATGCAATAGTGATTAAAGGTATGATAATGATGGTCATAATATCTATAAGACAAATATTCACCTTTTTTATCTTCCACTTGAAGGTGTCTCTCCTGTATCACTACCTTCTTAAGAGAAGAACAGCCAGCAAAAGCGCCTTTTTCTATGATTTTCAAACTGGCAGGCAGTACAATTTCCGTCATTTTTTTGCAATTTTGAAATGCAAATTCACAGATTCGGTTTACGCCTTCCGGTATCACCACTGTTCCTTCCAGGTCATCGCTGGTCCATTCTATACTGAGATCCGCTTTCTTATCCCAGTCACCATCCGCATACAAAATAGAATCCTGCATTCTGTATACGTCATGGTTTTCAGGAATCTTGATTTTTTTGTAAATAGAAGTATCAAAGCGTTCATTCCCATAATAATCCCCATAATAAAATATTTCGTCCCTTTTAATGACTGCACTTGGCGGAAGAGGAATATTTCCTAAAAGCGGACACTCTTCAAATGCTTTATAGGAAATCAACTGCAGGCTGTCCGGAAGAGCTATTTCCTGAAGATTATGACACTGGCTGAATTCTCTGCCCAGAATCTTTGTTCCTTCCAACATCCTGACTTCTTTCAGACTGTCACAGGAATAGATGTCTTTCTCTTCATATGGCCAATCTGCCTCATTATAGATTTTCATTTTTTCCATTAGAATCTCTTCCCTGTCATCATCTTCCCGGACATTATCTTCAGCATCATAAATCAGAACCTCTGCTCCGCTTTCGATGATTTTAGGCCACCACAGGAAATCTTTCTGATAAATGACCTTTTTGTCAAGCCATTTATCCACAGGCAAGCTCTCATTCTTATCACGCAGATTATCGATGGACGGTTCCAAAAGTTCCTCCCCCTCCGATCCAATAATACTGACAAGGCTGCTGCAGCCTTCAAAGATAACAGGAATACTCCGTCTACAATTATTTCCGTAATTTCTGTCAAAATAAGGAAGAACCGCTTTCTTTAAATTGCTGCATCCGCGAAAAGCCTGATTTCCAAGCTTAACATCCGACAACAATCGAATTTCTTCCATGGAGTTGTTGTTCTCACAGCTGATTTTCTCAACGGTTCCCCTGATTTCCAAAGTCTTAAGATTGATATGGTCAAAAGTGCTCTCTTCAATAGAGACAATACGCGGAATCGGGATCTCTATCTCTTTCTCCCCTTTTATAATCATCTTACTGTATTGCTGGAGCCTTATCGGATCCCATAAATCTGCATAACAAAGAATCGGATGGTACTCCTCTTCCCTTTCACAGATGATAATCTCTAATTCTTCCGACAGACCATCTACATGAATTCTATCTAAAACCAACTGCTCCAAATTCATATAATCGTCTCTTGCATTCTTCAAATGCATGGTAACGGTAACATCTCCGCCATGAACTTCATACCAGCATAAACCAATATCTAAGCCGTACCACAAGGCCACCTTTTTTAAGCCCTGTTCCTCTATTTTCAGGAACTTGGTCAATAACTTTCCGTTCTCCTCTTTATCGAATACGGCTTTGCTGCCTTTTGCCAATGACAATACTTTATAGAGAGACTGCTTATCAAATATTATATTTTCCCTGCCCTCCTGATTTTTCTCCAGAAATGCTTTCGTTTTTGTTAAATCTCCCTCAAAGAGAATCGACAGATTTACTGCATCTGTATCACTCCATTCTCTTTTTTCTACAAATGCGGCCAGAGTATCCATTGCTTTCTCTTCGTCCTTTGACAATGGTTCTCTTTTCTCCCATTCTGACAGCCGTGTCTGAAGAAACTCCATGATCTTCCACTCGACTTCAATCACATCGCCTTCATAGACATGATATGTATCATAAGAAAAAATTCCGTCTTTCTGATTCGAAGAAGAGTATCGATACAACATTGTTTGAAGTTTGGAATTTGCAGTATCATAATGTTTCCATAACTCCACCAACTGAGCCCAGGTCTGAATATTCCATTGCTTCAGATCCACTCCTGGGAAAAGTCCTGCTTCTAAAATAAGCGGCATATAGCTCTCGATAACCGCCGGATCTTCCTGATTTATCAATGCTTCAAGGGATTGTTTCAATTTCTCTCCTTTAGAACCCCCTCCAAATTTCTTCTGTTCAAACAATTTTCCTAATACAAGCGGGATTCTTTTTGTCTGAGAAAGACGGACCATTTTTTTAATCTCACTTACCGGAAAAGTTGTCCACTTAAAACAAAACAGATCCGCGATTTCTTGAAAATAATATGGAAATACCATTTTAAGCTCTTCCAAATTCATATCCGGAAGATTAATATGATCTTCTGTTAACAGGAAAAAGTACGGTATCATTCCTGTACTTATCTCAACTTCTTCATCATCTTTCTTTTGATCCAATTTTAACAGCCATTTATTCACTTCTTCCTGCGCTTCTTTGTAGGTTTTCGGACGGCTTTGGTTTGGGAGTTTTAATATATTGCTCATAGCTGTCTCCTTCTTATAATCCTTGTAATTTCAAGTCCAATCATGAGACTGGATGTTCGCGATAACATTTCACATTTACCTATATTTTAGCTTAATTTTCCAATCATAGCAATTATATTAATAACTCAAACTTCCCACACTAAAAATGGGATTCGTACCTTGAAAAATCAATACTTTA
>CAZUVY010000014.1:0-48446 GCA_964623905.1 uncultured Faecalimonas sp.
ACATAAAGACGTAACCGAGCGTCTTTTGCAGATTAACCGTGGTCTTGCAACGCAGGCAAGACAGGTGCTGGATCTGAATAAATCGGAGCGACATATCCGCGGTGGACTGGCTACAAAGCAGAAATATCTGCAGCAGCATTAGAACAAAATTTGATAATAGAAGCAATTATATTTGCCCGGTCATTTGGCCGGGCGATTTTTTGTTCATAGACAATATCTATAAACATGCGCTTGTGATAGATAATATCGATTGGACACACCCCTCTGTTTCATAGATAATAGAGTAGGCAATATGCATTGCATATTGTTACAATAATTAGGAGGGAAAGATTATGAAAAAGAGATTATTAGCCTTATTCCTTGTTTTTGCAATGGTATTCTCATTAGTTGCATGTGGCAGCAGTGACGAAAAAGAAGGCGAAGGTGCAAATGATCAGGCACAAAATCAAGAAGTAGAGTTGGAAGATACACTTGTTATCTACACAACACACTCAGAAGAAATGGTAGGAGTAATTGCAGACGCATTTACAGAAAAAACAGGAGTTGAAGTTGAATTCATCAACTTAAAAGGTGAACTTGCAGATCGTGTCAGAAGCGAAAAAGAAAACCCACAGGCAGATATCATGTTTGGTGGAGACGCTGCTACATACATGATCCTGGATGAAGAAGGATGCTATGAAGCTACAGAACCATCTTGGGGAGCTGACATTGATGCGGCATACAAAGCTGCAAATGGCAACTGGTATGGAACATACCTTACACCAATGGTATTATTCTACAACACAAACGTTTTAACAGCTGAAACAGCACCAGCAGACTGGAGCGATCTGGTAAAAGAAGAATATGCAAACTTAATCGTAACTCGTGATTCATTATCATCATCTATGGGTTCTACGATTGCTTCTTTAATTCAATATTACACAGAAACAGAAGGCGAATCAGCAGCATGGGATTATATTGCAGGTCTTAGCGCAAATACAAAGAACTACTACAACAGTGGTAGTATGATGTTCCAGGCAGTTGGTAAAGATGAAGCTGCAATTTCTATGGCAGTAATCAATGACGTATTTACAAACAGAGATGACAATGAAATGCCAATCGAGATCGTAATTCCAGAAAGTGGTGCGATCGTGATCACAGACTGTGTTGCAGCAATTAAAAATGCTCCACATCCAAACGCAGCAGCTGCATTTATGGAATTCATCGGAAGCGAAGAAGCTCAATTATTAACAGCAACAGAATATAATCGTATGCCAGTTATTACATCAATCCTTGCAGACTGTCCAGCATGGATGCAGACAGAATTTTCTGTTTTAGATGTTGATTGGGCAGCAATCAGCGAAAACAAAACAACATGGCTTCAGACATGGGAAACAGATTATATTGATGTAAATAAAACAGTCGCAAAAGAATAATAGAATAACAGATATTTAGAAATAGTGGAGCGACCCTCCACTATTTCTGCTATAGGGAAGGAATTACGATGAATGATATTACTATAAAAAATATATCTCACAGTTATGATAAAGAAAAAGTACTGGATCAGGTGGATATCACGATTCAGCAAGGGGAGTTTTTCACGCTTCTAGGACCGTCCGGATGTGGAAAGACGACGCTTCTTCGTATTCTGGCTGGATTTATTGAGCCTACGGAAGGCAGTATTTTGATAGGTGAGAAAGACATTACGCATATTCCTCCTGAAAAGAGAAATATGGGAGTCGTATTTCAGAATTATGCGTTGTTTCCGAATCTGACCGTGAGAGAAAATATTGTATATGGATTAAAGGTGCGGAAGGTATCAAAGAAGATTATCAAAGAAAAATGTGATTTTTATATGGAGTTAGCTGGTCTTACAGAGTATGAAAATCGCCGTATTCATGAACTTTCCGGAGGACAGCAGCAGCGTGTTGCGATTGCGAGAGCGCTTGTGATTGAGCCACAGATGCTATTATTGGATGAACCAATGTCAAATCTGGATGTGGCGCTTCGTGTGAAAATGCGTGAGGAAATCCGCGCGATCCAGAAGAAAATCGGAATCACTACACTTTTTATTACACATGATCAGCAGGAAGCGCTTGCGGTTTCGGACAAGATTGCTGTGATGAAAGACGGAAAAGTATTGCAAGTAGGTTCACCGAGAGAGATTTACAATCATCCAAATCAAGAATTTGTAGCGAATTTTGTGGGAGTTTCCAACAGAATCGGAGATGTTTTTGTAAGGCCTGAAAACTTGAAACTCAGTCGCAGCAGCAAAGAGGGAATCCCTGTGAGAATTGTAAATATTCGATTTGGCGGTATGTATTATGAATATACAGTACGATCAGAGACAGAAGAATTTCGCGTAGTAGAGATGAATTACGGAAGCGGAACAGAAGAATGGAACGTGGATGATCAAGGGTATATTACGATCATTCATGAAGATGGGCTGGTGAGTGTTCATGAGAAAAAATAAATGGAATATGGGAAGCTGGGTATGGTATGCGATTCTCAGCTTTTTTATTCTGGGATACATTTTGCTGCCATTTGCGCATACTTTTTTGCGGGCATTAGAGACAGAAACTGGACTTGGTTTTCAGGTATTTCAGGAGTTTTTTGCCAATGAAAATCATAGGACAACTGTGAAAAATACAGTGCTTCTGGGTTTCTTATCGGTACTTAGCTGCGGAACAATTGGGATCATGCTTGCTATGTATATGACTTTTCTGGCGGGAAAATGGAAAAAACTGATCCACATTCTGCTCCTGAGCCCAATGATGATTCCGGGAGTAATTATTGTGATTTCCTTTATTCAGCTTTACGGAGAAAGTGGAATTGTCACAAAGGCGATACAATATCTGCTTGGACTTTCGCAGGCTCCATTTCAGTTTCAGGGACTGGGAGCGATTGTCTTTGTAATTACATTTACTCAATATGTCTATTTTTATCTGAATGTTTATGTGGCATTAAAATATGTGGACTATTCTACGATCGAAGCGGCGAGAAGTATGGGCGCATCGTGGCTGAAAGTATTTCGGGATGTAATCTGGCCAGTGATCATGCCGGCGGTATTAACTTCGTGCATTGTGACATTTGCATCCGGTGCAAGTGCTTTTTCAGCTCCAAACTTAATCGGCGGAGGATTTAAGGTATTAAGTACACAGATTGTGCGTTCGAAAGCATATAACAATATGGCGATGGCATCGGTGCAAGTGGTGGTGCTATTCCTCATTTGTGTGATGGTCATGCTGCTGATTCAGTATTATAGCAAACGATATGGAGTTCAGACTTCCACAAGAAGCACGCTGGTAGTACAGGCGCAAGGGAAAAACAGTCTGCTTCAGCTTGTGTGCAGATTGATTATTGCGGTACTGATTCTTTTGATCATTCTGCCAATTGCTGCGATCATTTATCTTTCTTTTATAAAAACAAGTTCCATTATGCAGGATATTTTTCCAACAGCGTTTACATTGGAAAACTATTTGACTATTTTTGAAAAACCGCGTGTCTTAAAACCACTTTTAAACAGTTTGAAAATGTCTGCGATGGCAGTAGCCTGGGGACTTCTTTTTACTGTTCCAAGTGCTTACCTGATCGTAAAGCAAAAAGGAAAGATCAGTGCATTTTACAGAGCGATGTTGATGCTGCCGTCAACGATGCCGGCAAGTGTAATTGCGGTGAATTTGATCAATACATTCAATACGAAAAACATTTTTGCATTCAATCAGTCATTGATCGGAGGATTTTATATTCTGCCGATTGCTTATACGATTACAGCACTGCCGTTACTTTTAAGTTCCAACGAAGTAGCGATCCAGGGACTGAATGCGAATATGGAAGAGGCTTCCAAAAGTCTGGGTGCCAATATGTTTTATACGTTTCTCCATGTGATTTTACCGAATATCGCGCCGGGGATCATGGCAGGCGGTGCGCTTGTCTTTATCAAAACGATCGGAGAATATACGATGTCTGCGCTGCTTTATGGAGTGTATAACAGACCGATTTCCATTTCCATGGTTACGAATATGCAGGAATACTACGTTGGAATTTCAATGGCATACGGAGTGATCGTGATTGTGATATGCTATATTTCATTGGCGATCATATTTAAATTGGACAAAAAACGTTTCACATAAATGAATGGTCGCTTGGGGTAAAAAAATATAAGAAATTTGTGAAAAAACTACCAAAAACGCAAGTGAAATTTCTAAGAATCATACAAAAATAACGGGTTTCGGGAAGTTTTGCTTGCAACATGGAAGAAAATGGATTATATATGGTTTATAAGATGAATGGAACGACGTATGAAACGTTTCCAAGGAAACTCAGAGTTTTGGTTGTGACTCTGAGTATTATTTGCAACGTTTATGAAACGTTTCCATAAACAAAGAATATGGGAGGAACGAAAATGAAAAAGAGATTATTAGCATTAGCACTTTCTTTAGTATGCGTTATGTCTTGTGCAGTTGGATGTAGCTCAGACAAAGAAGGCGGAGAAGAAGCAAAAGGTAAAGTTTACTACTTAAACTTTAAACCAGAATCAGACGCAGCTTGGCAAGAATTAGCAGCACAGTACACAGAAGAAACAGGAGTTGAAGTAAAAGTTGTTACAGCAGCTTCTGGTGAATATGACACAACATTAACAGCAGAAATGGACAAATCAGAAGCTCCAACAATGTTCTAGGTTGGAAACCAATCAGGCGTTGACAAATGGATCGACTTCTTATATGACTTATCAGACACAGAAGTTTACAAAGAAATGACAACAGACGACTTCAACCTTAAAGGTGACAATGGCGAAGTATACTCAATTGGTTACTGTTACGAAGCATACGGTATCATCGTAAACAAAGCTTTATTAGCTCAAGCTGGTTACGAAGTATCTGATATCACAGATTTCGCTTCATTAAAAGCAATCGCTGAAGATATCACAGCTCGTTCAGCAGAACTTGGATTCTCAGCATTTACATCAGCAGGTCTTGAAAGCTCTTCATCTTGGAGATTCTCAGGTCACCTTGCTAACATGCCATTATACTACGAATTCCGTGATGACAATGTAACAGAACAACCAGCAACAGTTACAGGTGCTTACCTTGACAACTACAAAGCTATCTGGGATTTATACATCAACAACGCAACATGTGCAGCTACAGAACTTGCTACAAAGACAGGTGACGAAGCTGAAGCAGAATTTGGACAAGGCAAAGCAGTATTCTATCAAAACGGTTCTTGGGAATACTCTAACTTAGTAACAGATGAATCTAAAGGTTTCTTAATGAACGCAGAAGACCTTACAATGATTCCAATCTACTGTGGTGTTGAAGGCGAAGAAAACGCAGCTCTTTGCTGTGGTACAGAAAACTGCTGGGCAGTTAACAGCCAGGCTTCAGAAGAAGATATCCAAGCTACATTAGACTTCATGAAATGGGTTGTAACATCTGAAGAAGGTACAACAATGATGGCTGAACAATTCGGACCAATCCCATTCAAGAACGCAAAAGAATCTGAAAACGTATTCTTTACAGCAACTAACGAATTAATCGCTCAAGAAAAATATGTTGTAACATGGGCATTCAACCATACTCCAAACGTTGATACATGGAGAGCTGGTGTTGTAGATGCATTATTACAATACTCAGCAAACGGCGGAAGCTGGGATAATGTTAAAACAGCTTACGTAGACGGATGGGCTACACAATATCAACAATAATAATTTAAAAACATACAACCAAGGAATGGGGGAGTGCTGTCGCCCTCCCCCATTTTGAATTTATTAAGAAAATTTCTTTTGAGATAAAGGATGAGACATATGAATAAGAAAAAGAAAAAAACATCTTCTGCTGCGGTAAACGGTCGTCTGGTATCAAGACCAATCCGCAGATGTTTTCCAATCTTCATGCTTCCAACATTCGTAGCATTTTGTATTGGATTTATATGGCTATTCCTGCAAGGTCTTTACCTGACATGTTGTAAATTCGTAGTTACAAAGAATGCACAATGGGTTGGTTTTGAAAACTATATTAAAGCATTTAATGATACCGGATTTCGATATTCATTTGGGTATACCGCAGCATTTACGGTCGTATCAGTTATTGCAATCAACTTACTGGCATTTACAGTTGCCTACTTATTAACACAGAATATCAAAGGTGCCAATATTTTCCGTACAGTATTTTTCATGCCAAACTTGATCGGTGGTATCGTACTTGGATATATCTGGTCTATGATCTTTGATGGTATTTTGAGATATTACGATACATATCTTCTTGCAGAGACAAAATATGGTTTCTGGGGTCTGGTAATCCTGATGTGCTGGCAACAGGTTGGTTATATGATGATCATTTATATTGCAGGTCTTCAGAGCATTTCAGAAGATATGATTGAAGCAGCTAAAATCGATGGTGCAAACAAATGGCAGACATTATGGCAGATCACAATTCCAAACGTAATGTCATCATTTACAATTTGTATTTTCCTTACACTTACAAACTCATTCAAATTGTTCGACCAGAACCTTGCACTTACAGATGGTATGCCGATCGCATTTGGCGAAGGCGGTTCTATGGTAAATACAACAGAAATGATCGCACTCAACATCTATCGTGCATTCTACCAAGGTTCAACAAACCGTGGTATGGCACAGGCAAAAGCGGTTATTTTCTTTATCGTAGTAGCAATCGTCGGAATTGCACAACTTAAATTCACACGTGAGAAGGAGGTACAGCAATAATGAAAATGAAAAGAAGTCTTGGAAATAAATTGCTTACCGTTATCTTTTCGATCATCAGTGTAATTTATTTAATTCCAATTTTTGAAGTTTTAATTAACTCATTTAAAGCAAACTCATATGTAAATACAGAGACATTTGCACTTCCTGATTCAGAATCATTTGTTGGATGGGCAAACTATATCAAAGGGATGACATTCGGAAATTATCCATTTTTAAAATCTGTATTTTTCAGTTTTTTCATCACAGTTGCATCGACAGCATTGATTTTATTATGCTGCTCAATGGCTGCATGGTACATTGTTCGTGTAAATGATATTTTCTCAAAAATTATGTATTATTTATGCGTATTCTCAATGATCGTACCGTTCCAAATGGTAATGTTCACATTGGCAAGAACGGCAGACACATTTAAACTGAATACACCATGGACAATTCCAGTTATTTATCTTGGATTTGGTGCAGGGCTTGCGGTATTTATGTTCACTGGATTTATCAAAGGAATCCCATTGGAAATTGAAGAAGCAACCGCAATCGATGGATGTGGTGCAATTGCTACATATTTTAGAGTAGTATTTCCTATGTTGAAATCAATCTTGATTTCAGTAGGTGTGTTAGAAGTTATGTGGATCTGGAATGACTATCTGCTCCCTTCACTTGTATTGGACAGAACAAAATATATGACAATTCCAATTCACGTTCAATATTTAAAAGGAAGCTACGGAACTGTTGACCTTGGTGCAACAATGGCGGTTATCATGATCAGTATCATTCCGGTTATTATTGTTTACCTATTCTGTCAGAAATATATCATCAAGGGTGTTGCTGACGGTGCTGTAAAAGGCTAAGGAGAACCAGAGATGACAATTAAGGATATAGCAAGAGAATCCGGTTATGCAGTAGGAACAGTTTCAAGGGTGTTGAATAATCACCCGGATGTTTCTGAAAAGGCCAGAAAAAAAGTAATGGAAGTGGTAGAAAAATACCACTTTCGTCTGAACAATAATGCAAAGCATTTGAAGCAGCAGACAAGCAGTGGAATTGCCATTATTGTAAAAGGAACGAAAAACATGCTATTTGCGAGCATGGTGGAATCTCTTCAGAAACTGATTAAAGAAAAGGATTATGCCTGTCTGATTTATTACATCGGTGAAGAAGAACATGAAGTAGAACAGGCATTGCAGGTATGCCGCGAGAGACAGCCAATGGGAATTATGTTTCTTGGAAGTAACCAGGAAAATTTCCGTGAGAGATTTGGGGATGTTGATATACCATGTGTAATGGTAACAAACCCTGCTGCTTCTTTGAATTTTGATAATCTTTCCAGTGTAAGTATCGATGATACCGAGGCAGGAAGAACTGCGGTAGAACACTTGATTTCACTGGGACATCGTAATATCGGTGTGATCGGTGGTGAAATGAATTATTCGAATCCGGCGAAAGCCAGATTTGAGGGATGTGTAGAAACATTCAAAAATAATAATATTGCATTCAATGTTGAAAAACATTTTGAATCTTCTCAATTTACTATGGAGGGCGGATATCAAGCAATGGAAAGATTGCTTGATAAGATGCCCGACATCACAGCAGTATTTGCAATGTCAGACGTAATGGCACTTGGTGCTATTAGAGCCATTAAGGACAAAGGACTTCGTGTACCTGAAGATGTATCGGTAATTGGATTTGACGGTATAGAGATGGGACAGTTTATGGTTCCAAAATTGACTACGATACAACAGCCTGGCTCTGAGCTGGCAAGTCGTTGTGTAGACATTTTGCTGCAATGCATTTGTGAAAACAAACCTGCAATCAATGAAAGAATCCCATTTTGCCTGATTGAAGGAGAGAGTACATCTCGCTTTGCAGCATTATAATAAGAAGAAAGATAGGAGCGTGACTTGTTTTGAGAAAAAGTGGTATATTAATGCATCTTTCGTCTCTATCATCACCTTATGGAATAGGGACAATGGGGAGTACAGCGCGCGAGTTTGTAGATTTTCTTCAGGCAAGTGGTCAAACATACTGGCAGTTATTGCCGATTTGTCCTACCAGCTATGGAGATTCGCCTTATCAATCATATTCTACATTTGCTGGAAATCCTTATTTTATCGATTTGGATGAACTTTGTGAAATGGGATTATTAGACAAGACGGATTATGAGTCAATAGACTGGGAAAACACTCCTGATAGAGTTAACTATGGCGCTCTTTATCAAAAAAGATATCCAGTACTTCGTAAAGCTGTGAATGCTTTTCTGAAAAATGTTCCGGAAGATTTTTTAGAATTTTGTGAAAAGAATGATTTTTGGCTTTCGGATTTTGCACTTTTTATGGCACTGAAAGATGTTCACGGTGGCGCGGCATGGAGCGAATGGGATATTTCGTTCCGCAATCGTGAAGAGGCTGCTTTAGAAAAAGCGAAGGAAGAACAAAAAGAAAATATTCTATTTTGGAAAGTAATTCAGTATTTATTCTTTAAACAATGGAATGAACTGAAAACATATGCTAATAATAAAGGAATTCTTGTGATTGGAGATCTTCCAATTTATGTATCACTGGACAGTGTAGATGTGTGGGCACATCCGGAGCTGTTCCAGGTAGATGAAAATAAGGTTCCGAAAGAAGTTGCAGGGTGTCCGCCTGATGGATTTTCAGCAGATGGGCAGCTCTGGGGTAATCCATTATACGATTGGGATTACATGGAAAAGACAAATTTCAAATGGTGGGTAGATCGTATTGAATATATTTGCAAAGTATATGATCTGCTTCGAATTGATCATTTTAGAGGATTTGATTCTTATTATGCAATTCCATATGGTGAAACAACCGCAAAAAATGGATGTTGGAAACAAGGTCCGGGTATGAAACTGTTTAATGAAGTCGAAAAGACCATTGGAAGACAGGCAATCATTGCAGAAGATTTGGGATATCTCACAGATTCTGTGAAAAAGCTTTTAAAAGACAGTGGATTCCCTGGAATGAAAGTATTGGAGTTTGCATTCGACAGCCGTGATGCAAGCGGCAATGAATACCTCCCACATAATTATGTAGAAAATTGCGTTGCTTATACAGGCACACATGACAATGACACAGTTATGGGATGGTTTGAGGATGCAAGCGATGAAGATGTTGCATATTGTAAAGAGTATCTTTGCATTGCAGATGATTCTAATCTGAATTGGGATATGATGGGTGCAGTGTGGAGAAGTGTTGCAAATCTTACTATTATGCAGGCACAGGACATTTTGGGCTTAGGAAGTGAGTCAAGAATGAACCAGCCATCTACAGTTGGAAGCAACTGGTGCTGGAGAGCAGAGCCGGGTATCTTTACAAAAGAACTGGCTGACAAACTAAGTCATAAGATGGACATTTATGGACGACGTTAAGAATTTTTAAATATTTGTGGAAACCCCTCATAAGAAAGGTTCGCTGGAGTAAGCACTAGCGGACCTTTCTTTTTTTGAAGCTGTATACATATTTTTATTAGAAAAGAGGACATACTAATATAAAAAAGGCAGGTAAAGAATATGAGGGATAACAAGAAAATCATAATTTCTGTTGTGTTAGTATTGGTGATCATTCTAGGCGGCTTTGGTATCTTTCACTTATTCAGGGAGAACAGAGTTGCAAGTATCGTAACTTTAGAGGGAAATCTGGGGATTGAACTGAAAGTGAATTATGATGAAGATGTAGTGGAAGTCAGAGCATTGGATACAGAGGCAGAAGCAATCATAAATGGAATGCAGCTGAAAGGAATGGATGTTGATACAGCTGTGAAAGTGATTGCAGAGGCACTTTTAAAACAAGGATATTTGAATGAATCTGCGGGTTCGATCCTGGTCACAGTAGAAGATGGTGATAGTTTCCGAGGGGAGAGATTGCAGGCAGAATTGACAGAAGAGATTCAGGAGGTTTTGTATACAAATCAGACAAACAAAGAAAATACAGTTTCCGATGTGGTTTCGACAGGAGAAACCAAAGAATTTGAATATATTGGAAAGGAAGAAGCAAAGAAGATTGCGTTTACGGCTGCAAATGTGGAGACGAATAACGTAAGATATGTAGAAGCGGAGATGGATTATGAAAATGGAAATGCAGTGTATGATGTAGAGTTCGAAAGTGGAGAATTCGAATACGAGTATATCCTAGATGCAAAGACTGGTGAAATCCTGCGTTCGTACAAAGAATATGACGATGATTATATGCAGACTACGACAGATGGAAAATAAAGAAAAGGAGTTCCTTCAATGACTTTTGAAGGAGCTCCGATTTTAGTTTAGATGAGATTTTCAATGATTTTCACGATCTGAATGAGCCCGTTTCTGTCCGCTTCGTCAAAGCGTGCCAGCAAAGGACTGTCAATATCGAGTACACCGACTACGTCTCCGTTCTGGTTGTGGATTGGAATGACGATCTCTGAGTTGGAAGCACTGTCACATGCGATGTGTCCTGGAAATTGATGCACATCTGGGACGAGCATGACTTCATTTCTTGAAACAGCAGTGCCGCAGACTCCTTTTCCAATGCTGATTTCAACGCAGGCAGGAAGTCCTTGAAATGGTCCGACTGTAAGCAGATTTTCTTTTCCCTGTAGTTGGTCCAATGGGAAGTACATCGGAAAATATTTTGGAATCAAATAAAATCCAACCCAGTTGATATCAGTAAGTGCGCTTCCAAGAAGTGCGGAGATATTCGCAAGATTGGACATCAGATAAGGGACATCCTCGGTGAGTGCCTGAGCCTGTTTCTCCAGCAGACGATAGAATTTGCATTTTTCTATGGGATAATTCATTTTTTGAAATGACATAGGGGTTACTCCTTTTTGGTAAAAATTGTTCTATATTGCAAAATATAAGATGCTGTATGAAAGTAAATATATTATAATATTATCACAAAATAGAAACAATGTTTTTAAGAAAAGTGAGAAGAGAAGAATGAAAACAATATATTACAATGGAGTAGTTTATACGGGAGAGCTTCCGCTGAGACAGGCATTTATCGTTGAGGATGGACGCTTTCTTTTTGCAGGCAATACGGAAGATGCAATGCGTATGGCAGATGCAGGAGATGAGCTGGTAGATCTGGAAGGAAGATTTGTGTGCAGCGGCTTTAATGACAGTCATATGCATGTACTTGGATTTGGAAAATTGCTGCAGGACGCCAGACTTTCAGAGCATACGGCCAGTCTGAGTGAGATGTTAGATTACCTGAAAGCATTTGAGGATGCAAAAGAGAAGAAAGGGCTTTGGATCATCGGGCGAGGATGGAATCAGGACTATTTTACAGATGTAAATCGCATGCCAAATCGATATAATCTGGATCAGGTTTCTACAGAAAGACCAGTCTGTATTGTTCGTGCATGCGGGCATTGTCTGGTTATAAATAGTAAAGCATTGGAGATACTAGGAATCACAGAAAATACACCTCAGCCAGAGGGCGGGCACATTGGAATCGAGGATGGCGTACCGGATGGCAGACTGTATGATAATGCGATGAATCTGGCATACGATGCAATTCCTGTTCCGGACAAAGAAACCTTAAAACAGATGATCCTGGCGGCATGTAAGCGGTTAAATGCATATGGGGTTACGAGCTGTCAGTCGGATGACTATTGTATGTACCGAAATGTGCCATGGCAGACGATCAATGAGGCATACAGAGAATTAGAGGAAGACGGCAAATTAAGTGTGCGTGTCTATGAGCAGAGCAATTTCACATCGGTTGATTCGCTGAAAGAATTTGTAGAGGCAGGAAATGTAACGGGATGCGGAAGTGATCTGTTTCAGATCGGACCACTGAAAATGCTGGGAGATGGTGCACTTGGAGCCAGAACAGCATTTTTAACGATTCCATATGCAGATGATCCATCCACATATGGTATTCCGGTGTTTAGTAAAAAAGAGTTTGAAGAGATGATCGGTTATGCGCACGAGGCAGGAATGCAGGTCGCAATTCATACGATTGGAGATGCCTGTCTTGACTGGGTGCTGGAAGCTTTGGAAAAAGCATTGAAAAAGCAGCCAAAGAAAGACCACAGACATGGGATCGTGCATTGTCAGATTACAAGACCGGATCAGTTAGAAAAGATCAGTGAACTCGATCTTCATGTGTATGTGCAGACCATTTTTCTGGATTATGATACTGCAATCGTGGAAGCGAGAGTGGGAAAAGAACTGGCATCTACCAGTTATAGCTGGAAGACGCTGATGAAAAAAGGGGTTTCCGTAAGTAATGGTTCGGACTGTCCGGTGGAACTTCCGGATGTGATGGCTGGTATGCAGTGTGCGGTGACAAGAAAACCGCTTGGTGCAGCCAAAGAGACCATGGCATATCTTCCAGAAGAATGTTTTTCAATTCAAGAAACAATCGACAGTTATACGATCCGCGGTGCAGAGAGTAGTTTTGAGGAAAAGAAAAAAGGAAGAATCGCAGAAGGTATGCTGGCTGATTTTGTGGTGCTTCAGGAAAATCCATTTGAAACAGCCAAGGAAAAGATAAAAGATATTACAGTGTATGCGACCTATCTGGGTGGAAATAAAGTGTATCAGAAGTAATGCGAGGAAAAGGAAATGAGTGAAAAGTGGTTGAAACGCCGAAAAAGAATTTTTGAAATCATTGAGGTGGGAAATGATCTGGATTATGTCAGCCGTGCATATGATTTTTTTAATGCGTTTGTGATCATCATAAATCTGACTGTCAGCATTCTGCTTACGTTTTCAGAATTGGTACAGCAATATGGAATCGTGCTCCGGATTCTGGAGGAAGCTACTGTTGCATTTTTTGGAATAGATTATGTGCTACGAGTATGGACGGCGAGGTATCTGTATCCGGAACTGAAAGAGTCAAATGCCATTCGAGAATACATATTTTCGTTTACAGGTATTGTAGATCTGCTTTCGTTCTTGCCGTATTATCTTCCGGTGTTCCTCCCGTCAGGAACCGTGGCATTCCGAATGATCCGAATCATTCGTATTTTCCGACTTTTTCGAATCAATGCATATTATGATTCTCTGAACGTGATCACGGCGGTTATCAAGAGCAAGAGTCAGCAGCTGATTTCATCAGTGTTTATCATTTTGATATTAATGATCGCATCAAGTTTGTGTATGTACAGCATTGAACACGAGGCACAGCCGGAAGTGTTTACCAATGCATTTTCGGGAATCTGGTGGGCGGCATCCACACTTTTGACGGTAGGATATGGAGACATTTATCCGGTGACCACCATGGGAAAAATGTTCGGAATCTTCATTGCATTTTTAGGAGTAGGCATGGTTGCGATTCCGACCGGTATTATTTCAGCGGGATTTGTGGATCAATATACGACGTTCAAAAAGAGAACCGAGTATGGGTATGAAGCGGATATGAGATTTATTAAAATCCATATCAAAGGAAATGATGCGTGGGCAAATCAGAGTATTTCAGAGTTAAAATTACCGGCAGGTGTTATTATTGCTGCGATAAAGAGGAAAGAAGATATACTGATCCCGCGCGGAAATATTGTATTAAAAGCAGGAGATCAGATTGTTTTGGGAGCAGAACCATTTGAGGAACATGATCATATTACATTAAAAGAAGTGGTGCTTCGAAAACAGAATCCATGGACAGACGAATTGATTCGGAATCTGGATATTTCGCGGCATTCGGTTATTGTCCTTGTCAAACGCGGCAACAAAGCGTTGATTCCAAACGGTGATATGAGACTGCGTGAAGGCGATCATGTCTTTATGTACACACATCTTCATCTGGCAGATTCTACGGATATTGAGATATAAAAAATAAGCAGGCAGATTATCATTTTTGGATATTCTGCCTGCTTTTCTGCGTTATTCTACTTCAATCAATTCGTATTCTCTCTGACCAAATCCAAGATTTGCAGCAGCTTCTACTGTGAGAATGCCATTTCTGCTCTCAATTCTTTCTAATAAATGTGCCTGTCCAGGATCGTCTGTGGCAGCATAAACAAGATCGAGACATGCCTGATCAATTGCAATCGGATCCAGCGAGATTAGGATACCGATGTCTTTCATGCATGGGTCTTCTGCAACCGCACAGCAGTCACAGTCTACGGACATATTTTTCATAACGTTGATGTAGACTGCGTTGCCTTTGAAGTAGTCTACAACAGAAGAGGCTGCATCAGCCATACTTTCCAGGAAAGAATCATGGTCGGCAGTCCAGATCTTTTCTGGGTCGCCAGCTCCATGAATGTATGCTTTTCCGAAAGAAGATGCAACACCGATGGCAAGCTGCTTGAGTGCTCCGCCGTAACCACCCATTGGATGTCCCTTAAAATGTGAAAGAACAAGGAGTGAGTCATAATTTGCCAGATGACTTCCGACATAGTTCTCTTTAATGCACTTTCCATTTGGAATTGGAAGTACCAGATCAGGACTTTCAGAGTCCATGATATCGACTGTAAAGCGACTGCTCCATCCGTGCTCTTCAATTGTCTTTAGATGTTTTTCTGTGGTATTACGTGTACCTTCATATGCAGTATTACATTCTACGACAGTACCAGATACGTGATCGATCAGTGGCTGCCAGAATTCTGGTCTTAAAAAATTCTGATTGCCGGTTTCACCTGAGTGGACTTTGATCGCAACTTTTCCGGAAAGTGGTTTCTCGATCAATTTGTAAAGCTCCAATACTTTTTCTGGAGTAATTGTTTTTGAAAAAAATACTTTTGATTTCATGGCATATCATCCTCCATAATCCGATTTTTATTACTATCATTATAGCATTAATGCTTACAGCGAAATAGGATTAAAAAAATATTTTTAAAACCATAAATATAATATAGTTATTACAGGAGAGGAGGGTTCATATGGAAAACGACATCGATTTTCAGAAGTGGTCGGGAGATGGACCAATCGTGCAAGTAAAGTATCAGACAGGAATGGAAAATGATACTATGGTATGGAGTACGAATTTTGGAGAAGAACTCTGTATGTTTTCCTCATACAAAGTGAAAGAAACCAGTATTTCGGAGTTGATTCTTTTATACGGTGGGAAGGTGTATTATAGCAGGTTTGATCTGGAAAGCACAGTAATTGAAGGAATGAAAAGAAAGCTTGTGGATACTCAAGGAAAAGAAATTGCTGCGTTAAAATGGACTGGATACGGTCAATATGAGTTGACGGTTGGGGAGGAAACAATCCTCATTAAACTAAAGGTTAGCCATATTACGGCATATAAAAATGGAGAAAAGGTGTTTGAGATGTTATTGGAGTATCATAAAAAAAGGATCACTTATGTAGGGTCTATGTCGAAGTTTACGCTGGCGTGTATCTTTATGTCTCCGGAAATGATATTTGCATTTTAAGAATTAAAATCATATTTTCTTCTTTAGAGTCAAAAAAATCTTGCAATATCTGGAAGAAAGTGGTAAAACAGATATATCTCAAAGGTGAGGATTACGGTCGGCCTTTGCAGTCTTATAAGGGCTGCAAAGGCCTTTTTTATTTTCTGATTTTTGAGATGAGAAAGAGGATTAATAGAAAGAAGGAGAGAAAATGAGTGGTATTTTGATGATGGTGATTGCGATCGTAGTACTTGGTGGTGCATACCTTCTCTACGGACGTTATCTCCAAAACAAATGGGGAATTGACCCAAATGCCAAAACGCCAGCTTATGAATTAGAAGATGGCGTAGATTATGTTCCTGCGGATACAAATGTTGTATTTGGACATCAGTTTGCATCAATTGCAGGTGCAGGACCAATTAATGGTCCAATACAGGCAGCAATGTTCGGATGGCTTCCTGTACTTTTATGGATTCTTGTAGGTGGTGTATTTTTCGGTGCAGTGCAGGATTTTGCTGCAATGTATGCATCTGTAAAAAATAAAGGACGCACAATTGGTTACATTATTGAAGATTATATCGGAAAAATCGGAAAGAAATTATTCCTTTTATTCTGCTGGTTATTCTGTATTTTAGTAATTGCAGCATTTGCAGACGTTGTTGCGGGTACATTCAATGGATTCTCAACAAGTGAAGCAGGTGAGATTACAAAAATTACAGCAAATGGTTCTGTTGCAACAACTTCTATGTTATTTATTCTTGAAGCAGTTGCACTTGGAATGATTTTAAAATATGGAAAATTAGGAAAATGGACCAATACAGCAATTGCACTTGTTATGTTGGTAGCAGCAGTTGCAGTTGGTTTAAAATTCCCAATTTATTTTGACAGAACAACATGGCATCTCATCGTATTCGTTTATGTATTGATCGCCTGTGTTACTCCAGTATGGGCACTTTTGCAGCCTAGAGATTACCTGAATAGTTATCTTTTGATTTTCATGATCGTAGGTGCAGTCGTTGGTATTTTTGTTGCAAATCCATCATGTAACTTAGAAGCATTCAATGGCTTTGTAGTAGATGGACAATATTTATTCCCAATTCTGTTTGTAACAGTTGCCTGTGGTGCGGTATCAGGATTCCATTCACTGGTATCTTCTGGAACTGCATCAAAACAGATTAAGAGTGAAAAGAATATGCTTCCAGTTTCATTTGGTGCAATGCTCATGGAATGTATGCTTGCTGTAATCGCCTTAGTTGCAGTAGCATCTTTCGGACAGGGAGAAGCTGCAGCACAAGGATTGGTAACACAACCACAGATTTTTGCAGGTGCAATCGCAAACTTCTTGTCAGTGGCAGGACTTCCACACTCTTTAGTATTCACATTGATCAACCTTGCAGTTTCTGCATTTGCACTTACTTCATTGGATTCTGTTGCAAGAATCGGACGTATTTCATTTGAAGAATTCTTTATGGATGACGATGTAAAAGAAGAAGAAAAGAGCACATTCCTTAAAATTGTGACAAACAAATATTTCTCAACAATTATTACACTTGTGCTTGCATACTTGCTTGCAAGTGTTGGATACGCAGAAATCTGGCCATTGTTTGGATCAGCTAACCAGCTTTTATCTGTACTTGCACTTGTTGCCTGTGCAGTATTCTTGAAGAAGACAAAACGCCAGGGCGTAATGCTTTGGATTCCAATGGCATTTATGATGGCAGTTACATTTACAGCATTGACAATGAGTATCATCAAACTTTCAAAGGCATTCTTCACAGTAGGACTTAGCCTTGGAAATACATTGCAATTGGTATTTGCAGTATTACTCTTACTTTTAGGTGTGATCGTAGCAATTCAAGGTGTGAAAAAATTAGCAGAAAAATAAAATAGTTACATAGAATCAGGTCGTGAGATATCGCGGCCTGATTTTTTGTTATGAGAGCATAGTCTATCTTTCCGGCTTTTTGCATAGATTATACAAATGTCATGGGGCTTTTCCAATTGTGAGAGGCAGGGAGGAAGGAATGAAACAGGCAAAAAACATTTTTTACAAAATAGGTATCGGAATTTTCCTTTTATTGGCTGGATTATGGATAGATTCACAAAAAGAAGTATATGCGGCAGAATGTGAGGATGGAAGTCTGACGATACAGTTAAAAGATCTTGGCACATCAATGAAAGACGTAGAGTTTATTTTGTACAAGATTGCGGAGTATGATGTGGAAAATGCGCGGTGGATCATGGATGAAAGGATTTCAGCTCAAAGTGGAGAGATAGATCTGAATCAGGAGAAAACGGCAGCGCTTTTGGAAGAGGATGCAGTTCAGCTTGCAGAAGTGGTGAGACAGATCAATCTGGAAAGGCGAGTCGGGAAAACGGCTAAAGATGGCAGGGTGACGATAGAGCAACTGGGAAATGGAATGTATCTGGCAGTACAAAATCAGCAGGCAGAGTACGGAAGTGTTTTGCCATTTCTGGTCGCAATCCCACAGCAGGTTAATGGTGAGTGGATCAATGAGGTGACGGCGAGCCCCAAAGGAGAAATCATCTGTCCGGAAGAAGAGATTCCAGCGGAACCGGTGGATACTGGAGATGATACGTCTTATGAAGTGTTTCTTTGGATGGCAATTGGTGCAGGCGTTATTCTTGCAGCAGGGATCGTGCTGCGGAAAAGAAGGAATAGAAAAAGAGTTGCAGCAGGGAGTCTGGCACTGCTGATCCTGGGTTCTGCAAGTATGTCAGTATCCGTAACAGAAGTTCTGGCGGAAGATGCGATTCCAGAGTGGGCGACGAATGTAGTAATCGAAAATACACCGGATGACCAGTATGTATATCAATTCAGTGATTCCTGTCCCTTATATCAGAGAGGGCAATATCGATTTGGATGTGGAGCTTATAACTGTGCACCAAGTCCCATTATTTTGTTGATTGACGGAAGCAAATATAATACGTCGCTAGGAACGACATGGACGGCAAATAGCCTGGAATATGTTCCGGGAGTATCTAATTATGAACTGGTATATTGTGCGGATTTTGAAACAGACACGGTGTCCGACCAATTTTATAAAAAAGTAAATGTAGAAGATTCCACTTATTTTGAAAGTGTAGAAGATGCATATAAATTAAGAGCGATTGTGGGCAATACCTATCCCTTTGTCTCGGCAGCAGATATGGTAAAAAATCTGTACGAGCAGGAGGTGATCACAGACGAAAGTATTTTGCTGAATGGAAAAACATTCGAAGAGGAGCTGACAACGGCAGATATTGATGTGGGGCAATTGATCGCAGCAACACAGATGGCAATTTGGGTAGTCTGCAATGAATCAATGGATTCTGCATATGTAAGAGCGGGCACGCATACATATTATACGCTGCATCCGGATAATACCAGCATGCAGCCCCAAGGAAAGTTAAATCAAGTCAAAGGATATCCTAATGCAGACAGTGAAACGGAAACTAAGTTTTATATGACGGAGGGGCAGGCGGAAAATATCAATGCGATTTACAATTATCTGATGAGTCTTGCTCCGGTTACAGAAGAAGCAGCAGACAGAGCTGGGCAGTTGGTGATCACAAATCTGGATTATGAGGCTGCAAAAACGGGAACAGGAAATTATGATATTACGGTAAAAGTAGTGTTGAATACTGCGATAAAAACCAGTGATAATCTTACAATCAAAGTGGCAGCGTCAGAACCGGACAGCAATGGCAATCCAATTGAAATCGAAAAGGTATTTCAAAGTCAGGGGACAAATGAAGAAATTGGAAAAGAATTTTCATTTTCACTAAAAGATGTACCGGCGGGTTCTGAGATTACTATCGAACTTTCGGGAAATCAGTATTTGAATCAGGGGGTCTATTTTTATGAACCTTATCTGAGAGAAGGGGAAAATGAGCGCACCTCATCACAGAACATGGTAGGAGCAAGTGTAGGTTATACACCGGTAAATGCGTCTGCAAGTTTTAATATCGATGCAGAAGAAGTAATCTGGGCAGCAAAAATGCCGTCTACCGGTGGAAATGGTGTTACCTGGTTTTACAGTACAGGAATTCTATGCACTGCATGTTATTTCTGTCTTTATATAAATAAAAATACAAAAGCCAAAAATAAAAAGAGAATCAGATCATGAAAGGGGAAAACATGAAAAAAAGAATTACAGGATTATTTTTGGTCTTAGTGATGGTATTTGCCATGACCGCATCTGTATTTGCGGCAAATGTGACCGTTCCGGGAGGAATTCTGGAAGGGCATACTTACAAAGCATATCAGGTATTCAAAGGGACACAGGGAGAAAATGCAGACACACTGGGGGATGCACAGTGGGGAAGCGGAATTGATTCGGAAGCATTTTTAAAGGAACTCCAATCAAATGAGGTGACAAAAGCTACATTTGCAGACTGTGTTACAGCGCTGGATGTAGCGACGGCGCTTGGAAAAGTGGAAAGCAACAGTACCATCGCAAATGAGGTTGCACAGATTGCATATAATCACAAAAAGGGTACTGGGACTACGCTTGTTTCCGGAGAAAATGAACTGGAACCAGGTTATTATCTGATCGTAGATGAGACTGAGATTGGCGATGACGAAGATGCAGTATACAATGCAGCACTTCTTCAGGTGACAGATGACATTGAAATCACAGTTAAGACAGATAAACCTTCTGTTTCCAAAAAGGTAAAAGAAAATTCAGAAAAGTATGATGAGGACGCTGGATTTGGAGCAGGCTACAATGACGTTGCAGACTATAACATTGGTGATAAAGTGCCATTTGCATTTTATTCAACAGTTCCAGATATGTCACAATTTGAAACCTATCGCTATGTATTTCACGATGTAATGGAGGAAGGGCTTACATTTAACAATGATGTAATGGTATCGATCGATGGTCAGGAACTTTCTAAGGATCAGTATTCGGTGATTTTAGATCCAGAAGATGGATGTACTTTTGAAGTGGTCATTACAGATTTAAAATTGATTGCCACAAAAGGACAGGAAATTCGTGTGGATTTTACAGCGACATTAAATGAAAAAGCAGAAATTGGTCTGGATGGAAATACAAACAAGGTGCGTCTGGAATATTCAAACAACCCAAATGACTGCGGCGAGGGAGAGACCGGAAAAACAGAATGGGATGAAGTAATTGTATTTACATACGAATTGGATGTGACAAAGGTTGACAAAGAAGATGAAAAGTGCACTTTGAAAGACGCAGAATTCAAACTTCGAAATGAAGAAGGAAAATGGGTCATCGTAGATGAGGATGGCAGAGTGACTGGATGGGCAGATTCTGAGGAAGATGGTTCCACTTTAAAATCAGATAAAAATGGTTTCTTTAAAGTGATCGGTCTGGATGACGGAACCTATTATTTAAAGGAAACAAAAGCTCCTTCCGGATATAATATTCTGACCAAAGAGATTATTCTGACAGTAGAAGCAACTACAAATAATGGGCAGACATGGACCAATGGAATTCCGGAAGATGCACTTTTGGCAATTTCTGTCAAAGTACAGATTGATGGAAATGAGGATGCAACAACCAATGCGGGTGATGTAACAACGGGTATTGTCGGTGTGACCGTAGTGAACAACAAAGGTTCAATTCTTCCAGAAACAGGTGGCATGGGTACAACAATATTTTATGTTCTTGGTGGAATCATGGTATTTGGTGCAGCAGGAATGTTGGTGATGAGAAGACGTAATGTGAAAGAATCGTGAGAATGAAGAGAAAAGCAGGGAATATATTGCTTGGGAGTCTATTTATATTTGGAATAGGATGTTTATTGTACCCAAGTGTTTCAGACTGGTGGAATGGACTCCACCAGTCTTATGCGATTGCGAGCTATATGGAAATCGTGGAAAAGGAAGAAGTAGATTATACAGAATTAAAGGAAGCAGCAAAGGCGTATAATCAGGAATTATTGGACAATCAAAATCGATGGAATCTGAGCGATGAAGAAAATGAAAGATATGAAACGCTGCTTGCGGCTACAGAAAATGGAATCCTGGGATGCATTGAAATTCCAAGAATCCATATTTCACTTCCAATCTATCATGGTACGGAAGAGTCAGTGCTTCAGATTGCCGTTGGTCATATGAAAGGTTCTTCCCTGCCGATCGGGGGAGAGAGTACCCACAGCGTTTTGTCTGCCCATACCGGTTTGCCTTCTGCAAAACTTTTTACGGACATTGATCAATTGGAGGTTGGTGACGTCTTTTTACTTCGGGTGCTTGATGAGACGCTTACATATGAAGTAGACCGGATTGTGGTTGTAGAGCCAAAAGAAATGGAGTATCTTGCAATTGAAGAAGAGGAAGATTATTGTACCCTCCTGACATGTACACCCTATGGGATAAATACGCATCGTCTGCTGGTGCGGGGACATCGGGTGGAGAACAGAGAAGAATTGGTAGAGGAGATGGAAGCAAATATGAAGAAACCCTATGAAAATTTAGTGAAAGCAGGAATTGTACTGGCAGGTGTAATTCTCATCGGAATACTTATAATATTTTTTAGGAGATGCAGAAAGCATACAAATTAAATAATTTGTATTGAAAAAGCAGTAAAATTTGCATAAAATGTAATTATAAGAAGGAGGTGAATGAGATGGCACAGGCAACATTTAGTATTCGAATGGACGAAGAATTAAAAAAGCAGTTTGATGAGCTGTGTTTCGATTTTGGAATGTCTGCATCTACGGCGTTTACTGTTTTTGCGAAAGCAGTAGTGAGAGAAAG
This sequence comes from uncultured Faecalimonas sp., assembly GCA_964623905.1. GTDB lineage: Bacteria > Bacillota > Clostridia > Lachnospirales > Lachnospiraceae > Faecalimonas. Next base: position 22,743 of record CAZUVY010000014.1, read on the forward strand.
AAAGATTCCTTTTGAAATTTCCTCACCAAATCCGCAAATTACGCGTGAAAATGCATTTAAAGTGTTTCAGCTTTTACGTGAAGAAGCAAAGCAGAATGGAATGCAGGATTTAACACTGGATGAAATTAATGAAGAAATACGACTTACAAGACAAGAAAAAATGGAGGAACCAGAATGAAATGTTATGCAGTAATAGACACGAATGTTCTGGTTTCTGCATTATTGAGCAAAAATGAAGAAGCAGCTACTGTGCAGATTCTAGAGCGTGTATTAGCTGGAGAAATTATCCCAGTATATAGTATAGAAATTATGAAAGAATACAGGGAAGTTTTAAATCGGAAAAAATTCAAGTTTACAAAGGAACTCATAAATTATTTGTTGAGTTCGATTGAACACTATGGCGTAAATGTATATCCTGCGCCAACAGAAGAAAAGTTACCAGATATGAAAGATCTTCCATTTTATGAAGTAGTTATGGAAAAAAGAGTGGATAATACTTATCTGGTAACTGGAAACATCAAACATTTTCCAAAACATACATTTATTGTGACAGCACGGCAAATGTTAGATATCTTGGAGACACAAAAAATCTAAATCTTTAAAAATCTATTTTCTAGAGGGTTTGTTCTAATTGCAAATCCATCAGACGATTCGTCAAATCAACCACATTTTATTGTTTTAAAGAACCTCGAATGCTATAATATTAGCGATATTATGCGCGGAAATAGAAGAGGTATGAAAGTTATGGGGAACAAAGGAAAAAATCAGGATGCGAAGGCAATGGTGGGGGTCATTCTTGCACTCGCGTGGCCTACAATGCTGGAACAATTGCTGCAAACTGCGGTCCAGTATATTGATACTGCGATGGTGGGAAGTCTTGGAACAGAAGCAACAGCGGCAGTTGGGGCAACTTCCACGGTCAATTGGCTGATCAATGGGAGTGTTTCGGCACTTGGGATCGGATTTTTGGCGTTTATCGCAAAGGCTTGCGGAGCCAATGACAAGGCGGCTGCGAAACGGGCGGTTTCGCAGGCAGTGTTGACGGTATTGACAGTTGGAATCCTGTTCACCATTTTGACCTTGTCTCTCAGTGGACTTATTCCAGTCTGGATGCAGGTGGATGAGAATATCCAGGGATTGGCAGCGCAATACTTTTTTATATTATATTTGCCGATGCTTCCTCGTACAGCGAGTCTGATATTTGGAACTGTGCTTCGTGCAGCAGGGGACACAAAGACACCGATGAAAGCCGGTGTGATCATGAATATCATCAATGTGGTACTGAACTTCTTATTTATATATGAGACAAGAACAATGAAAATCTTTGGATTTGAGTTTGTGATGCCGGGTGCCGGACTTGGTGTGATCGGTGCAGCGATTGCCAGTGCGATTTCGTTCCTTGTGGGAGGAATTCTTATTACGATTGTCGTATGGAGACATCCGATGGTTTCGCCTCGCGGAGAAAGTCTGAAGCCGGATATGAATATCTTAAAACCTTGCATGAAGGTTGCCATACCAAATATGCTTCAGAGATTTGGGACATCCCTTGGATATGTAGCATTTGCAGCTATGATCAATTCGCTCGGAGAAGTGTCAACGGCAGCACATACAATTGCAAATACAGTGGAATCCGCATTTTATATTCCAGGATATGGAATGCAGACAGCGGCAGCCACACTTGCAGGCAATGCGTATGGAGCGAAGGATGAGAAGCGCATGAAGGTGCTTGCAAAAATGTTCATTCCAATTGAAATCATCCTGATGATTTTTTCAGGAGCGTGTTTATTCGCGGCAGCTCCAGCGTTGATGAGCATTTTCTCAAAGAGTGATGCGGTAATCGGACTTGGTACAACTGTACTTCGTATGGTTGCGGTATCTGAGCCGTTTTATGGCTTCTCCATTATTATAGAAGGATTTCTAATGGGAGTCGGAAAGACAAAGATTCCGTTTATCTACAATATTTTCGGTATGTGGGGTGTTCGTATTATAGGGACCTTCATCTGTACCCAGATGCTTGGCATGGGACTGGTGTCTGCGTGGGCATGCATGATCGCACACAATCTACTTTTGTTTATATTGTTTTTGATCTGTTATATCAGGGGAACGTGGAATCCGCTGAAAAAGGCATAAGAGAAGAGGCTGACGAAAGTCGGCCTCTAACTATTTACCTGTGAATCTTTTTTGAAGTATTCGGATACTTTTACTTCAGTTCCGTTTTTGATTCTTATAAAATTAGTTTTATGTTTGGCAATGATTACGATTCCTATGATTGCCAGAAAGAAAAAAGCCCCAAAGCTTCTCATGCGAAGTCCGACTACAAATGGTGCCAATGTGGATGCAGACACAGGTGCAGCTACCACATAATTAAATACGATCATCAGAGTCAGACAGATCAATAGTAAAATAAGAAAAGAATTTGGAACGATTGCAAGCAGCAGACCAGCCAAAGAGGCAACACCTTTCCCACCGCTGAAATTCATATAGAATGGAAAAATGTGGCCAAGTATGGTAACGCAGCCTGTAAGAATGCCGATTATGATATATTTTGGAAAAAGCAATTTTGCAATTGTAATAGAAAGATATGCTTTCAGTACATCAAACAGCATTACAATGATCCCGTATTTCTTTCCAATGATCAAAAATGCATTGGTTGCGCCAAGATTTCCAGAGCCCTGTTCTCTTAGATTTTGTTTTTTGAGTTTTGCAAAAAATGCAGAAGGACTGAGTGAACCCAGCAGATAACCAATCACAATACAAAAAATAAATCTTAACATTTGTTTCCCCCTACTCTTTATATGGCCTAAAGAGTAGTATAACTTTTTTGTCGAGTTTTGACAACTGGTTTAAGGAACCAGTCGATGCACATCTCTTGGAAACAAGGTTGCCATTCTGACATTTTCAAAGCCAAGGAGTTTTGCCGTCAGACGTTCCAGCCCAAGTCCCAGACCGCCGTGTGGAGGCATTCCGTATCTATGCATCATCAGATAGCTTTCAAAACTTTCTACATTCATTTCACGTGCCTGCATTTTGGCAACCTGCATCTCATACTCATGGATTCTTTGAACACCGGTTGTAATTTCAAGACCACGGAAGAGTAAGTCGAAGCTCAGCGTTTCTTCTGGATTTTCTTCACTGTCCATAGCGTAGAATGGACGCTTACTGCTTGGATAGTGGGTTACAAATACAAATTCACTTCCTGTCTTTTTCAGGATCAGTTCAGAAAGTAACTTTTCTTCTTCTGGTTCAAAGTCTGTATAGTCTTTGATTTTTCGGCCGCATTCTTTGGCAATCAATTCTTTTGCCTCTCTGAATTTGATAGAAGGAATCTCGCTGATCTGTGGGATTTCTGCCTTTAATAAAGAAAAATCAGTTTCATAATGTCCTTTCAGGTATGCCATCACATATTTTAACATGGCAGTCTCCATTTCCATGATTTCCTCAAACCTTTTAATATAGCCCATTTCAAAGTCCACGCTGGTATATTCGTTGAGATGACGGGAGGTGTCATGCTTTTCAGCACGGAATACAGGTGCGATCTCAAACACTCTTTCATGCACTCCGACCATCATCTGTTTATAGAACTGTGGACTCTGCGCAAGGAAAGCTTCTTTGCCAAAGTAGTTGAGTTTGAAAATATTGGCACCGCCTTCTGCTCCTGCATACACGATTTTAGGAGTATGGATTTCAATAAAGTGGTTGGCCTGAAGAAACTCACGCATGGCAATGGTGATCCCATTCTGAATACGGAAGATGGCACGCTCTTTTTCGTTACGTAATGTGATCGGTCGATAGTTCAGCAGGTTCTCAAGTGAAGTATTCACACATTTATTGTTGATAACGATCGGGCTTTCTTCGAACGGTGTGGATAACACTTCCATCTGGAGCAGGTATAGGTCAAAACCGCTGCGTGAGCGTTCCTCAGCGACAACCGTTGCGGTAAGTCTGACGCAGCTTTCTTCTATGAGTTCTTCCAGCGGGAACATGGCGTGCTCCTGACTGTAAACACACTGCACAATCTCAGATGCAGTTCTTACAAGTACAAATGCGAATTCTTTCATTTTTCGAATTTTATAAATACTTCCGTGAATTTGTACGGATTCTCCAATGTATTGTTTTAAAGATTTTATTTCCAATAATTCTGGTTTCTGATTTCCAGTAATATAATTCATATAGTTGTCCTCCAAGATTTTGATTTTTATTTTAAGATAGAAAAAATCTTATCCATGAGGGCATCGTCTCTATGTCCCATACGATCACAACCTTTCCGTGCAGTATTGTAAATGCACATTTTATTTCCCGCGTGGTCAATTGCATGTGAAAAAGGGTACAAAAAAACCACACGAGTAAAATATAATAATTTTTACCAATGTGGTTTAAAATTCTATTCCACATAGGCACAACACAAAGAGCACTTGTACCTATGAATGTCATCAGATACAAGCGCTATCAATCGTCGTCCCTATTTAAAATAGATAATTGAACAAATGATTTCATAATAGCTGCCTCTCTTTTAAAAACTTTTAGTGATTATAACACCTTACGAACCAGTTTGTAAAGAAAAATTCAATTTGTTGATGTGACAGACGGATTGTGATAAACTATATGGGTAAAAAGAGATAAATTTTAATAAGTGAGGTTACGATTATGATAAAAGTAAAAGAATACAGAGGACACATCCGTAACTGGGAAGCACTTTGCAAGGAACTTGGGATTGACAGTTCTTTAAGCAGAGAAGCTCGTGAAGAAGCGATTTTAGTGAAAGCATACGAAACATGGGGATATGATATGGCTGATCACATGCATGGTATGTTTGCATTTGCTCTTTGGGATGAAGAAGCGCAGAGACTTTTCTGTCTGCGAGATCAGTTTGGAACAAAGCCTTTCTATTATTATGTGACAGAAGATGGAAGACTTCTTTATGGAACAATGATCCGTCAGATTATGGAGCAGGATGGTTTCGTAAAAGAACTGAACGACAAATTACTTCAGATTTATATGAGTCTTACATACGTACCAGGGGAAGAGACATTCTTTAAAGGTGTGAAGAAATTATTGCCAGGACGTTATCTGGTATGGGAAAACGGAAAGATGGAGATCGTTCGTTACTGGAAACCAGAATTCCATCCAGATGAAAGCAGAACATTAGAAGAATGGGTTGACGAACTGCATGATACATTAAAAGAAATCATGCCAGAGACAAAAGCAGCAGATGAAGAGATTGAATCGTTCCTTTCAGGCGGTGTGGATTCTTCTTATGTACTTGCAATGTCAGAAGCAAAAGCAGCAGACTCTTGCGGTTACGTAGAAGAACGTTTTGATGAATCGAAACTTGCAGAAGAGACTGCAAAGATGCTTGGAATCCCATTTAACAGACGCGTGATCGCACCAGAAGAATATTTCGAAATCGTTCCTTACGTAATGTATAATATGGAACAGCCTCTGGGTGATGCATCCGCGATCGTATTTGCACTTGGATGTAAGGCAACAGCAGAACATACAAAGCTCTGTTACTCAGGAGAAGGTTCGGACGAATTTTTCGGCGGATACAATATGTACCGCAATGCAGAACGTTACGGGGATAATCTGAAGACATTTTATGTAGGAAATACAAATATCATGAAGGAAGAGGAGAAGAAAGTCATTCTTAAAAATTATTATGAAGATGTACTTCCGATCAACCTTGTGAAAGAAATGTACGAAGAAAATGAAGGATTGGATCCTCTTTCAAAAATGCAGGATATCGATATTCAGATCTGGTTGGAAGGAGATATTTATCTGAACGTAGATAAGATGAGTGAAGCAGCAGGACTGGAGATTCGTATGCCATTGACAGACCGAAGAATCTTTGATATTGCATCAAGAATTCCTGCAAAATATAAAGTAAATGCAGAGCAGAATAAAGTAGTGATCCGTACTGCTGCTGCAAAGGTACTTCCAGAAGAAATCGCATTCCGCAAGAAACTTGGATTTATTGTACCAATTCGTATTTGGATGGCAGATGAAAGATACAATCAGGATGTACAGGCAAAATTCCACAGTGAGATGGCTGCTAAGTTCTTTAATGTAGAAGAAATTCAGAAGATTTTTGATGAATATGTAGGCGGTAACTCAGATAACTGGAGAAAAGTATGGACAATCTATACTTTCTTAGTATGGTACGAAGAGTATTTTGTAAAAAGATAAAGCAAATGACGTTGCTTGCCATTTATTTCACGTAGTGATATAATAAAAGGTGCGAAACAACAAAGTTTAGACCCATGGGAGGGAGAAAGGGATGGAGCAGAATGCTCCGTTATGAGGTGAAAGAATGTATCGAGTATTGGAATTAAATCCTCAATTACAACCTTTTGCAGGCGATATTGAATTACGTATGTACAATTACAACAGTACAAAAGAACGTTTAATGCCTCAAGGTGGAACACTCAAAGATTTTGCAAATGCACACGAGTACTTTGGTATTCATCATGTAGATGGAGGCTGGGTTTACCGTGAATGGGCTCCAAGTGCTCATCAGCTTTATTTGACAGGCGATTTTAATAACTGGGATAAGACACAATATCCTTTGAATAGATTAGACAACGGTGCCTGGGAGTTATTTTTAGAGGGAGAAGATACTCTTTGGGAAGGATGTAAAGTTAAGACAGTTGTAGATGCAAATCTGACACGTACAGAACATATTCCACTTTATATCCGTCGTGTAGTTCAGGACGTAGAAACTACAGCTTGGTGTGGAGTAGTAGTAGACGACCGCAAAGAATTCAAATGGACAGATCAGGATTTCAAAGGTTCTGATTCATTATATATTTACGAAGCACACGTTGGTATGGCTCAGGAAGAAGGAAAAGTAAGCAGCTATCGCGAATTTGCGAAGTATACACTTCCACATATCAAAAAAGCTGGTTACAATACAGTTCAGCTTATGGCTATCATGGAACATCCATACTATGGAAGTTTCGGTTATCAGGTATCAAGCTTCTTTGCAGCATCAAGCTGGTTCGGTCAACCAGAAGATCTGAAATATCTTGTAAACCAGGCTCATAAGTTAGGTATCCGTGTATTACTAGACGTAGTACATTCTCATGCAGTTAAGAATACAGCAGAAGGTATCAACATGTTTGATGGAACAGAATGGCAATTCTTCCATGACGGTCCAAAAGGTGATCATCCAGCATGGGGTACAAAATGCTTCAACTACGGAAAGACAGAAGTTATCCACTTCTTACTTTCTAACTTAAAATTCTGGATGACAGAATATCACTTTGATGGTTTCCGTTTCGACGGTGTAACATCTATGCTTTACCATGACCATGGTTTAGGAACAGATTTCAATAGCAACGACAAATACTTCTCTATGAACACTCATACAGAAGCAATTACATACCTTCAATTAGCAAACGAATTGATTCGTGAAGTGAATCCAGATGCGATCACAATCGCTGAAGATATGTCTGGTATGCCAGGTATGTGTTTACCAGTAGAAGATGGTGGATGTGGATTTGATTACCGTCTTGCTATGGGTCTTCCAGATATGTGGATCCGTACAATCAAAGAAAAGAAAGATGAAGACTGGTACATCGGACAGATGTGGGGCGATATGTGTCTGCGCCGTCCAGGTGAAAAATCAGTTGCATATGTAGAAAGTCATGACCAGGCGTTAGTAGGAGATAAGACAATGATCTTCCGTCTTGCTGATGCTGCTATGTATACAGACATGAACAAAGATTGCCACAATCCAGTAATCGACCGTGCAATCGCATTACATAAGATGATCCGTCTCTTCACACTTGCTGGTGGTGGAGAAGCATACCTCAACTTTATGGGTAACGAATTTGGTCATCCAGAATGGATCGACTTCCCACGTGAAGGTAACGGATGGAGCTTCCATTACTGCCGTCGTCAATGGCACTTGATGTTGGATGAAAACTTAAAATATCAATGGCTTGGCGATTTCGACCGCGATATGGTAAGACTTACAAAACGCAACAATATGTTTGAACAACGTATGGCAGATTTATGTTTATTAAAAGAACCTGAAAAGACAATCGCATTCTATCGTAAGGGACTTCTTTTCGTATTCAACTTCCATCCAACACAATCTTTGACAAACGTATTGGTTCCAGTACCAAACAAAGCAGATTATGAAATGAAGATGACAACAGATGATTGGGCATATGGCGGAAATGGACTGATTGCACATATGACATACCCAGTAAAAGAATTTGATGGTCAGAACTATGTTGAACTTTACATTCCAGCACGTACTGCAATGGTACTCAAAGAAGGAAAAATCAAAAAAGCGAAAAAAGTAAAAAATGAAGAATAATTACTGAATGGTAATTTACAGGAGGCTGTCGCACTAACTAAAATTTAGTTAGTGCGACAGCCCCTTTTTCTTTTCAGGGAAATAGGCTCTGTGTTATAATAAAATTTAGGTGAGATTTATCAAAGTATTTACAAAGGAGAAAATCCATGTTACAGACAGAAAAGCAATACAATATCTATATTGTGATCAGCCAGACAGGGACGATTCTTTCTAGAATATTGAAATTTGTGACTGGTGCACAGTATAATCATGTATCCATCAGTTTGGCAAATGATTTGCATATTTTATATTCGTTTGGGAGAAAGCGGGCGTACAATCCGTTCCTGGCGGGATTTGTAAAAGAATCGCCAAGCTATGGAACTTTTCACCGCTTTTCAAATACTGAGGCAATTGTAGCTGCAATTCCGGTGAAAGAAAAGACATATAAGAAGATGCAGCATTTTCTGGAACGCATGTATCTGGACAGAGATCTGTATCATTACAATTATCTGGGACTGGTACTGGCGGCGTTTCGGGTGAACTACAAACCAAAAAATTATTACTATTGTTCCGATTTTGTAAGAGACATTTTGCTGCGTTTTCAGATTACACAGGAGAATCAGTTCGAGCCTATCGTACAGCCGATTCATTTTCTAGAAATGTTTGATGAAGACATTGTATACACGGGAAAATTAAAAGACTATGAGATTGGAAAAGGAGCAAAATCGGATGAATATCTTTAATGGCATTTTGAAATTTAATGGGACGTTCCGACCTTATCAGCAGCGGATTTTGGATAAGGCGGATTTGTATCTCAAAGATGGAAAGATACATATTGTGGCAGCACCGGGTTCGGGGAAGACAACACTTGGAATAGAATTGATTCGAAGAATTGGACAGCCTGCGCTTGTGATTTCTCCAAGACTGGTAATCCGGGAACAATGGATTGAGAGAGTACAAAGTGCATTTTTGTTGAATGGCAGAACAGATATTTTGTCGCGGGATTTAAAGAATCCTGCATTGATCACTTCCATAACATATCAGACGTTGTTCAGCGCGATGACAAAATATAAAGGAACGGAAGAGGATTCGGCAGAAGAGGAATCCGAAAAGCAAAAAGAAGAGGTGGATTTTTCTGGATTTGACTTGTTAAAGACGGTAAAAGAAGCAGGGATCAAGGTGCTTTGTCTGGACGAATGTCATCATCTGCGCAGTGAATGGTGGAAAGCGCTGGAAGAGTTTAAGTCAAAAATGGAAAAAACAGGATTAAAAGTGATCGCACTGACAGCGACGCCTCCTTATGATTCTAATAAGACAGAGTGGGAACGCTATACCAATATGTGCGGAGCGGTGGACGAGGAGATCATTGTTCCAGAACTGGTCAAGGAAAAATGCCTCTGTCCGCATCAGGATTATGTTATGTTCAGTTTTCCGACAGAGGACGAAAAACAGAAGTTAAAGGAATACAGTGAGACAATTTCTGAAACATTTGAAACACTGATGCAGGATCCGATATTTGCAGAAGTGATTGGATCGCATATTGGGATAGCCGATTATGGTTTCAGCAGTGATCAGATGTTGGAATATCCGGCATATTTATCTTCTATCTTGATTTTTTTAAACGAAAAGGGAATAAAATTTGATACACGCTGGCAGCAGCTTTTGGATGTAAAAGAATTTCCAAAGATGGATCCGGAATGGATGCAGATCTTACTGCAGGGATTTTTGTTTGATGATACCGAAAGCTATAATTGTACGGAAGAGTACCGCGAGAAACTGATGAAAGAGTTAAAGCAAAAGCATTTGATTCTTCGTAAGAAAGTCGTGCTGGTGGAGAATGATCAGGTCAAAAAAATGATGGTTACAAGCCTTGGTAAATTAGAAAGTATGATTTCCATTGCAAAATCAGAATATGACAGCATGGGAAAAGAACTGCGTATGCTGATACTGACAGATTTCATCCGCAAGGAATACAAAGCAGTGATTGGGTACCCGGAAAAAGACGCACATGAGATGGGAGTTCTTCCGATTTTTGAAAATCTGAGACGAGTTCTTCCGGCTGAGTGCAGACTTTCTGTACTTTGTGGAAGTGTGGTGATCCTGCCGGATACCGCAATTGATGCTTTGTGTCAGGCAGTGAAAGCAAAGTATGGCAGAGAGAATCTGGTTACGACGAAGAAGATTCTGGGAGAGGGAAGCGCAGAGACAGGATATTCTGAGGTATCGATTGTTGGGAAAAACAGTGAGATCATTAGCCTAGTCACAGAGATTTTTGAACAGGGATATTTTGAAATTATGGTTGGAACCAAATCCTTACTGGGAGAAGGATACGATTCTCCATGTGTGAATTCATTGATTCTGGCAAGTTTTGTGGGTTCCTTTGTACTGAGCAATCAGATGCGCGGAAGAGCGATCCGTATGCAAAAAGGCAATCCAGATAAAACTGCAAATATCTGGCATCTGGTCTGTGTGGAAAATGCAGACGAGGAAAATATTTTCCAGACAATCGGAAAAGAAAAGGCTCCGCAGTCGGCTGATTTTGAGACGCTGAAGCGCCGTATGAAAGGTTTTCTGGGTGTGAGCTATGACGGAACCAGTATTGAAAATGGCGTGGAGCGTCTGAATATAGTTAAAGAACCATTTACGGAACAAAGTATTCAGGAAATGAATGCAGAGATGCTTCGCATGGCAGGTGACAGAGAACTTCTGCGCCAGCAGTGGGAGACGGCTGTGACAAAGTATGATGGTATGGAAGTAGCAGACGAAGTAGAAGCAGAAAGCAGTGTATTAGAAGAAAAAGCATTTATAGATGATGTGATGAAGGAAGTGTTACAAAAGGCAATCCTTGCATTCATCATGATCGGTATCACAGTGTCAAATTTCAAATTTTCTCTCCCAACGCTGATTTTCGGAATTGTTTTGACTGTAATGGTGGTAAAAGCATATCAGAAGGTTCAGCGCAGAAAAGACCCGGAGAAATATTTCAAAGAAATTGGCGATGGTATTTTGAAAAGTTTACAAGAAATTGGTGAGATTACTTCCAAATGCCGTGTGAAAACAGAACATGCAGGAAGCGGCTATGCAATGTATCTGAGCGGCGGTACTGCAAGGGAGAAAGAAATATTTGCACAATGTGCAGAAGAGTTTTTGGGAGCAGTAGAGAATCAGAGATATTTGCTTTATAAAAAAGAAAGAAATAAATATTTCTGTGTTCCGCAGATTTTTGCAAAACGAAAAGAAGATGCAGAACGTCTGACAAAGAATCTGGAAGATGCGATCGGAAACTATGAATTGGTTTATACAAGAAATCCAGAAGGCAGAAAGATACTGCTTCGTGCCCGTACGTTTGCCAGTGCAAATGTTGCGAAGAATATGCAGGATGGATTTACAAATATTAGAAAGAAAAAGATAAAACAGAAACTATCGTAATAGATCAAAAACAGGTGAGGATGATTAATATGATATGGAAGACAACCTATGGGAATCCGTTTGAGACATTTGCAATCACACAGGAAGTGAAAGAAAATGCAGATGTGAAATATCTGCAGGTAAATAAAACCGATGCTGCGATGGAATTCCAGTATACACTGGCGGAGAAGGATATTGTATACGGGCTTGGGGAGACAACGCGAGGTCTCAATAAGCGTGGCGGAAGATATATTTCTTTTAACACAGACACGGCAAATCATTCTGATGAGAATCCGTCGATCTATAGTTCGCACAATTTCATCATCATTGACGGAAGTAAGCACTTTGGAATCTTTTTTGACACGCCGGCAAAAGTGACTTTTGAGATTGATTATGAAGATTCTGGAGAACTTAAGGTGATCTGTGAGACACAGGATCTGAGAGTATATCTGATTGAACATGAAAACTCTTATGAGATTACGAAAGAATTTTTAAGAGCAATTGGGCAAAGTTATATTCCGCCGCTTTGGGCATTTGGTTATGGTCAGAGTCGATTTGGATACAAGACGCAAAAAGACTTTTTTGATGTAATTGATGGACATGAAAAAGCCGGAGTTCCGTTGGACTATGTCTGCATGGATATTGATTATATGGAAAAATATAAAGATTTCACAGTCAATCAAGAAACTTTTCCAGATTTGCAGACGTTTATAGATACAGTGCAGGCGAGAGGGATTCACCTGGTACCGATCACAGATGCCGGAGTTAAGGTGGAAAAGGGATATTCGATCTATGAAGAAGGTGTGGAAAAGGACTATTTCTGCACCAATAAGAAAGGAAAATATTTTAAAGCAGGTGTATGGCCTGGCATGACACATTTTCCAGATTTCCTGAATCCGAAGGCCAGAGAATGGTTTGGAAACCAATATCGCTATTTTACAGAAAAAGGAGTCGAAGGCTTCTGGAACGATATGAACGAACCTGCTATTTTCTATAGTGAGAATACAAAAGGACCAAAGCGCCTTTGTTTTTATCTGGATATCGTTTTTGGAAAGCAGCGTGAGGCAAAGAAAGCATTGCGCGTGATCGAGGATTACAAATCTTTTTATCATCAGGTGGATGGGAAAAAGATTCGCCATTATGATGTACACAACATTTATGGAGCGTTTATGACAATGGCAGTGAGTGAGCAGCTCGACAAACTGCTGGATCACAGATTTATGCTATTTGCCCGATCATCATACATTGGATCTGGCAGATATGGAGGACTTTGGACAGGAGATAACAGTTCCTGCTGGGAACATTTGAAACTGCATCTGGTACATATGCAGTCGCTCAATATGTGTGGCTTTTTATATTCAGGAGCAGACATTGGTGGTTTTATGGGTAAGACCACAAGAGAATTACTGATCCGCTGGCTGGCGTTTGCTGTTTTTGTGCCATTGATGCGTAATCACAGTGGATTTGCAGAACAAGAATGTTATCAGTTTGAAAAAGTAGAAGAATTCAGGGATGTAGTTTCCCTTCGTTACCGATTGCTTCCATATATCTATTCAGAATATATGAAAGCGGCACTGAAAGGGGACATGTATATCAAACCACTTGCATTTGCTTATCCGGAGGATGAGAAGGCAAGAGAGATTGATGATCAGATCCTAGTCGGAGAAAGTATTATGGCTGCGCCGGTTTTGGAAGAAGGGGCAAAAGGAAGAGAAATCTATCTGCCAGAAGATATGGCGATGGTGCGATACAATGGAAAAGAGTTTACATGTACGTCGGTGTGCAAAGGAAGCATGTTTGTTGAAGTGGCATTGAATGAAGTTGTCTTCTTTATTTTGAAGGACAAGCTGGTGCCGGTAGGAAAAGAATTAAAAAACAGCAGTGAGATGTCGTTTGAAGATTTGACACTTCTTGGAGATGGCAGTGAATACAGTCTCTATGAAGATGATGGAATGACAAAGACATATAGTTTGGACAATATAAAGATTTTGAAAAAATAGAATATGGAGAACATGGTATGTCTTATTATTATAATCTGTTGAATAAGAATCAGCAAAGAGCGTATTATGCAATGAAATCGGGGCTGAAGTCTTTGGCACCATCTTTTCCAGTACCACGTTTAGAGCATAAGGAATTGGCGGATGTCTATTTTCTGCTTCGCCTGGATTGTCCGGAAATTTTTTATTCGGTCAATTTTAAATATCGTTACTATGAGGATTCTGACAACATTGAGATGATTCCAGAATATCTGTTTCAGAAGAGTAAAATCATGGATCACCAGAAAGCCATGGATGCGCGTGTGAAAAAGCTTGCGCGTCAGGCAGAAAAAATGAGTGAAAAAGAGAAAGAACTATTTATTCATGACTTTATCTGCCAGAATGTTCATTATGATAAGTTGAAAAAGCCGTACTCCCATGAGATCATTGGTCCACTGGGACATGGTGTTGGAGTATGCGAAGGAATCGCAAAATCAGTCAAGATTTTGTGTGATACACTCGGTATTTGGTGTATGATTGCAATTTCGGAAGCCAATCCAGAGAAGAAGATCAAATATCGTCATGCGTGGAATATTGTACGTATTGGTGGCAAATATTATCATTTAGATGCAACGTTTGATAATAGTCTGGGACGCGGAGAGGAGATCCGCTATGACTATTTCAATTTGAGTGACAGTCAGATTTTCAAAGACCACGAGCCGGTGATCTGGAAAATACCGAAATGCGATGACGGTGATCATACCTACTATCGCGAGAAAAAGATTTCGTTTACCAAATATGAAGATATCAGAAAAAGGGCTGCGCAGGCTGTAAAGAAAGGAAAAGTATTTCTTTTCCAGTGGCGCGGCGGATATCTTACAAAAGAAGTTATGAAGGAAATATTGCAAATTTTGGACGAAGAGGCACGTAAAAAACAAAAATTTGCAGGTGTTTCCGTCAATTGGCAGCAAGCAGTCTTTCATGTTACGTTCAAAGAACAGTTGACAGACCAGCAGGTGGTTCTGGAAGAAGCAAATGAAGGAGAGAGTCTGCAATCATCTGATGTCCCAGTTTTGTGAGATGAACTCCATCTAATGTGACGGCGTCATACCCGTTTTCCAAGGCGGCATTAGATAAGGCGTCCCAAAGTGGAAGGAACGAAAGATCATATTTCACAGCGAGTTTTTGGATGATCTTACTCATCAGCTGCACATCAGCTTCCCATGAAAGGAACATAGCAGGATGGGGAAAGACGAACGGTTCCATCAAAAGAATCGGGCAATTGGTCTGAGATCGAATCTGACGGATCAGGGATTCATATTGATATTCAAATTCCAAAAGAGCAAGCTCTGGATCTTTGTCCGTATTTTTCATAACTGCAATATCATTGATGCCGATCAGGATTGTAATAAAGTCGGGTTTTAAATCCTTGCAGCAGAGATTCCAAAGACGTTTTGAAGAATTCACGGTGAGTCCGTCTATACCCATATTGTGAATCTGTACCTCTGCTTTTTGTGCAGAAAAATATTCTGCGATCATTCGTACATAGCCGGTTCCAAGATTTTCCGGGTCAAAAGAGTGGTCACAATCGGTGATACTGTCTCCTAAAAATAAAATTTCTCTCATAAGTAACCTCCAATATTGATTGTTACAACGCTTCTAATGTGATAAAATTATAGCATATATTGAATGATGAAATGTAACACATTTTAAGAAAGCGAGGACTTAGAATTATGGCAAAATGGAAATGTAGTGTTTGTGGATATGTTTATGAAGGAGAAAGTTTACCAGAGGATTATGTATGTCCACTTTGTAAGAGACCAGCTTCTGCGTTTGAAAAGATCGAAGAAAAACCAGCAGAAGCACAGGCTACACCTTATGCAGGTACAAAGACAGAAAAGAATCTGATGGAAGCATTTGCAGGCGAGAGTCAGGCACGCAACAAATATACATATTTCGCATTGGTAGCTCAGCAAGAAGGATATGAACAATTAGCAGAAATCTTCTTAAAGACAGCACGCAATGAACAAGAACATGCTCGTGTTTGGTTCCAGGAACTTGGACACATCGGAAATACAGCAGAAAATCTTCTGGCAGCAGCAGAAGGTGAAAACTACGAATGGACAGATATGTATGATCGTATGGCAAAAGAAGCCGATGAAGAAGGTTTCCATGATCTTGCAGAACGTTTCCGCAAAGTAGGAGCAATCGAAAAACGTCATGAAGAACGTTATCGTGAACTTCTTCATAATGTACAGATGAAGAAAGTATTTGAAAAGAGCGGTCAGGAAATGTGGGAATGCCGCGTTTGTGGACACATTGTAGTGGGTGAAAAAGCTCCAGAAGTTTGTCCAGTATGCAAATACAGTCAATCATACTTTGAAATTCACAATGATAAATTTTAATGGATAAGTTAAAAAGAATATCATAAGAGAAAACGCATTAGTAGATAACTGATGCGTTTTCTCTTTCTTTTTTATTGACTTGCAAGTTCTCGCAGTTCTTTTGCATAATCAGACCAGTATTCATATCCAAGGTCTTTGTAAAGTTTTTCCCAGTCATCTACGCGAAGTTCTATTCCCATTTCCGAGAATTGAGTAACGAGTTGGCGCCCAAAATCTTCTTCCCCGTCAGGAGAAAGGTCTTCCGGGAAATTGGACATAGACACGGAACTGCCAAGCAGGTTTGTGCGCGTGCCGTCTTTCATTACGATTGTAAAATTTAAAGTGCCATCATTCCCAGCGCTTAAGGTGTAATAGTCAATATCGGACCAGGCATATTCTTTGTGAAGAAAGAAATGCTGCGTAGAGACCCCATCTTCTGTAAAAATATGAAACCAGGACAGATAGAGGACTGTGGCAAAAAGAAAAACAAATACTCCATACAGGGTAACTTTTCGCTTGATTTTCTTTGGAAGATTTACTTTCAAAGTGCCAAATAAGCCATGTTTGGAATACAAATACAACAAAACGGCGAACAGGGCTAGTCCTGCGATCACATATACCATATATAAATCAGAAGTCATGACAAATAAGGTGTCATTGCCGAGCATGATTTCCGTGACGATCGTTTCAAGCAGAAGAGGAAGTCCGATTATCAATAGCGGAATATAGAGGATGGCGCAGATAATCTTAAGGACTGTTTTCGGAACAGATCGTTTTACTGGTTCTTCTTCAAAGGTCAGATTTTTATATTTCCGATGGATTATGAAAATCGGAAAAGAAATCAAAGAGATTATAGCAAAAATCGTAAGCGGATACATAAAGCCATACAGAAAATTTTCTCCTTCAAAAAAGAGTGATACAATTCCTCGTCCAAGACAGCAAAAAAGTAAAATGCCAAGCGCGATTTTCCATCCATCCCGTTTATGAGAAAAGCCAGAACCAAATATGGTGATCAGAGACTGCTTTTCAAATTCTAGATAGTCCTTCATAAATTCCACAAAGCGTTGTCCGTTTTCTTCTTTTTCATGGATTAAATTCCAGTAGTATTCTTCATTAAAATTTGTAGAGGCATCGGTGTCTTTGGTGATTGTCTTACAGACTTCCAGCGCGCCATTTAGTTCTTTGATCTGCTGAGTCAGATTTTCTATATTATGTGCAACCGCATCTGAGAGTAAAATGTCTCCGTTCAGAATTCCACGAATCTCCGGAATTGGCAGTCCCAGCTTACGAAAAATAATGATTTTTTTAAGAAGGATTAAATCTTCTTCGCTATATTCACGATAGCCATTGGATTGACGTTTGGGATGGATCAATCCTTCTTTTTCATAAAAACGGATGTTGGCACGTGATATCTGTAATTGTTCTTCAAGTTCGTTGACTTTCATATAGCGCTCCTTTCAGATGATTTCTACTTTGACTATATAGTGTAAAGTCAGTTCACAGTCAAGAAAAAAGTAAAATAATTGTTTTAGAAATTATGTGTTGACAACTTTCTTTGTCAATGATATATTTTGAGTGACAAGTAAAGTTGTCAAAATGCAAAAATAAATTGTCAACAAGTTGGAGGACACAAAATGATTGGATATATCAAAGGTTATGAGATAAAAACAATCTCAAAACACAAGGCGAAGAAAGACAATTTTGGAGTTTCCATGGGAAATGTTGTCCAGGCAGATATTTTGAGGCAGTGCGTGCTGGATGCACTGGCATCAGGTGGAAAAGTGTATGGAATATTTCAGAAGAAAGAAATGAAAGCATGTTATATATTTGCAAAAGAGAAGATTGCAGAAGCAGATTTCCGTGGTCCTCAGATTGATCTTTCGCTAGACAATGCATGGGAATTTTTGACGAGAGGGACTACCTCAGAAGAAGTGAAATGGGGAGACAATCCATCCGAAAAGAAAGTGATCATATATAGATTGATGAACCAGTTCGTGACATCAGAGTGTGAAGCGGTTATCCCGAAGTTTGAGAAAGCTATTCTGGCAGAACTGAAAGAGCTGATGCTTTGGGGAGAGATCAAAGGTGCGATCTGGAATGAAAAGGTTTTGGTAAATAAGCGGGTGAATGTTGGAGGATTTGGTTCCATAGGAGGAATTCCATTTGGACTGGCGATAGGCGTTGCGTTTGGAATATTGTTTGACAATCTGGCAATCGGTATCTCTCTAGGAGTATTGTGGGGATTGGCAATGGGAACGATATTCACTTCTACAAAGAAATAATGGAAAGGAGCTGATGAGATGCCGCTATATAATCGAGTAAAAGAGCATAGAGCAAGACTTGGGATCAACCAGACAGAGCTTGGAAGACTGTGTAATGTATCAAGACAGACTATAAGTCTGATTGAACGAGGTGATTATTCGCCCTCGGTTTCATTGGCGTTGAAGATTGCAAAAGTATGTAAGACAACTGTGGAAGAAATTTTTTCATACGAGGAGGATGAAACGGATGAAGAAGTCTAAGAAGATGAATACTTATTTAAAATATGGAATCATATTATTGTGTGCTGCTATTGGAGGCGGATTTTTAGGAATTATGATGATGGAGTGGGGACTTGATTTTGTGTTTAGTGGTATTATGCCGCATCTGACACATTTGATTGAGCTTGTGCAGGCAAATATGGCATTGGAAGTTCTGCTTCTTTTGATTATAGAAGTCTTTGTGGGTGAGAGTGCCATAAAAAAGATGAAAGCACTTGCAGCGGATGTGGTAAATGCTGAGGATGAAGAAGGAGATCGCATTGAATACGAGATGGAGAAACTGGGAGCTGTCGCTACTGGAATCCTGAATGCTGTTGCGGTTATAGGATTTATCGTATTATCAACTGGATATTCTATTGAATATATTCGAATGCTGGCAATTACAGATGCAGTCGGAATGTTTGGTATTTCTGCAATGGTTTTATTGCTTGCTGCATTTTTCATATTTATGCTGCTCTTTGTATATCAAGGATATTGGGGCGTAAGATTTGTCAAAATGCAGCAAAAGATCGATCCAAAGAAAAAGGGAGATCCAACTTCTATCAAATTTACAGAACAATGGGTAGAAAGCTGTGATGAAGCAGAGAAGGAACTGATTTACCAGTCTGCATTTAACAGTTTTACGTTACTTATGAAATGGTGTCCAATCCTTATGGCGATCGCGCTGTTTATGCATATGTTTTGGGACACAGGAATTACGGCAGTAGTGTTTATTGGAATTGTAAATCTGATGCTGAATGTTTCCTATTTAAAAAATGGCGTAGTAAAAAGAAAACAAAAATTAAATCGATAGGAGAAAGTCGATGTTGGAACAAGATTATATCATGAGGATGATTCATGAAATGATACGGGCAATCTTAAAGATATTGTTCAATATTGATTCGTGTTCTCAGACAGAAGAAGTGTTGGAAAGTGCAGAGCAACGAGAGAAACTGGAGACACTGAAAGATATGGTAGATGCAGGCAGGATCGACGAAGCAGAAAATGAACTGTATAATATCATGGAAGAGGCTGGAAAGAACGATTACAAAATAGCGCTTCTGTTTTATGCGTATTTAAATGAACAGACGGATGAATTTTTAGAAAGCAACAATTTTAGCAGAGATGAAGTCAAGATGGGCGTGAAAGATGTTGCAGAATGCCTCGGAGTCGGCAGTATGGCTAAGATGCTGTTGGATGAAAAATAAAAGTAGAACTTGAAAAATGTATAGCAGAGTGTGAAGCAAAGAAGCAGGTGCAATGTGCAGATTATATGACAAGGCAGGAGGCGAATGAGCATCATTAAGAATAGAAGACTGTTCTATCTTTAATAAGATAGAATGGTCTTTTTTATGCATTCTATGGAAAATGTAAAAGTTCATATGAAAAACGCAAGAGAAATGCAAAAGTTCATATGAAAAACGCAAGTTTATAGATTGAATTTCAGGAAATACTGTAGTATATTAAAGAAAAGAGAGGTGATACAGGAAAATGGAAAGAGACATTATGAAACAATTGGTAGAATGGAAAGATTCTGTTGATAGAAAACCATTGTTACTAACAGGAGTAAGGCAATGTGGAAAAACATATGTATGTAAGCAATTTGGAGAGCGATATTTTGAAGATACAGCATATTTTTATTTTGAAGGAAACAAGGGACTGTCTTCTGTATTTGATTACGACTTCGATGTTGATAGAATTATAGATGAGTTAGGAAATATTATAAGAGGAAAAGAGATTATACCAGGTAAAACTTTAGTTATTTTTGATGAAATACAAGCATGTCCAAATGCAATTACTTCATTAAAATATTTTTGCGAGAATAAGCGAGAACTTCATATAGTTTGTGCAGGCTCGTTGCTTGGTGTTGCAATTAAAAGAGATAATATTTCATTTCCTGTAGGTAAGGTAGATAGAATGCAAATGTTTCCACTTACGTTTTCGGAGTTTTTGCGTGCGGATGGTGGTGAAAATATATATGAAGGTATTCAAAAATATAGTATTAATCGAGAATTGCCAGAATTATATACAGGAAATTTGGAAAAAGCGTTAAAGTATTATTATATTGTAGGAGGAATGCCAGAGGTAGTTGCAAAGTGGGTGGAAACACATAATTTCGAGAAAGTCGAAAAACTGCAAGATAATATTTTACAAGATTATAGCAGCGATTTTGCCAAACATGCCCCGAAACCAGATATTCCAAAGCTTGGGTGGATATGGGATTCAATTCCGAAGCAGCTGGCGAAAGATAATAATAAATTTGTTTTTTCTCATGTAAAAGCTGGAAAGAGATCAAGTGAACTGGAAGATGCTTTAGAATGGTTGGTTGACTCAGGATTGGTTCATAAATTGGAATTAGTATCGAATCCAGAATTACCATTATCTTTTTGTGCCGATGCAACTTTTTTTAAAGTATATATGTCGGATGTAGGACTTTTGCGTAGAAAATCAGGAGTTTCGCATAAGATAATTATGGAAGAAGCAGAATTATATAAGAATTTTAAAGGTGCATTTACGGAAAATTTTGTGTTGTTGGAATTAATTAAGCAAGGAATTCATCCGTATTTTTGGCGTTCAGGCAATTTGGCAGAATTGGATTTCTTATTTGAATATGAAGATTTAATAATTCCGGTTGAAGCGAAAGCGGAAGTGCATACACGTGCAAAAAGTTATAGACAATACTGTAAAAAATATGAACCGAAAATTGGATTTAAGTTTTCTTTGAAAAACGTAGGAGAACATGATGTAGAAGGAACTAAAACATTTAGTGTTCCGTTGTATTTAATATGGACAATTAAAAAGTATTTACAAGAATTTCAGTAAAAGGACAGGAGACTGCATATGATAAAACGTGACAATGTACTTTGGGAATATAAGTTTTTATCATTCGGAAAAATGAAAATGCTTCGAGTTTGCTGTGGAGATTTGTGTCAGGAACAGGAAGAATATGATATCCTTTTCTGTTCAGCATTTAGGAGTAATTATTATCCACTTTGGGGAACGCTGATAGGCGGATTATGGGATGAGAAAGGAATATCGGTTCATGAGCTGGCAAAATCGCCGGAGCTGAATATGAGAAGCATGGGATGCTGGCTGTCTAAGGAAATCAGAGGAAATTTTAAAAGAATTGGCTGTGTGGAGCTTATCGACTTTGAAAAAAGATTTGATAAGACTTGTCTGACAGAGCTGACCCTAAAAAGTACGTTTTCTACTATGCGTTTTGTGTTAGAGCAGGCAGATATCAACCAGATCCCGGTTCGTTCTGTTGCTCTCCCGATTCTTGGCACAGGCAATCAAAAAATTGAATTATATTATATTGCAGTTCCGCTGATCCATCAGTGCATCAAAGCACTGGAGACGATTGATGGTCTGGAAAATATTACGTTTTTTGAGAAAAATCCACTGAAAGCAGAGGAACTGGTCCAGATATTAAAAGAGGTACTGGTTAGTAAAAAAGAAAGTTTTCCAGAAGTATTTATTAGTTATTGTACCAGTCAGTCCCCAGTCGCATATCAAATGAAAGATGCAATTACACGGAGCGGTGTTTCGTGCTGGATGGCGCCAGAGTCCATTCCGCATGGTTCCAGTTATCAAGAAGAAATCCCACTTGCGTTGACGCAGGTTTCATTAGTTGCACTATTATTGACACCGGAGGCAGAAGCTTCACCGTGGGTTCCAAAGGAGATAGGAACGGCAATTGGAGCAAACAAGATTATTCTTCCATACCAATTATACGACTATAGAGTAGGGATGAAGTTTCAATTTTTACTTCAGGAGTCTCAGATTCAGCAGGGATGGAAAGACAGAGATTTTACACAGTTAGTAAAAAGTGTGCAGAGGCATTTAGCATAAGAATAGAAGAGGAATAGAAGTAAACATCTACATGTGATTTTGGAATCACGTAGATGTTTATTTTAATTTTAGGGGAAAGATGAAAAAAATAAAATTTAGGGATATGAGATACTTTCTACAAGATGAAAGGAGGAATTAGGAGAATGAGCTTAGATAAATTTTACGGTTGTTTGATAGGAGGAGCAGCAGGAGATGCGCTCGGTTATGAAATCGAGTTTATGGACGAAGATACAATTTTTCGAAATTATGGAAAACAAGGAATTCAGGAGTATGCACTACGTTTAGGAAAGGCCAGAATTTCAGATGATACACAGATGACATTATTCACGGCAGCAGGATTGTTGTCTGCTTTGCAGCAAAAATGTGCAGGTGGTGGTCTTAGCGTAAGGCCTGAAAGTGCTATCTGGGAGGCATATCTGGACTGGTTTCAATTACAGTGTGGAAATGAGATCAAAGATTCAAGATCAGGATGGCTTTGTGAAGTGCCTGAGATGGAGTCATCAAGAGCACCAGGGCTCACTTGTCTGCGTGCGCTGGCAAGTGGAAGACCTGGAAGTGTAGAAGAATCAATCAATAACAGCAAAGGATGTGGTGGTGTAATGCGAGTTGCGCCAATTGGCTTGGTTTGCAATCGCCACCCAGAAGTCAAAGACCAAATCGAAAAAACAGGAAGATTGGCAGCAGAGGCGGCGGCTCTGACACATGGACATCCACTTGGATATCTGACAGCAGCAGCACTGGCGCATATGGTAAATCGAATTGTCTATGGCGGATGTACATTAGGAAATGATTTAAAAGATATTATATTAGAAAGCATGGAATATTTAAAAAAAGAGTATCCAGAGCTTGGACACACAAAAGTTTTATGCGATTTGATACAGAAAGCAATTGCTTTGTCAGAAAATGAAGAAGAAGATTTAGTCAATATTCATGCATTGGGAGCAGGCTGGGTAGCAGAAGAAACGCTTGCGATTGCAGTGTACAGTGCATTGAAATATCAGAATGATTTTTCAAAAGCGCTGTGTGTTTCAGTAAACCATCTAGGAGACAGTGATTCTACTGGTGCAGTAACCGGAAATATTTTGGGGGCATGGATCGGGTATGAGAAAATGCCGGAGAAATGGAAAAAGAATCTGGAATGCCATGACGTCATTATGAAAATGGCAGAAGAATTATATAAAGCAGAACAAGAATAAAAATGGCGGGTGAGATTCGAATGAATTTCGCCCTTTTTATCTAGAAAGGACAGTGGTAAAATAAGAGGTAAATGAGATGGAAGAAATCTATCGTGCCTTATATTAATTCAGGAAGGAGTCGGAAGTATGAGTGAATGGAATCAAATTTTAAAAGAAATTCCAATTACAGAAATTGGAGATATTAAGATCGGGAATGCAGAAGATAAAGAACATGCGACAGGATGTACCGTTATTATTTGTGAAAAGGGTGCACCAGCGGGCGTAGATGTGCGAGGAGGCGGACCTGCTTCCCGTGAGTCAGAACTTTTGAATCCATCTGCAAATTGCCAGGAAGTACATGCAGTGCTTCTAAGCGGCGGGAGTGCATTTGGACTCGATGCGGCAGGCGGCGTGATGGAATACCTTGCAGAAAAAGGGATTGGTTTTGGTGTAGGTGATATTCGTGTGCCACTTGTATTGCAGTCGTGTATTTTTGACCTTGCATTTGTATCAGACAAGGTAAAACCAGATAAAGCCATGGCAAGAAAAGCTTGTGAAGCAGCAGAAGCAAACTGTCCAGCAGAGGGAAATGTGGGTGCAGGATGTGGTGCTACCGTTGGAAAACTCTGTGGTCCAGATTTTGCAATGAATTCCGGGCTTGGGATGTATGCAGTGCAATTGGGAGAGCTGAAGGTTGGCGCGATTGTTTCGGTAAATGCATGTGGTGATATTTATGATGAAGAGACAAACCAGATTCTCGCCGGGACGCTGGCACCAGATAAGAAGCATTTTGTGGATACAGAAAAAGTATTATATCAGATGTATATGCAGATGAGTGCGGCGTCAAAAGCAGAGGCTGCAAAGGGACAGAATGGTGTGACGAATACGACGATCGGCTGCATCATTACAAACGCCAAATTTGATAAAGCGAAACTGAACAAGATTGCTGCACTGGCTCAAAATGGGTATGCAAGATCAATCCGCCCTGTTCATACGATGATGGATGGAGATACGATCTATGCGCTGTCAGTAGGAGATCTGGAAGTGGATATTAATATTGTAGGAACTCTGGCTTCTCGTGTAATGGCACAGGCAGTGAAAAATGCAGTGCTTCATACAGAAAGTTTTCATGGTTTACCTGCAGCGGTAGATATAAAATAGGATTGACAAGCACTGTCATTTTTGATAATATATCTCGGTAAGTAAAAATCCCATGAGGGAGTAGCAAGCGTATTTATTGCGTAGCAAGTCAACATACTGGCTCCGAAAGCCTGGCTTGTTTTAAATTGCGAGACTCATGTATAACTGTAAAGCTATGCATGGAGTCTATCTATCTTTATGAAATATACCAAGTATAGTTTTGCGGCTGTACTTGGTTTTTTATTTTCATCATTATAATTTATAATTGCGGAGGATAAAACAATGACTTGGAGTTTTCGATTCGTCTTTAACAGCATTATGTTAGGCGTAGGACTTGCTATGGATGCTTTTTCAGTATCACTTGCAAATGGGTTACATGAACCTAAAATGAAAAAGAACAAAATGTGTGGGGTAGCAGGAGTATTTGCAATATTTCAGGCACTCATGCCTATGATCGGTTGGATCTGTGTTCATACTGTTTTGCAGTATTTTAAAGCCTTTGAAAAATTTATTCCTTGGATTGCGTTGATCTTACTTGGATTCATTGGTGGAAAGATGCTGATTGAAGGAATCAAAGGAGAAGATGAAGAGATAGAAAAACCAGAAGTTGGCTTTGTTGCACTTATGGTACAAGGTGTGGCAACTTCGATTGATGCACTTTCTGTAGGATTTACGATTGCTGAATATGGTTTTGTGATGGCTTTAGTCTGTTCACTCATCATTGCAGTAGTGACATTCTTTATCTGTATGTTTGGTTTAGGATTAGGAAAGAAATTTGGTATGAAGTTTTCAAACAAAGCTACGATTCTTGGTGGTGTGATCTTGATTTTTATTGGTCTTGAAATCTTCATCAACGGAGTATTTTTATAAAAGAGAATGTGCCAAGGCACATTCTTTTTTTGCGGGAGTGAAACATCTATGGACAAAGATTGGAACAACAATTATAAT